>CANHZX010000070.1 GCA_947465215.1 Betaproteobacteria bacterium | reverse complement strand
GGCCTCACCGGCAGAATCCGCATCCAGTGAAATGTCAGGGGTAGCGGCCACATCACCGCCCAGATCGAAGTCGAGATCGGTACCCAGTGCGGCATCGCCTCCCGTTTCAACCGGCGCAATGTCTTTGCCGGCTTCATAAAGCGCATTTGCCGGATCCAGCGCATAACCCAGCGCGGCAACCTTGACCCAGTTGTCGCCGACTCCGCCGGTCAGCGCATTGAGCGAAGCCGCCACATTTCCAAACGAAGCGGCATCCTTGCGGGCGGCATACACCTCGGCCAACTTGACCTGCACATCCTCTCGGCCCGGATCGCGCGCCATCGCTTCCTTGAGGATTTCTTCAGCCTGTCCGTCACGGCCGTAAGCGATATAAACCTCGGCCTCGGCGACCGGATCCACATCATCCACCGCAGGCTCGGCAGCTTCAGCAGCCTCTGCCGTGTCATATGCAGCAGCGGCCGTCGCGACGGCAGCCGGCATTACCGGTTCAATGTCATCGCTATCCTGGGCACTGGCACGACGGCGACGCATAGCCGCAAACCCCAGACCACCCAGCACCAGTGCACCCAGACCACCGCCGATGACCGGCAGGTTTTCCATGACGGTGTCGATCAGTTCCGGCTCGGGCGGCGGGGGCGGCGGTGCAACAGGTTTCGGCGCCGGTTTCGGTGCCGGCTTGGCTTCAGTCACCGGCTCGGTTGCTGCCGGTGCGCTCGCATCCTTTGCCACCTCAACCGGCGCTGCAGCCGGTTTAACTTCAGGTACCGTCTCGGATTTCACCGGCTCTGCCGGCTTCGCCGCTTCCGCTTTCGCCGGTTCCGGCTTGGATTCGGGTTTAGTTTCGACTTTAGCCGGCTCCGACTTGGCTTTTGCGGCTTCCGCTTTCTGTTGGGCAGCAGCCATGCCCGGGCTCTTCAGCTCGGCCAGCTTCTGCGTGTCCTTGATGGTTTTTTCGAGCTGCGCGATGCGTTCATTGGCTTCCGCGAGTTCCTTGTTGCGGGCGACCAGCTCTTCCTGCATCGCACGCGCCTTCGCATCACCAGTCAGCGCTTTGCCCCCCTTGCCCGGCTCGCCTTTGGACAACTTGACGACATCTTTCGAAGCAGATGCCGCGGGATCATCCACCTTGGTCGTGATACGACCACGGGCAGTGCTGCCGCCTTCGGGCGCAGTACCCACCTTATCCGCCAAGCGACCGCTGTAGGCGCGCCAATCGGCAACCTGCGTGCGCACTTCCTTGGCCGCATCACCTTGGGTGATGGCCGACAGTTCCTGCGCGTCCGGAACTCGCAAAATCTTGCCGGACTTCACCAGATTCATGTTGTTACGGATGAAGGCGTCGGGGTTGCTGCGATACAGACCGACCAGCATCTGCTCGAGCGAAACACCCTGGGGCTTGAGGCTGGCGGCAATTTTGCCCAGCGTCTCGCCTTTGCCGACCGGACCGTATTCCTGTGCCTTACCGCCGGAAGTGGCGGCTGCCGGTGCTGATTTGCTCACGGGCGCGGCAATCGGCGCTGCGGCAGGCGCTGCCGGTGCGGCGATCGGCCGCGAGGCGACCGGCGCAGTTACGGGAGCAGGTGCGGGCGCCGGTGCGGCAGCCATTTGCTGGCCGTAACCCGGCGGATCCAGCAGGGCAGTGTATTCACGTACCAGTTTGTTGCCGCCGCCGCTCAATTCAATCAGCAGATCGATGAACGGCTCGTTGATCGGGCGGCTGCCGGCAACCTTGATGAAATACTGGCCGTCAGAGCGTTTCTCGACGCTGAGCTTGAGGCCGGTCAGGCTGTTGTTGTACTGGAGATTGGACTTCTGATAAGCATCCGGAGGAGCCAGACGCGCCACCAGTGCGGAAGCCTCATCTCCACGAACGGAAACCAGGTCGATTTCCGCGCTCAGCGGTTGCCCGATGTTTGACTGAACGGTGAGCCGGCCCAAACCCGCGGCTTGCGCCATGAGAGGCGCAACCAACAGCGCCAATACCAGCGCTTTGCCTAAAGTAAATGTGCGCACCGCGGCTCCCGTATCGTTTTTCTATGGGACAAGAAAGTTAGCATCAATCAGTTAGCCATGCAAGCTAAGGCCATGTCGAATGTTGCCACCCAACCACATATTTCTAAAAGGAAATTCCGCTTTTTAGCAACGCCGAAAGCCCTGGCTTCACAGCCCTAAACAACAGCAAATCAGGCGCTTGCCACCAACTTGACTGATGAAGCACGCTGCGCCGCACCAGACTCCAGAACAATCCGCAGCATGCGACGCAGCGGTTCCGCGGCCCCCCAGAGCAGCTGGTCGCCCACGGTAAAGGCCGACAGATAGTCCCCACCCATCGGCAGCTTGCGCAAACGACCCACCGGGACCGTCAAAGTGCCGGTGACCGCGGTCGGGGTCAATTCACGCAGCGTGACGTCACGCTGATTCGGAATGACCTTGACCCAGTCATTGGCTTTGGCCAGCAACTGCTCGATTTCCGCCAGCGGCAGATCGCGCTTGAGTTTCACCGTCAGGGCCTGACTGTGGCAGCGCATCGCACCGATGCGCACGCAAACGCCGTCAATGGGCAAGGGATTGGCTTCGAGACCGAGAATCTTGTTGGTCTCGGCCATGCCTTTCCATTCTTCCTTGCTCTGACCGTTGCCGAGATCCTTGTCGATCCACGGCAACAGACTGCCGGCGAGCGGATGACCGAAGTTTTCCGTCGGAACCGCGCCTTTGCGCAGCGTATCCGCAACAATGCGATCGAGTTCGAGAATCGCTGACGAGGGATTGTCGAGCAGCGGTTTGGCCACCGCATGCACGGCCCCCATCTGAGCAATCAGTTCACGCATATTGGCTGCGCCAGCGCCTGAAGCCGCCTGATAGGTCATCGCCGTCACCCACTCGACCAGGCCGGCCTTGAACAGTCCGCCCATCGCCATCAACATCAGACTGACCGTGCAGTTGCCGCCGATATAGTTCTTGATACCTTTGGCCATCGCTGCATCGATCACGTCTTGGTTGACCGGATCGAGGATGATCACCGCGTCGGATTCCATGCGCAGCGCCGAAGCCGCATCAATCCAGTAACCGTCCCAGCCGGCCTGACGCAGCTTGGGGAAAATCGCATTGGTGTAATCACCACCCTGACAGGAAATCAGGATGTCCATTTTGGACAGGGCATCGATGCTGTTGGCATCCGCCACGGCACCGGTATCACGGCCGATATCGGGCCCTCGACCGCCGGCCTGCGAGGTCGAAAAGAACGTGGGCGCAATCAGGTCAAAGTCGCGTTCCGCACGCATGCGCTCCACGAGCACCGAACCCACCATGCCCCGCCAACCGATGATACCGACCTTCTTCATAAAAACACCTTAAAAAACAATAGATTACATTATATCCTGAATCACAGGGCAGCGACTACCGCATCGCCCATCTCGACCGTCCCCACCTTCTTCGCGCCCGCCTCGTCAATATCCGGGGTGCGGTAACCGGCAGCAAGGACGTTCTTCACGGCCGCTTCAATCCGGTAAGCCCATTCGTCCTTGTTGAAGGTGTAACGCAGCATCATTGCTGTCGAAAGAATGGTGGCCAGCGGATTGGCTATGTTTTTGCCGGCAATGTCCGGAGCCGAACCATGGATGGGCTCGTAAAGCCCGCCACCGCCGGAGTTCAGCGACGCTGAAGGCAGCATGCCGATCGAACCGGTGAGCATCGAGGCCTCGTCGGACAGGATGTCGCCAAAGATGTTTCCGGTGACGATCACGTCAAACTGCTTCGGGTTACGAACCAGCTGCATCGCCGCGTTATCCACATACATGTGCGACAGCGCCACCTCAGGATATTTTTTCGCGACATCGATCACGATCTCCCGCCAGAAACGGCTGGTCTCCAGCACGTTTTCCTTGTCCACCGAGCACAGCTTCTTGCCGCGCTTCATCGCGGTCTGGAAACCGACTTCAGCGATACGGCGGATTTCCGGCTCCGAGTACAGCATCGTGTCGTAGCCTTCTTTTTCACCGCGGGCATTGTCGCGACGGCCGCGCGGCTCACCGAAATAAATATCGCCGGTCAGTTCACGGATGATCATCAAATCAAGACCTGACACCACTTCCGGCTTCAGCGTCGAGGCCTGCACCAGTTCCGGATACAGCACCGCCGGACGCAGATTGGCGAACAGCCCCAATTCCTTGCGGATGCGCAGGATGCCCTGCTCCGGACGCTGCGCACGCGGCAGCGCATCGTATTTCGGACCGCCGACCGCGCCGCACAGCACGGCATCGGCTTCTTTCGCCAGCTTCAGCGTCGATGCCGGCAGCGGATCGCCGTGCGCATCAAAACCGGCGCCACCGAACGGCGCTTCTTCGAACTCCAGCTTGAGACCGTCTTCGGCGAGACGACGCAATACCTTCAGCGCCTGGCCGACAATTTCGGGACCGATGCCGTCACCGGCAAGAACTGCGATTTTCATTATGGATTCCGTAAAACAAAAAAGTGAACGAAGCGCGGAAGATCAGGGAAACAATCAGGAAAACAGCCAGGGCTGAGACACCTTGTGTTTCGCTTCGAAGGCGCGGATTTCGTCGGCATGTCCCAGCGTCAGCCCGATGTCGTCCAGACCGTTGAGCATGCAATGCTTGCGGTGCGGATCAATGTCGAAGGAATAGCTTTCACCAGACGGCGTGGTAACCGTCTGCTGCTCCAGATCCACCGCCAGCCGGTAACCCGTATTGGCATTGGTTTCACTGAACAGCTTGTCGATGATTTTCGGATCGAGCTTGATCAACAGCAGGCCGTTTTTCAGGCTGTTGTTGTAAAAAATGTCGGCAAAACTCGGTGCAATAATCGTCTGGATACCGAACTGCAGCAACGCCCAGGGCGCGTGCTCACGTGATGAACCGCAACCGAAGTTCTCGCGCGCGAGCATCACCGTCGCACCGATGAAACGCTGGCGGTTCAGCACGAACTCCGGATTCAGCGGACGCCCGGCGTTTTCGCGATCCGGTTCGCCTTTGTCGAGATAGCGCCATTCATCGAACAGGTTAGGGCCAAAGCCCGTACGCTTGATCGACTTCAGAAACTGCTTCGGGATGATCGCATCGGTATCGACGTTAGCGCGATCCAGCGGCGCGACCAACCCTTCCTGTCGGACAAATTTATCCATGTTACTTCGTCGATTTCTGAATGGCCTCGCCGGCCTTCTCGATGTCTTTACCGACGCCAGCGACAGTATTGCAACCACTCAATACCATTGCTGCGACCAAAATCATGATGAGTTGTTTCATTTGACGATTCCCCTCAATTCAATTCGCGAACATCAACGAAATGCCCCGCCACGGCTGCGGCGGCAGCCATCGCCGGACTGACCAGATGCGTCCTGCCGCCGGCGCCCTGCCGGCCTTCGAAATTGCGGTTTGAGGTCGAGGCGCAGCGCTCGCCAGGGCTCAGTTGATCTTCATTCATGCCCAGGCACATCGAGCATCCCGGTTCACGCCATTCAAAACCGGCTTCGACAAAAATCTTGTCCAACCCTTCCTGTTCGGCCTGCGCCTTCACCTGCCCCGAACCCGGCACCACCATTGCCAGCATGATGTTGGCTGCCACCTTGCGGCCTTTGGCCACGGCAGCCGCGGCGCGCAGATCTTCAATCCGCGAGTTGGTACAGGATCCGATAAACACCTTGTCGAGCTTGATATCGCGAATCGGCGTATTGGGCTTGAGGTCCATATAGACCAGCGCCCGCGCATAACCTTCGCGCTTCACCGGATTGATTTCCTTCTCGGGGTCCGGCACCTTGCCGTCCACCGTGGTCACCATCTCGGGCGACGTGCCCCAAGTCACCTGCGGCACGATGTCTTCAGCCTTCATCGTGATCACTTTGTCGAACTTCGCATCCGGGTCACTGACCAGCGTGCGCCAGTACGCGGCAGCCTTGTCCCACATCGCACCGGTGGGCGCGAACAGACGACCCTTGAAGTAATCAACCGTCTTGTCGTCGACCGCAACCATGCCGGCGCGTGCGCCCGCTTCGATCGCCATATTGCACAGGGTCATGCGACCTTCCATCGACAGGCTGCGGATCGCGCTGCCGGCGAATTCCACCGCGTGTCCGGTCCCGCCTGCAGTGCCGATGTGACCGATGATCGCGAGCGCCACATCCTTGCCGGTGACACCGGTCCCGAGTTTGCCCTCGACGACAATCTGCATCGCCTTCGACTTTTTCATCACCATGCACTGCGTTGCCAGCACATGCTCGACTTCGCTGGTGCCGATGCCGAAGGCCAATGCCGCGCAGGCACCGTGCGTGCTGGTATGCGAATCACCGCAAACCACGGTCATGCCCGGCAGCGTTGCGCCGTTCTCCGGACCGATCACATGGACAATGCCCTGCTTCTTGTCGAGGAAGGGGAAATAGACCTTGGCCTTGAATTCCTTGATGTTCTTGTCCAGCGTCTCGACCTGAATACGCGACACCGGATCAGTGATGCCATCAAGGCCGCGTTCCCAGTTGCGCGTCGGCGTGTTGTGATCAGCCGTGGCAACCACGGAATCCACGCGCCACACCGGACGGCCGGCCAGTTTCAGGCCCTCGTAGGCCTGCGGGCTGGTGACTTCATGTACCAGATGGCGGTCGATATAGATCAGCGCCGTACCGTCCGCTTCTTCGCGAACGAGATGGCTCTCCCAAAGCTTGTCGTATAAGGTCTTGCCTGCCATGAGAATTATCCGTTAAGTGTCCAAGCCACTGAAACGGCAAATTATCTCACAGGGTCGGCACCCCTCCTATGCACGGGTTCACACCGTGAAAGGTCCGGGTCAGTGCTCCCCCAGCCAGCGCCACAACACCGCCGCCGCCAGCAGCCCGCAACCCGCCGCCATCGCGAAGGTAAGCGCCGGCCCCAGCCCGCCCCAGGCATAACCGCTGGCGAGCCCCCCGACAGTACCCCCCAACCCGTAGGCCAGACTGCCGTAAATGGCCTGACCGCGCGCCTGATGGCGGCCGCGGAACAGCTTGTGCACAACCCCGATGGCCGCCGCATGGAAAGAACCGAAACTGGCCGCGTGCAAAGTCTGCGCCGCGAGCAATAGCACAATGCTGTCGGCACCCCAGCCGATCACTACAAAACGCAAAGCCGCCAGCAGCGTGCTGGCGATCAGGATGCTGCGCAGCGTGAACGCGCGATACAGCCGTGACATCCAGATGAAGATGCCGATCTCGCAGATCACGCCCAGCGCCCACAACCAGCCCGCCGCCGATTTACTGTAGCCGTGATCAACGAGGTGAATCGTATAGAAGGTGTAGTACGGCCCGTGTGCCGCAGCCATCAACGCTGATGCGCCGATCACCGCCAGCACCGCCGGCTTGCGAACGATCTGCCACACCGGCAAATCATCGCTCTCATGCGACTCCGGTTTCGCTTCGGACAGCGTGAACGACAGCAGCAACATGCCCGCCATCAACCCTGCAATCACCCACAACACCGAACGCGGAGCGGTGGCGTCAATGAGATAACCAACTGCGACCACGGCCGCGATAAATCCCACCGAGCCCCACACACGGATGCGGCCATAACGGGCAGTCTCATCACCCAGCTTGGACAGCGTGGTGGCTTCGACCAGCGGCAAGGCCGCGCTCCAGAAAAACATCATTGCGAAAAGCACCGCAAACAGCCAAGCGAAACTGTCGCCAACAAACACGCCGAGAAAAGCAACCATCCCCGCCGCACCGGAAATCCGCACCACGCCGATACGCCGGCCCGTGTGGTCGGCCAGCCAGCCCCAGAGATGCGGCGCGAGGATACGCGTCAACTGCGGCAGTGCCATCAGCACGCCGATTTCGACGGCATTCATGCCGACCGAAGTCAGATACAGCGCAAAAAACGGCGCAAAGGCGCCGAGATAGGCGAAGTAAAAAAAGTAGAACGCGGAGAGATTGAGGTGGATCGGCCGGGCCATGGTGCGGCACCGCGCCGGACTGCGCGCAGCATCCTTTTAGTATTTGTTTTTAAACGACTTTATATGGTCGTTTAAGCCTCATCCGGATCCGGATTTTCCGCCGCCGCCGCCGCACGCAGTTTCTCGATAACCGACTGCGGCGCCTGCGCGGCAATCACCGGCGTGCCGGTGTTCACATCAGCGTTCTGTGCGCGATGGCGCAGGGCGTGATCCATCAATGTCAGCGCCAGCATCGCTTCGCAGATCGGCGTTGCGCGGATACCGACACAGGGATCATGACGGCCGTGGGTTTCGATCATCGCGGCCTTGCCCGCGGTGTCGATGGTGTGGCGGGCCAGACGAATGCTTGAAGTCGGTTTCACCGCGACATTGACGATGAGGTCCTGTCCGGTTGAGATGCCGCCAAGCACGCCACCAGCGTTGTTGCTGACAAAACCCTGCGGCGTCATTTCATCCGAGTGTTCGGTGCCACGCTGGCTGATCGACGCGAAGCCGGCGCCAATCTCGACGCCCTTCACCGCGTTGATACTCATCATGTTCCAGGCAATATCGGCATCAAGCTTGCCATACACCGGCTCGCCCAGTCCCACAGGCACACTGGTGGCGACGGTGGTGATTTTGGCACCGACCGAGTCACCGGATTTGCGCAGCTTGTCCATGAATGTTTCGAGTTCGTCGACGATCTGCGCGTTCGGGGCGAAGAAGGGATTGTTGCCGACTTCATCCCACGTCACGAAGGGAATCTCCACCGGACCAAGCTGCGACATATAGCCGCGGATCACGGTGCCGTATTTTTCATTCAGCCATTTTTTGGCGATGGCGCCGGCAGCAACTCGCACCGCGGTTTCGCGCGCGGACTGACGCCCGCCGCCTCGATAATCGCGAACGCCGTATTTCTGCCAGTAGGTGTAATCAGCATGGCCGGGACGGAACAACTCTTTGATCTTGCCGTAGTCCTTGCTGCGCTGGTCGGTGTTGCGGATCAGCAGGCCGATCGGGGTGCCCGTGGTTTTACCTTCGAACACACCCGACAGAATTTCGACTTTGTCTTCCTCGCGACGCTGCGTGACATGGCGCGAGGTTCCGGGCTTGCGGCGATCCAGCTCCAGCTGGATGTCGGCTTCGCTCAGCGCCAGTCCCGGCGGACAGCCGTCGACCACACAGCCGATCGCCGGCCCGTGGGATTCACCAAAGGAAGTAACGCAGAAGAGGGTACCCAGCGTGCTGCCCGACATAACGTAAAAACTCCATTAAAATCAAGCACGAAGTTTAACATAGCCGTCACCGCACCCGACGGGGTGAAAAGAGTCAGCGCATGAACGACAAAACCGATCCCGACAAAACCGACCTGGAACAGATTAAGGGCCCCGGCGGCATGAACATGCGCGAGCTGCACGAGCTGGTGAAAAAAAGCCACGCCCGGGACCAGCTCAGCCGCGGTCCGAATGCACTGAAGCAACCGCAGAACCGCTGGCAGCGGCTGGTCCGCTACGTCTGGGACAAAAAAAGGTAATCCTGGGAATCAACTACGCAGGTCGCGGGAGGCGACGCCTAATTCCGTTCATAGCCGGCGAGAAAAAGTTTGCCCCAGGCCACACCAAAGCCGGTGCAGTCCGTCGCCACCGCACCCAGCCCGCCCTTGCAGCCGTGCGCCGACAGATCCATGTGGATCCACGGCGTCTTGTCGGTGAAGCGCTGCAGCAGCCTTGCGGCCAGGATGTGGTCAGCCTCACCATCCAGCGTGCATTGCTTGACGTCGGCCACCGTGCTGTCGAGCGCACCGTCGTAATCCTCATCCATCGGGAAGGCACAGAGGCGCTCGCCGGAAGCCACGCCCGCCTGCAACGCAAACTCAGCCAGTTCGTCGCTGGTCGCAAAAATACCGCTGTAACGGCTGCCCAGTGCGACATGCATGGAACCCGTCAGCGTCGCGAAATCGACCATCACATCCGGCTTCGCGCGCGCCGCCAGCGTCAGCGTATCGGCCAGCACCATGCGACCCTCGGCATCGGTGTGAACAACTTCAATCGTGGTGCCATTGAGTGCCGTCACGATATCGTTCTGCTTGTAGGCGCGCGGGCTCAAGTGGTTCTGCGCCAGCGCCAGCCAGCAGTCGATATTGACTTTGATCTTGGCTGCCGTCGCGGCATTGAGAATGCCAAGCGCCACTGCTGAACCGTTCATATCTTCATGCATTCCCTGCATGTAACGCGCCGGTTTCAGGTTATGCCCGCCGGTATCAAAGCAAATACCCTTGCCCACCAGCGCCACGGTTTTGTTCGCGCCGCGCGGCCGGTAACGCAGCCGGACGATCGCCGCATCCGCTTCGTCGCTACCCTGTGCCACCGCACAGAACGCGCCCGCGCCCATGCGCTTGAGTTTTTTGAAATCGTATTCCTCGCGCGTCCAGCCCTGCGCCTTCGCCAGCGCCGCCAGACGTTTGCGGTAAGCACCCGGCGTCAGTTCATTCGGCGCCGTCACCGTCAGTTCACGGCACAGCACATTGCCTTCGGCGACCGCCCGTGCCTGCGCAAAACCGTCGGTAGACCGGTAACCGAAGAGCTCGATGGTTTTCAGCGGCTTCTGATCGGGGGTTTTCTTGCGCTGCGGCAGCAGAATACCGTTCACCCAGGTGACATAGACCGCGCGCTCGGCCAGCTCGCGCCGGGTCGATGCCGCTCCGGTGACCACGATGGTCAATGTTTCGGGTTGCTCGGCGAGCAGCGCGCCAACAGCCTTGCGCAGCAGGGTGTGTTGCTCGAACGCTGTTTTTTTCGTGTCCGGGGTCACCCATGACACCAGCGCGCCATCCGCGGTTTCCGCAGTGATCGCGCCTTTCGCCAGGTCGGCCGCTTTTTTACGCCGGCGTACCAGCGTTTTCTCCAGAATTTCATGCAGCGGCAATGTCGGCAATGCGATACCGGCAGGCGCGATAATCAGCAGATGGCTGGCTTTATTCAGCAGCCGGGCGGCTGGGAATTCGGAACGGGCATTCAGTCGGGCAAGCATCTCGGAAATCCGTAAATTGGTTGCCGTGATTATAGCGGCGACCACCTCGCGGCCTGCTAAAATCGCTGCCATATTCAACCGTTCCGGGTAACCCCGCGTCCATGCGCCCCTATCACGACCTCCTGCGTCACGTGCTCGAAACCGGCACCCGCAAGTCCGACCGTACCGGCACCGGCACGATCTCGGTGTTCGGCGCACAGCTGCGCTTTGATCTGAGCGCGGGCTTTCCACTGGTAACCACCAAGAAGGTGCACCTGAAATCGATCATCCACGAACTGCTTTGGTTTCTGCAAGGCGACACCAACGTCAAATACCTGAAGGACAACGGCGTTTCAATCTGGGATGAATGGGCGCGTTCCGACGGCGACCTCGGTCCGGTTTACGGTTATCAATGGCGCTCCTGGCCTGCAGCTGATGGCCGTCACATCGACCAGATCAGCCAGGTGCTTCAGCAGCTCAAAACCAATCCCGATTCTCGGCGCATGATCGTCTCGGCATGGAATGTCGCCGATCTCGACAAAATGGCGCTGATGCCCTGCCACGCCTTCTTCCAGTTTTACGTCGCCGACGGCAAACTGTCCTGCCAGCTCTATCAGCGCAGTGCCGACATGTTCCTCGGTGTGCCCTTCAACATCGCGTCGTATGCGCTGCTGACGATGATGATCGCTCAGGTCTGCGGACTCAAGCCGGGAGACTTCGTGCACACCTTCGGCGACACGCACATTTATCTGAACCACATGGAACAGGTGAAAGAACAGCTGTCGCGCGAACTGCGCCCACTGCCGGTAATGAAACTGAACCCGGCAGTAAAAGACCTGTTCGCTTTCAAATACGATGACTTCACGCTGGATAACTACAACCCGCACCCGGCAATCAAAGCGCCGGTGGCGGTGTAAGGCATGAACGCAACAGCCAAACCGCGGCTGTCGATGATCGTCGCCATGGCCAAAAACAGGGTAATCGGCGCCAAGGGCAAGATTCCCTGGCACCTGCCGAACGAACTGCAGCTGTTTAAGCAGGTCACCATGGGACATCACATCATCATGGGTCGCAAGACCCACGAATCAATCGGCCGCCTGCTGCCGGGACGAACCACGGTGATTGTCACCCGTCAGCCCGATTACGCCGTGCCCGGCGCCAAGATCGCCCACACGCTGGAACAAGCCGTCACGCTGTGCGCCGGCGACAGCGAAATTTTCATCATCGGCGGCGGTGAGCTGTATCGCGCGGCGATGCCGATGGCCGACCGCCTCTATCTGACCGTGGTCGATGCCGAACCCGACGGCGATACCCAGATGCCGGCATTCAATCCCGCCCACTGGCAACTGCAAAACACGAAACAGTATTCAAGGGACGAACGTCACGCCCACGACTACCGCTTCGAGGTGCATGACCGTGTGGCGGCCTAGGCTCGCCGCACTGCTCCTCAGCGTGGCGGCCTGCATCGCACAGGCAGCCGACAGCAAGATCACCATCGAAGACCTGACCCAGCGCGCCGCCGCCGGCGACCGCTCGGCCATGCACAAGCTCGCCGAAAGTTATTACGTCGGCAGCAACGGCGCCGATCAGGACTTCAAGAAGGCGGTCGAATGGTATCTCCGGCTTGCCAAAGCCGGCGATGCCCGGGCGCAGACCAGTATCTGCCTGATGTATGCACGCGGTTACGGCGTCAGTAAAAACATGACGGAAGCGTACCGCTGGTGGAACTTCGCCGCGATCCAGAACGATCCCGGTGCGCAGTACAACCTCGGGCTGACCTATATCACCGGTGAAGGCGTCACCATCGACTACGAGCGCGCGGCGCGCTGGTTCCGCGAAGCCTCACGCCGCGGCCATGTCCAGGCCCAGCACAACCTCGGCATGATGCACCACGAGGGGAAAGGTGTGCCGAAAGATGTACGGCAGGCCTATTACTGGGTGCGTGTCGCTGCGTTGCAAGGTGACGACGTAGCAGCCAACACACTGCCGAAACCGAGGGGAGAAATGACCGCATCGCGGATGCGGAATCCCAGGCAGCGGAGTGGATGAGCAAACTTAAAAAGCTGACGCAGTAATCTGCGTCATCCGGCAATCAGCGAAACAAAGTCTTCATACTTGTTGCCCGTACCTCGCGGAATATCGTCGACCTGGATCAGCGTGATGTTGAAGGGATAATCCAGGCAATCCTGTAACACCGCGACCAAACGGGCGCCCTCATCGCCCGCCAGCATACGCCTGAGCACCAGACGCGCTTCGATATGGTCAATCGCATCCTGCACTAACTGAATCTGCACGATAGGAGCGACATCACGCCATTTTTCCGATGGAAAACTGGGCCAGTGACGGACGCCGCCCGGACGCACCACCATATTGCGCTGCCGGCCGACAATGCGGTTCAACAACGGCAGTCCGCGACCGCAGCAGCAAGACTCGCCGACTTCCGCATAATCGCCATTGACATAACGCAACAGCGGCATCGCAAAGTTATGCAGCGTTGACACCACGATCTGGCCGGCCCCCCCTGGTCGACAGGGTTCGCCGGACTCATCAAGCACTTCGACAATCAGATTCTCGGCCTGCACGTGGTAGTGCTCGCATTCCGGGCACTGCAATGCGATATAGCCCAACTCTTCCG
>CANHZX010000069.1 GCA_947465215.1 Betaproteobacteria bacterium | reverse complement strand
TCGGTCGCACATCCATTACGGTTGACGTGACGGTTTATGCGCAGCGGCGTCCTGAACGCGAAGAATGCGTTCGGGTGACCGAGGCGGTGTTGACCTATGTCGCGGTGGATGCTAACCGGCGGCCACGTGTGGTGTCGGCACAACAATGACATCGCCGGTGGTTTGCGTAATTTTTTGCCGAGCGTAAGATTACTTTGCAAAATCTGACTGATCTTAATAAATCTTAATCAATCATAAGGTTGGAGGTGGATTGTGTCCCGTATGAATCAGCGTGTTTCCTTGATGGCAGTCGCACTGGCCTTGTCATCGCTTTCCACAACAGCCAGCGCAGGCGGTTTTGGTATTGGCACGCAAAGCGGCAGCGGTACCGGCAACGCCTTTGCCGGCGGCGCGGCGGCTGCGGATGATGCCAGCGTCGCATGGTCCAATCCCGCGGCGCTGATGGCGCTGCCCGCAGGACGCGAGGCTGTGGTCTCCGGTCATATTGTGCTGCCTTCGTTCAAGTTCACCGACAACGGTTCGACGGTGCCCGGTGGTCTCGGCACGGGTAATGGCGGTGATGGCGGTGAACTCGCGTTCATCCCCAATGCCTTTTATAAAATGGATATCAGCCCGCAGCTGCGTTTCGGTTTTGCGGTGAACGTGCCCTTCGGTCTCAGCACGGACTATGCACCCGGCTGGCAGGGACAAACGGTCGCGCTGGAGTCCGCGATCAAGACCATCAACCTGAATCCTTCTCTGGGCTACAAGGTCAATGATTCACTGTCGATCGGCGGCGGTCTTAGCGTGCAGAAAATCGACGCCAAGCTGTCGCGCTTCACCGGCGCCGGCGCTTCCGGTAATGTCACGCTGGCGGCTGACGACATCGGCTACGGTTTCAACTTCGGCCTGCTGATGCAGATGACACCCAGCACCCGCATCGGCTTTGCTTACCGCTCTTCGATTGATTACAAGCTCGAAGGTACAGCCATTTTCACCGGTACTTCGGCAGCAGCTCTCAACGGCAACGTGAACGCCAAACTCAAGGTGCCGGAATCGACTTCACTGAGCGTGTTCAGCACAATGGGCGGTCGCGTCGAAGTGATGGCTGACCTGACTTATACCGGATGGAGTAGCGTCAAGAGTCTGGATGTTTACCGCGCATCCGGCACGCTGCTGTCCTCGGATCCCTATAACTGGAAAGACACGCTGCGTATCAGCGTCGGTGGCAACTACAAGCTTGATCCGAATACCAAGCTGCGTTTCGGCCTGGCACTGGATCCGACGCCAAGCAATGACCTCAACCGCACCGCGCGTCTGCCGGACCAGGATCGTACCTGGCTGGCCTTCGGTGTCCAGTACAAGATGAGCCAGTCCGGAACCCTGGACGTCGGTTACGCCCACGAGTTCGTCAAGGACGCCACGGTCAATAATGCCGCTGCTGCAGGCCGCCTGATCGGTACTTTTAACAACAAGGCTGACATCCTTTCGGTGCAGTACTCGCACCGCTTCTAGGATCACGCACCCTGTTGGGGAGGGCGGCCTGCGGGCCGCCCTTTTTTGCGCCTGTTGCAGTGCGCAACGCACTCTGTGCGCATGCTAGAATCGTTGCACGCATCAAGGAGCCCAATCCATGTCCCAATCCCCCCTCGTGGTGCGCAAGGTCGCCGTGCTCGGCGCCGGCGTCATGGGTGCGCAGATAGCCGCCCACCTGATCAATGCGCGCGTTCCGGTCATGCTCTTTGAGCTGGCAGCGAAGGAAGGCGACCCCAACGGCAATGTGCTCAAGGCCATTGCCAACCTCAAGAAGCTCGAGCCGTCGCCGCTGGCCACCAAAGACGTGGCTGATCTGATCGAACCGGCCAATTACGACCAGCATCTCGAAGCCCTGCGCGACTGCGATATCGTCATTGAGGCGATTTCCGAGCGCATGGACTGGAAGGCCGATCTTTACCGCAAGGTCGCGCCGTATCTCGGCGAGCACACGATTTTTGCGAGCAATACCTCAGGCCTGTCGATCAACCGGCTGGCGGCGTCGTTTCCCGAGCAGCAGCGACCGCGTTTCTGCGGCGTGCACTTTTTCAATCCGCCGCGGTACATGCATCTGGTTGAGCTGATTGCCTGCGACGGCACAGAACCGGGCATCCTCGACGAGTTGGAACGCTTCCTCGTCACCACGCTGGGCAAGGGTGTGGTGCGCGCCAAAGATACGCCGAATTTCATCGCCAACCGCGTCGGCGTGTTTTCGATGCTGGCGACCATCCACCATGCCGAACGTCTGGGTCCGGGCTTTGACACCGTCGATGCGCTGACCGGCTCGTTGATCGGGCGGCCGCGCAGTGCGACTTTCCGCACCGCCGATGTGGTCGGCCTCGATACCTTCGCCCATGTCGTGCACACCATGCGCGACACGCTGCCGGAAGACCCCTGGCACAAATACTATGGTGTCCCGGCCTGGCTGCAGGGCCTGATTGATCAGGGTGCGCTGGGGCAGAAATCGCGTAAGGGCGTCTACCAGAAGGTCGGCCGCGACATTCATGTGCTGGACCTGAAGTCGGGAGCCTACCGCAATGCCGACGGCAAGGCCGATGAGACGGTGGTCGAAATCCTCAAAAACAAAAACGTCGCCGAACGTTTTGCCCAGTTGCATGCCTCGACCCATCCGCAGGCCCAGTTCATCTGGTCGATTTTCCGCGACAGCTTTCATTACTGCGCGCTGCATCTGGCGTCGATCGCACACAATGCGCGCGATCTGGATTTCGCTATTCGCTGGGGCTTCGGTTGGGATACCGGGCCCTTTGAAATCTGGCAGTCGGCAGGCTGGCGTCAGATCACCGACTGGATTGTTGAAGACATTGCTGCCGGCCGCACCATGGTCAACGCACCGTTACCGGCCTGGGCGCTGAATCCCTCGCGCGCCGGTGTGCACCGGCCCGATGGTTCCTTTGCTCCGGTGCCGGATGCCTATCAGCCACGCTCGGCGCTGCCGGTGTACCGCCGTCAGCCTTTCCCGGACAAACTGGTAGGTGAAGAGCGGCGTTATGGCTCAACCATTTTTGAAACCGATGGCGTGCGCTGCTGGCATACCGGCGACGACATCGCCATCGTCAGCTTCAAGAGTCGCATGCACACCATCGGCGACGACGTGCTGGAAGGCGTGCAGCAGGCCATTGCCGAGGCTGAGCGTAACTACGCCGGTCTGGTGATCTGGCAGACCGAAGCGCCGTTCTCGGTCGGCGCCAACCTGAAAAAGACACCGGCAGGTGGTGGTGAAAATCGTGCCGCGCCATCGACGCTGGGCAAGCTGTTCAAGAACGTCAAACGTGAAGCCGAATCGCTGGCGCTGAAGGCCGCGCGGCAAATCGGTGTCGCAGACCAGTTGATGGCCGGCAAACTCGCTGAAGTCGAGCACCTCGTCGAGCAGTTCCAGGTAACGACGCAGATGCTCAAATACTCGATGGTGCCGACGGTGGCTGCGGTGGATGGGATGGCGCTGGGCGGCGGCTGCGAATTCATCATGCATTGCGACCGCGCAGTGGCGACACTGGAAAGTTATATCGGCTTGGTGGAAGTCGGCGTCGGTCTGCTGCCCGCCGGCGGCGGCTGCAAGGAATTCGCGATGCGCGCCGCGGTGGAAGCCAAGGGCGGCGACATCTCACCCTTCCTCCAGAAATACTTTAAGGCGGTGGCGATGGCCGAAGTCAGCCGCAGCGCCGAACATGCACGTGAGATCGGTTACTTGCGGCCGACCGACCGCGTGGTGATGAACCGTTTTGAATTGCTCGAAATCGCTAAATCCGAAGCGCGTGCGATGGCGGCAGCCGGTTACCGGCCGCCAATGCGCGCCAAGGCAATCCCTGTGCTCGGTCGCAGCGGCATCGCGACCATTCGCGCCTTTGTCGAGAACATGTATGCCGGCGGCTATATCTCCGAGCACGACCGCCTGATTGCCGGCAAGGTTGCGACCATCATGTGCGGCGGCGATGTCGAGGCGGGCAGCCTGGTCGATGAGCAATGGCTGCTCGATCTGGAGCTGCAGCATTTCATGGAATTGATGGCGACGGAGAAAACACAGGCGCGCATCGAGCATATGCTCAAAAACGGCAAACCCCTGAGGAATTGAGATGAGGGCACTGACATGAGCAAATCCCTGCAGGACGCCTATATCGTTGCCGCAACCCGTTCGCCGGTGGGCAAGGCGCCGCGCGGCATGCTGAAAAACGTGCGGCCGGATGATCTGCTGGCCCATGTGCTGAAAAGTGCTGTGGCACAGTGCCCCGGTCTGGACCTGCACGAAATCGGTGATGTGATCGCCGGCTGTGCGATGCCGGAAGGCGAGCAGGGCATGAACGTCGCCCGTATCGGCCTGCTGCTCGCCGGCATCCCCGATACCGTGCCGGGCATGACCCTCAACCGCTTCTGTTCATCCGGGCTTCAGGCTGTGGCTGATGCCGCTGCGCGCATCCGCCTCGGCGAAGCCGATGTGATGATCGCTGCCGGCACCGAAAGCATGAGCATGCTGCCGATGGGCGGCAACAAGCCGAGCTTCAGCCCGGACATCTTCGCAAAAGATGAAAACATCGGTATCGCCTACGGCATGGGCATCACCGCCGAGCGCGTCGCCGCGCAATGGAAGGTCAGTCGCGAAGACCAGGACCTGTTTGCCGAAGAAAGCCACCGTCGTGCGGTATGGGCTACCGATGCTGGAGAATTCAAAAACGAGATCACGCCTTACGACATCAATGACCGGCTGCCCGATCTGAAGACGCGGGAAATCATCGTCAAGACCCGGCGCGCTGAACGGGACGAAGGTCCGCGCAGTGATACTTCCGTCGAGGCGCTGGCGAAACTGAAGCCAGCCTTCGCCGCCAAGGGCAGCGTCACCGCAGGCAACAGTTCGCAGATGTCGGATGGCGCGGGTGCCGTGGTGCTGATGAGTGAGGCTGCGGTGAAACGTTACAACCTCAAACCGCTGGGCCGTTTTGTCGGTTATGCGGTAGCGGGTGTGCCGCCGGATGTGATGGGTATCGGTCCGGTGAAGGCCATTCCCAAAGTCCTGCAGCAGGCCGGGCTCAGCCAGTCACAGCTCGATTGGATCGAACTCAATGAAGCCTTTGCCGCACAGTCACTGGCGGTGATCCGCGAACTCGGGCTCGATCCGGCGAAGGTCAATCCGCTGGGAGGCGCGATTGCGCTGGGCCATCCGCTGGGTGCCACCGGCGCAATCCGCGTTGCGACGCTCTTGTACGGCCTGCGCCGTCACAACAAGAAATACGGCATGGTGACAATGTGCATCGGCACCGGTATGGGTGCTGCCGGTGTGTTTGAGGCTTTATAGAAAAGTTATTTTAAAACAATACCTTATAAGGTATTCCCGCGCGGTGCGGGGTTTGTCCGATCAGGCCTTTTTATCCAGCGCCTTGCTGATCGGACCGGGGCGGTCGATACCAAAGCCCTGGGCGTAATCAATCCCGACGTCCTTCAGCGCGGCCAGCGTTTTGTCATCCTCGACAAATTCCGCGATGGTGTGCACGCCGAGTTTTTCGCAGACGCTGACAATGGCTTTCAGCTTGGTCATCATCATCGGCGTCTTGAACAGGTTCTGGATCAGCACGCCGTCGATCTTGATGAAATCAACGGCCAGTCCGCTCAGGTGTGCAAACGACAGCTTGATGCTGCCGAAAGAGTCCACTGTAAAGCGGCAACCAACCGGTTTCAGTGCGGCGATGAAATGCGCAACATTTTCATGGTGGGCGATGGTGTCAAGTTCGCCGATTTCGAAGCACAGTTGTGAGGCCGGGAAGCCACTCCGCTGCAGCTCGGTGCGCACATAACGCGCGAACTCCATGTCGCCGACCGAACTCTCGGACAGGTTCACGCAGTACATCGGGATGTCCCAGTCCGGATGGTCCCGCTTCTGTTGCATCGACCATCCGAGCGTCGTACGAATGACCCACCGGTCGATCTCTTGGGTCAGGCCATAACGTTCCGCCACCGGTATGAATCCGCCGGGCGGCAGCAGGTTATCTTCCTCTTCCTTGAGCCGCAGCAGTATTTCGTAGCAGCCGTGGTCAAAGGGCATTGACTTCAGCGGAAGGATTTTCTGCGCGTAAAGAATGAATTCGTCGCGTTCAATGGCCCGGATCAGCTTGCTGCGCGGGTCGTCGCCGCCCATCAACTGTTCGCCGATCGAATGCAGATACATGGTTTCGCCGCTATCGCTGGTGATCGCGGCGTGCGCGTCGGCGTGCGTGCTGTGGCTCTCGGCGCTGTCTCGTGATTTCACCGCCGGCGTTGCTGCCGGTATGTTCATCGACAGCATGATCATATAAAAGCCGAGCGGGTGGTCGGTGCCTGCGGGGTGGGGCACATGCTTGACCCGGTAGAGTTCGCTGTTGGGCCAGAGGATCTGGTATTCGACCTTGGTGCCGGTCAGTGCTTCGCGGCAGTGCGGCAGGATTTCCGTGTACTGCGCGCCGACGATGTCGCGAAGCAACTGGTTCTCGATGCGCACCTCGGGGATGCGCGTCAGTGTTTTGGCGGCGGTGTTGTGGTCATGGATGCGCAGGTCGCGGTCGACAAACATGATCGGCGAAGGCATCAGGTCGAAGACCATCCGCATGCGGGTGTCAGTGGCACGCATGGCGTCTTCTGAAATCTTGCGCCTTGCGGCTTCGCGTTTGACTTCCTCGCGTACGCGCTCCAGTTGCGTGGTGCGGCGGATGATCAGCCATTCTGCCTTGGAAGCCTGGCTTGCCATCGACAGAACCGCAGCGAACAGGATGCCGCCGAGGAACGCCAGCCACTGCAGGTCGAACAGCGTGAAATAGATGGTCGCAATGACCATCAGCCCGAGCGTGAGCGTGAGCAGCACCGACAGCATGGTTTTCACCCGGCGTTTGCTCAGGAACAACGACAATTTGAACAGGAATTTCATCCCGCCCCTGACTCCATGAGGCCGCCGTTGCCGCCGGCGGCTGTTGTAGCGTTACATATTGGGATAGTTGGGCCCGCCGCCGCCTTCCGGGGTCACCCAGACGATGTTCTGCGTCGGATCCTTGATGTCACATGTCTTGCAGTGCACGCAGTTCTGAGAGTTGATCTGCAGTCGCGGATTCGCACCGTTGTCATCGCGCACGATCTCGTAGACACCGGCCGGGCAGTAGCGCTGCTCAGGCGCGTCGTAGAGTTCCAGATTCACGTTCACCGGCACCGACGCATCCTTCAGCGTCAGGTGAATCGGCTGGTCTTCATTGTGGTTGACGTTGGATATGAACACCGAAGACAGCCGGTCGAAGGTCAGTACGCCATCCGGTTTCGGATAAGTGATCGGTTTGTATTCGGTTTTCGGGCGAATGCATTCATGATCTGCGTGGTTATGGTGCAGCGTCCACGGCGCCTTGCCGCGGAACAGCACCTGGTCGATCCCGACCATCATTGTGCCCATCCACAGGCCCTTGCTCATCCACGGCTTGAAGTTCCGCGCGCGGTGCAGTTCGTCATGCAGCCAGCTGGATTTGAACGACTCCGGATAAGCGTTCAGTTCCGGTGCCGGCGTTTCCTCGGCCAGTGCCGCAAAGGCCGCTTCGGCGGCGAGCATGCCCGACTTGATCGCGGCATGGCTGCCCTTGATGCGCGAGGCATTGAGGAAGCCGGCGTCGTCGCCGACGAGGCAACCGCCTGGGAATACCAGCTTGGGCAGCGACTGCAGGCCACCCGCAGCAATCGCGCGTGCGCCGTAGGATATGCGTTTGCCGCCTTCGAGGAATTTGCGGATTTCCGGATGCGTCTTGTAACGCTGGAATTCTTCGTAGGGGCTCAGGTACGGATTCTTGTAGGCGAGGCCGACGACATAACCGATGGCGACCTGGTTGTTTTCCAGGTGATACAGGAAGGAGCCGCCGTAAGTGTCGCTCTGCAGCGGCCAGCCGGCGGTGTGCACCACCAGACCGGGCTGGTGCAGTTCCGGTTTGATCTCCCACAGCTCTTTCAGGCCGATGCCGTAGACCTGCGGATCCACGCCATCACGCAGATTGAATTTTTCCTGCAGCTGCTTGCCGAGATGCCCGCGGCAGCCTTCTGCAAAGAAGGTGTATTTGGCATGCAGTTCCATGCCGACCTGATGCGCGTCGGTGGGCTGGCCGTCGCGACCGATGCCCATGTCGCCGGTGGCGACACCTTTGACGTGGCCGTCTTCATGGAACAGCACTTCGGCGGCAGCAAAGCCGGGGAATATCTCCACACCCAGCGCTTCGGCCTGCTGGCCCATCCAGCGCACGACATTGCCGAGGCTGACGACATAGTTGCCGTGATTCTGGAAACACTCCGGAAGCAGCACCGACGGAATCTTTAAGGCGCCGGTTTCGCTGAGGATCATGAAGCGGTCTTCACTGACCGGCGCATTGAGCGGCGCTTCTTTTTCCTTCCAGTCAGGGATCAGTTCATTCAGCGCGATCGGGTCCATCACCGCGCCGGAGAGGATGTGCGCGCCGACTTCCGAGCCCTTTTCGAGCACGCAGACATTGACCTCACGGCCCTGTTCCGCAGCCAGCTGTTTCAGGCGGATTGCCGCACCGAGACCGGCGGGACCGGCACCGACGATGACGACGTCATACTCCATGGCTTCGCGTTCGGCCATTTCCCTCTCCATGTTGATGATTTATTACGGGATTATACGCTGCCGACCCGCCGATTCAGCGGATCAAGCCGGCGGCGGCGATGCCGCTGCGCACAGCGGCTTCGATCGTTGCCGGGTAATCCCCTGCCACATAGTCGCCGGCCAGTACAAAACCCGGGCAGGGCGTCTCAGCCGCAGGGCGCTTCAGGCCCGGCGTGCAGCTGAACGTAGCGCGTTTTTCGGCGATGACGCGGTGCCACAGCAGTTTCGGTAGCTGGCCGAAGGCTTTTTCGATATCCGCGACCACGCGCGTTGCCAGTTCATCCTGTGCTTCACCGACATGTTCTTCCGAAGCGCTGATCACCGCGCCGATCAGTCCGCGCTGGCCGCAGATGGTTCCGCGGTCAAACAACCACTGCGCCGGACTGTTGGCGAGGCCGATCATCGGCGAGGGCAGTGTCACCTCACCGTCGAACTGCAGCCACACCGAATGAATCGGTTCGTACTGCAGCGCTTCAATCTGCTGCGCGGCGCTTTGCAGTTCTGCGATGTCCGCGAGCAGCGGCGCCGCGCGATGCGGGGCGACGGCGCAGATCACCCGGTCAAACGGTCGCGCATGGCCCTGCACCTGCAACGTAAATCCTTCGCCGTCATGCGTGATGCGTTCAACCGTCGCGCCGACTTCGACCTGTCCGCCGCAGGCGCGCACGTATTCAGCCGCCGGCTTCGGAAGCAGTGCGGTGAGATCGGTTCGCGCAAGCAGCAGATCGCTGGCGGCGCGACTGGCGCCGAGACTGTCGCGCAGCACATTCAGGAAGACCTGCGCCGAAGCGCGCTGCATCGGCGTGTTAAGTGCAGCCACGCACAGTGGTGCCCATAAATACTCAATTAAAACAGACGGTTGCTGATTTTTTGCGAAGAGTGCTTCGACCGTGCAGTCCTGCTGGAGGCGGTAACTGCAGGCCTTCATCGTATTCATGAAACGCGCGGCCGCGCGTTTGTGCTCGAAGTTCAGGCCTTTGGCGGTGAACAGCGCCCACGCCACATGCAGCGGCGCCGGCAGCTTCGGCGCGCGCAGATGAAATTGATTGTGGATCTGCAGGTCCAGCGGCAGACGCAAAAAGGAATCACGTTTGGGGGCGACCTTGTCGATCAACCGCAGTGTCTCGCTGTAGGCCCCGATCAGAATATGTAGCCCGTTGTCGAGCGCAGTCTCGTTGACTGTGACGCGGCGTGCGCGGCCGCCCAGCGCGGGCGCCGCTTCAAACACCGTGACCGGAACACCGCGGCCGGCGAGTTCCACAGCCGCTGCCATGCCGGCGTAGCCGCCGCCGATGACGGCGACTGTTTTAGCCGTCATCAATGAAGGCTCAGGATGCGTGCTTCGCAGCGGCCGATTTGCCGGCCCAGATTTTCGACGGCACGTTGATCAGTCCTTCGAAAATGCGGCGTGCTGTGCGCACCAGTGCAGCGCGGCGCAGTTCCTGTTTACCGTTGGTGAAGTCGGCATCCAGATCAATCAGGATCATCCCCGACGGGTGTTCAATCTTCACCATGCCCTGCGGCGCGGGTTTCAGCGGCGCGATCTCGGCGGCCAGCGTGCCGGGAATCGCGCAGGCGGCGCTGATGCATACCGTGCCAGTGACCGGATGCGATTTGTGGCAGGTCTCGGGCACGAAATAACGTGAGCTGATCGTGCCACCCTGCCGCGGTTTGGCGAGCAGGGCGATTTTCGGTACGACGTTTTTCGACACATCGCCCATGCCCATCAGCAACCCGGCTTTGCGACGGATGCCTTCCATGCGATCCATCAGTGCGCGGTCAGCATCCAGTTCTACCGCGCTTTCATAACCAGTCTTACCCATGTCGGCCGCGCGCATCATCACGATCGGCATCGCAATATCCACACAGCTCACTTCCACGCCGTCGATCACGTCACGCGGTTTGCCGGTCGGCAGCAGCTTGCCGGTGACCGAGCCGATGGCCTCGCTGAAATTGATGCCCACCGGCGCCGCAGTGCCGGGCACGCCGTCGATCGACGCGTCGCCTTCGTACTGCACCTGTTTGCCGGGCGTCTGCACGATGGCCTCGACCAGTGCACCGGTGTTGACGCTGTGGATGCGCACCGTCGTTTCACCGTCCTGCGCCGGCACCAGTCCGGCGTCGATGGCGAAGGGGCCGACGGCGACCAGCATGTTGCCGCAGGTTGGTTTGGTGTCGACGAATTTCTCGTGGATCTGCACCTGCGCGAAAAAATAATCGATGTCGGCGTCGGGCCGATTGGATTTGCTGATCATCGCGACCTTGCTGGTCACCGAATGCGAACCGCCGATGCCGTCGACCTGGATTTCATGGGGGGAGCCCATGATGGCCAGAAGGACTTCGTCTCTGGTTGTGGGGTCGGACGGCAGGTCATCCTGGAGGAGGAAGGGGCCGCGGGAGGTGCCGCCGCGCATGATGACGCAGGGGATTTTGGTTTGCATGTCGGGTCTCGCTGTGGGGCTTTGTTCGGAGGCGACATTATAGAGGGCTGTGATGCGCTGGTGCTTCAAGGTCGCCGGGGTGGTCCGGCGCTTAGTTAACCTTCGCCCCCGAAACCTGCACCACCTTCGCCCAAAGCTTCGCTTCACTCGCAATCAGTTTCGCAAACTGTTCTGAAGTGCCGCCCACCGGATCAGTCCCCAACTGTTTCAAGCGCGCCGCCGTTGCCGGCGTGTTCATCGCTTTTAGCGCAGCGCCGTGCAGCGTGGTGATGATGGCTTTGGGTGTTTTGGCGGGGGCGAGGATGCCGTACCAGGTGTCGGTGGCATAGCCGGGGACGGTTTCGCCGATGGTGGGGATGTCCGGGGCGATCGGCGAGCGTTTGCTGCTGGTCAGGCCGAGCGGGCGCAGTTTGCCTTCCTTGATCAGCGGCAATACCGGAAGCAGGCCGTCCATCGCGAGTTGCACCTGGCCGCCGACGGTGTCCATGCGTGCAAAGGTGCTGCCTTTGTAGGGGATGTGCGTGATGTCGACACCGGCCATGGATTTGAACAGCTCCATGTTCAGGTGCGTCGCCGAGCCGGTGCCGGCGGAGCCGTAGGACAGTTTGCCCGGGGTCTTTTTCGCGAGGTCGATCAGTTCCTTCAGGTTCTTCGCTGGCATGGACGGGTGGGCGACGATGATCTGGTAGGTGTTGGCGATGTGGATCACCGCTTCGAAATCCTTGATCGGGTCGTAGGTCTTGCCGCTATACAGCGCTGGGGTGATGACGTGCGAGGGGCTGACATTGATCAGCGTATAGCCGTCGGGCGCAGCGCCGGCGACTGTCTGCGTGCCGATCAGGCCACCGGCGCCTGGGCGGTTGTCGACGACGATATTGGTGCCGAGGGTCTTGCTCATTTCATCGCCGACGGTACGGGCCAGCGTGTCGCCCGTGCCGCCGGGGGCGAGCGGTACGATCATGCGGATGACTTTGCTCGGGTACTGTTCGGCGGCGTGGGCCGTGGTGTTGAGTGCTAGTAGTGCGCCGGCGATGGCTGTGCGTGCGAAGTTCAAGATACGTTCCCTCGTGTTGTTTTGTTTTTTTACTGGTATTGATTCAGTCCGGAAGAATTTCAAGTGTGGCTTTGACGATGATCGGCACGCCGCCGCGCAGGGAGTTCGCGCCGAGCACCGATCTTGCGTGAATGCCACGCTCGCCGAAGACTTCGACCAGCAGATCGGAGCAGCCATTGAGCACCTTGGGGTGTTCCTCGAAATCATCGGTGGCGTTGATGAAGCCCTGGACTTCAACGATGCGTACGATGCGGTCGAGCGAGCGGAGTTCGGTTTTGGCCACGGCGATCAGGTCCAGCCCCGCGGAGCGCGCGAAGCGGTAGCCGTCTTCAGTGCTGTATTCGCGGCCGAGTTTGCCTTTGGGCAGCTTGCCGTTTTCCGGCAGAGGGGCCTTGCCGGCGATGAAGAGCAGATTGCCGCTGCGCACGGCATTGGTGTAATTGGCGGCGGGTGCGCTGCCCGAAGGCAGCGTGAGCCCGAGTTCGCGGAGGCGTTGTTCGGCGCTCATCGGCGTTCAGCCTTTGATCGGCTTCAGGTTGCCGCAGTCGCTGGAAATGAACTTGCCCTGGGCGTCGATGGTCATTTCCTCGGACTTGCCTTTGACCTGGCTGGTGGTTTTCATTTTCATGGTGTAAGCCTCGGGGCTCAGCATCGTGTATTCGCCTTCGCCGGTGGTCGGCGGTTTGCTGCAGGTGAATTTAAATTTGGTGGTGTTACCACTTTTCTGCAGCGATTCCTGTTTGCAGTCGCCCTGTTGGGCAGGCGGTTCATTGCGTGCAGCCATTTCCTTGCTGATGCAGACGCGCACTGCGGTGCCGCCGCCGCTGCCCGCGGCCATGCCGACGCCCTTGTCGGCCATCATTTTTTCCATCTGCTTGCGCTGCTCGGGCGGCATCGCTGCGAGCTGCTTCTGCATCTCGGTCTGGGCAGCGGCCATCTGGGCCCCCATATTGCCGCTGCCGCCCATCTTGTTGTTGATCTCCCACAGGCCGGGCTTCATGTTCTGCGCGGCTGCGGGGATGGCGGGCAGGGCCAGGATGGCGGCAGCGAGCGCGGTCAGCAGGGATTTGTTCATGGCGGTTCCAGTCGGTTCGGATGGATGGGATGGCCGCATTCTAGCCCTGATCGCGCATCCGGTCGGAACACGTGGAACGGCCTAGCCGGAGGCCTGTTTCAGGCGGATATCCACTTCACGGTCAACGTATTGCCACTCCGGCGATGCGCGCAGCGCGGCAAGCAGTTCATTGAAGGCGCCGGTATCGGCCGGTGCGAATTCAAACCAGGTGACAAAGTCGAAAGGTTCGGCGCCGCCGAGGTCGCGGCAGTGGTGCAGCCGCCTTGCGATGGCGGGCAGGTATTTGAGTCCGATGGCGATGTGCTGCGACTGTTCTTCGAGGATGTGGCGGCGTTCGTCCTGGGTCATCGCCCACCACGCAGCATTTTTGCGGATGGGAATCAGCGCGGCATGGGTGGCCT
>CANHZX010000068.1 GCA_947465215.1 Betaproteobacteria bacterium | reverse complement strand
TAATACGCTTCATGGCCTTCCGGAATTACCTCGGCATCGCCGATGATGTAGTCCATGCAGTCCGCACCCGTTGTTCCGGGATAACCCAGGTAATTCACCTGAATCGGCGCCACGCGCCTCGCAAATATTCCCGGACGACCATCCTTTGAATACCCCTTAAGATCGACAGCGATGTCTATTCCCGTGGCCCGCAGCCGGGCGGCCACATCGTCATCGCTGACATCGCGCACATCATGAAAAATCTCAAAGGCCGCACGCAGGCGCGCACGCATCGCGTCACCGGTTTCAGGGCCGAAGGACCATGCCGAGATTTCGAAACGTTCACGGTCATGCCGCTCGAACAACTCGGCCATCAACTGTGACGTCGCATGCAGATGAAAATCGGCGGACAGATAAGCAATCCGGATCCGTTCGTGGCGACAGGACTCGCTGCTCCAAAGCGGCTTTGCCGCCACCGGATATTTACGCCGGGCGTAATTCCGAGAGCATGCAAGCTGAGCGTTGCCGGAATCTGCTGCAACCAGCACTGTAAACGGCAAAATATTGGCCCCCGCCTCGACATGCTGCAACAGGTACTGGATCTCGCTTTCACGATTTAACCATCCGCAGATATGCGTGTCGGCATACAGTTTATGCCCCAACGCATGACCGTCATCAGGCGTCAACTCGAGCAATCTCGAGTAAGCCTGCGAAACCTCCTCGTGCCTTCCCATGACGCGCAACAAACCTGCGCGGTTATCGATAAATCCCGTAAAGTCCGGTCTGATTGCGATGGCCCTGTCGTAGCTGGCGAGGGCCTCGTCATGTCGCCCCATATCGGCCAGCACAGCGCCCCGATTGTTAAAAACTTCAGCATTCCCGGGATCACCGGTTGCTGCACAGTCATAGCTCTCCAACGCCTCTGATTTGCGGCCCAAACGGGCAAGTACAATGCCTCGGCTGTTGAGCACGTCCACAGACCCCGGCTTGATTGTCAGTGCCCTGTCATAACTGGCAATAGCATCTGCCGGCCTGTTCAAGGCAAGCAGCAATTCCCCATGCTTTAGCAGGGCATCAACATGGCCCGGGGCAATAATCAGAGCATCACTGTAGCTCGATAACGCCTCTTCACGACGTCCCAGCGCACGCAGCAGATTGCCACGGTTAACGCGGGCCGTTACATGCCCGGGGTCTGCCTCCGCGGCCCGTCCCATCCAGACCACCGCTTCCTCAAAATGCTGTCGCTGCGCCTGCAGGACTCCCATGGAATGCAACACTTCGGCGGCCTGCGGCTGTCGCTCCAGCAAAGAGCGGTAAATCGCCTCGGCAACATCAAGCTGGCCCTGCCGATGCCGTTCAACACCACGTTCAAACTCGGCTTGCAGGGCCGCCGCATCATCAACCGTAGCGGGATGGCTCGCGCCACCAGTCTGCGGCTCCGCAGGTTTCCCGCGCAGCTTCGACCACCAACCGGAAAAAATTCTTCGGCCTACACCCTCTGACACGGCACCACCTTTTTATGAACCGTTGTATTGCATGCAAATCAGCCGCGCCGCAACGCTCCGAAACCCTTGATCAGCCGCCTTGATAGGCCGCAATGAATTCGGGCAGCAACGCTTTGATACGGCCGATCGGACCCGACCAATCACCGGGACTATCCTGCCTGAACAAACGCATGCTCGGGTACCATTCACTGGTCTCTCGGTCACGGAACCAGTACCAAAGCAGGGCATCCCCTCTGGGAAGCATGGTCCAAACCGGGATATCCAAAGCACCGGCAAAATGCACGGTCGTGTTGCTGGTTGAAATGATCAGATCCATGGCCGCCACCTGGGCGGCAAAAGTATCCAGATCTTTCAGTGAATCAACCTCATCATCGGTATAAAGCGTCACCCCCGAAACCCGCGCCAGATTCTCGAGTTCATCGGTGCAATCCCCGTACTGCAAATTGACAAAGATGGCCCCCGGCAATTTCAGCAGAGGTGCCAGCGCCGATAATAAAAGACTTTTTCTTGTCCCGACTTTGTAATTGCCACTGCGCCAGGAGATGCCGATAACAGGCCCGCTCCCCAAGCGGCGGTAGCGCTCCCTGAATTCCAAAGCCCGCTTTGCGTCAGGCTTCAGGTATGCACCATGCCACTTGAAATCCTCATGACTCGAGCGCAGCCAGCGGCACAATGAACCCAATGGACTCTGCCAACGGGCTTCCTGCGTCGCCGGATGCGCAATGTCGCTGCGCATCACGACCTTTGCCTGCGGGAATGAACGTGCCAGTAGCGAAACCAGTCTTGCCTCGCACTCCAGAATCAGACGCGGACCTCGTTCCAGCAGATCGGGAATCAAACCGGAATACAGGATGACATCACCCACGCCCTGCTCCTGCCAGACCACCATGGACTGGTCCGCCAGCGGTTCACCCTGCCATGGCCGTTGCGGGGACTGATGCCGCAAGGCATTGAAACCCTTCATCTGCCAGCGCCGCTCATACCTCCCCCACCCCTCCCCAAGTCTTCCCAAAGACAGGCAATACAGTCCGAAATTGTATTGGGCAAAATCATTTTCGGGATCTAGATTCAGCGCCGCACGGTAAAAATCTTCAGCCTCCGTGAAACGCTCAACTTCGTGCAGCAACAATGCCAGGTTGGTGAGATTCCCTGCGCTGTCCGGTTGCAATTCGAGAGCACGGCGATAAGCCGCCTCGGCTTCGACTACACGCCCGGTTTCTTTGTAGAGGGTACCAAGACGATTGCAGGCATCGGCCAGATCCGGTTGCAACTCAAGCGCCCGGACCAGCATATCCTCCGCACCGACATACTCGCGAGTCTCGAGCAAAAGGCCTGCCAGGTTGTAATGCGGAGCAGCAGAATCGGGGGCCAGCGTCAGTGCCTGGCGAAAGAAAACTTCAGCCTCTTTCAGTCGCCCCCCTCTCTGGAGAAGCGCACCGAGATTACTGCAAGCTTCAGGATATTCTGAGCGCAGCGACAACGCGCAGCGATAGGCGGCTTCAGCCTCGGCATTGCGATTCGTCCTGGAGTAGAAATTGGCCAGATTGAAGTGCACATCCGCATCTTCGGCTGTCAGCGAGAGCACGCGTTGATAAGCGGTTTCCGCCTCATCCAGTCGCGCAACATCTTCCATCAGAAAACCAAGATTGCTCCAGGCCTTTGCAAAATCGGGCTTCAACGCCAAAGACTGCCTGTAGGCCGTCTCTGCATCATCCGGCCGGCCGAGGCTTCTCAGCAAATTGCCGAGATTATTGTAGGCATCCGCATATTCAGGCTGCAGGGCTATGGCACGCCGGTATGCCTGCTCACTCTCGAAACTGCGGCCTCGCGCCGCACAAAGATTGCCGAAACCATTAAAGGCGACTGCAAAATCGGGCTGTATTGCCATGGCTTCCTTGTAAGCCGTTTCAGCCTCATCAAAACGACCCGCCCTTTGGAACAAGAAACCCAGATTGCAATGAATTGCCGCGGAGCCGGGTTGCTGGGCAAGGGCTTGGCGGTAGGTCGACTCCGCGTCCACATCCCGTCCCATGCCTGCCAGCAGGTTAGCCAAATTGTTACAAGCATCCGGAAATGAAGGGCGTAGCACCAACGCTTGCCGGTAGACCTCGACCGCCTCGGCATCGCGCTTTAACCTGACGAGCACTGCCGCGAGCTTAAAAAAAAGATCAGCATCTTCCGTGTCGCGCTCAAGCGCCGCCCGGAATGAATGCTCAGCTTCCACGAACCTCCCAGCAGCAACCAGTGTTTCACCCAGCGCCCCATACACTGCCGGATTATCAGGCACCAGTTCTGCGGTTTTTTTCCGGGCGGCAATGGCTTCGTCAAGCCGGCTTTGCCCTTCAAGCACCATGGCGAGGTTGCTGAAATATTCCGCGACCGGTTGCAAACCGATGGATTGCCGTATCAAATTTTCGGCCTGCACAAGATTGCCGCTCTGCCCATAGCTCACGCCCAGAAAATGCAAGGCAGGTGCATGGTCTGGCGCCAGTTTCAGAATTTCTTGATAGGCCCTTTGGGCTTCGGACAAGCGACCAGACTGATGAAGCGCCAATGCGCTCTCAAACTCAGCATCGACATCCGAACGACCAACGTCGCCGGATTCCGTAGCCTCCTCGTGATCACGTTGCGAGGCACCGGTTTTCAGCCCGGTGAAAGCGCGCCAAGCATCCCGCAACAGCTTATTCATTAGCGGGCAATGCTAAGTCTTCTGCCTTACGGGTGTAATAGCCAACAGAAGATCGTGCGTCATGATGTCCACGAACTCCTGATCATAACCGGCATCCAGCAATGCCCATTTGAAGGTATTTCCCAGATGCGCCTTCTTGAACCAGTTGATTGTATGCGCCCGCGCAAAAGCTGCCGCCCGCGAGACAATGGCGTCATGCGTATTACGCATGCGCTCCGGCGTTGCTTTTTTTGCAGGGCCGGGCGGAGGCGGAAAGCGACCGATGAGATCTGCAGCCAGCGTACGGGCAAATTCATCGACTTCTTTGGTATCAAACCAAGTCAGAATGGACATCGCTTGCTCAACAATTCAGGTTGATTGGATATCGACTGCAACCGATAAAAATCAGCTGCGGGCCTCGCTTAATTAAGCAATTTGACTCACCAAAAACGAAATTCAACTTTATCACAAGTAGTCATAAAACATCGGTCGTTGCCCGCGGCTGATGCACTCAACATCCGCACTTACGGTCCGATCCATCCTTGCGTCCAGAAACGCGGCAGCAGACGCGCTCCTTCATGCAATCCCTCGAGATATATTTTCTGCCGCCCGGCAAGATCGGTGATCTCGGGAGCAAGGCCACAAACAACCATCGTTGCCGCAATAACCACCGCGAATCCCAATAACATGCGTTCAGCGATACCGATCGGGGCGATTACCCGGGGGGACGGCATTGTCCCCATGGCCCAACCGGCAAGCAGGACCAGGAGCATCTGGCTGACCGGCATGACCATCACGCCATCAACCATTGATTGGGCCGAAGCACCGGTTAACGCAGCCAGCAAAGCCACGCGAAAAAGCCGCGCCCTTTCCACACCGTGACCTGCAGCACGCCGAACGTATCGCGTCAGGGCAATGCCGCCTGCAGCCCATAGAACGGTCAAAAGCAATGCTGCGGGAACACCCCATTCCGCGAACCACTGCAACACAGCGTTGTGTGGATGCGCCGCAACCTCGTTTTTCCAATAAGCGAAGTGCATTGGGCCAACACCAAACCATGGATATTCTGATGTTAATTTCAGTGCCATGGACCAGATCACTTCACGCAAAGACAATGAAATGATATCCCCAGTTCGATGTAGAAATGACACCGGCAACTCAAACAGTTGTGGCAACCCTAATACTAAAGTGGCGTAAATCATCAGACCACTCAACAATCCGCCGAGTTGCCAAATCGCCCATCTGCGACTGATGCTGCCACCAAACCATAGCCCAGCAATAAACCCAGCCAATAATGCAATCCAAGTTCCTCGCGTGCCTGAGCCGACCGCGAGCATCCACCAGATCGCAGGAACACAGCAAAGCAGTACACGACGTGTCGGGGTTGCCCCCCAATACAAAGCCGGCAGCAGAAGGAAGGGCAGTAACATGGTCTGCACATAACCGAAAAACCGGATGTTTGAAAACCCGGTATAGAGTTCGCGCATGTCAAAGCCCACACCATAAGCCGGACTGGCCAAAAGCATGGCGAGATAAATACTGCAAGTCGTCACGGCATAGGCAAGCGCGGTGCCGAAGCAGAGCATCACCAGCATGATATCTACAGGCTCGCCAAGTTCCCGGCGGGCGGCAGCTACGGTAAATGCAACAACCAACAACAACAGCGACATTCCCCATTCCAGCAGGGCCCAGCGCGGTAACGGCGCCTGCAATGCCGAAACCAAACCCAGCACGAAAACGGCAGTCAAGACCAACCGGCTCCAGAGAGGCAAATGTGTCCAGGCACCCTCAAACGCCACTCTTACCCTCGACGAAACCAACAGCAGCAACACCGACAGTCCGATAGCCGCAAGCTGGGCTATACGCTGTCCGTCGTGTGAGTCCAGATGAAAGGCAAAATCTATGTTCGGCGCAAGAAACAGATATAAGGCAACAACCAGTAACGGCCACGACAAAGGCTGACGCAGGACATCAAGCCATCCCGAGAATTTCCCGCTAACACTTACTGTGAACTGAGGTTTCAAAATTGTCGCTGCTGGAATTTAACGCCGGATCGAATACGGCCTCACAGACCGTCTTCAACTTTCACAACAGAAATTGCAGAAATCAGGACAAAAAAAACCCCGGCGAACCGGGGTTTTTTGCAAACAGGCGATAGATCAGGTACCCACGCCGGTTTTCGATTTACCGCAACCCGTGCCGCTGTTGGTGAAGCCCCAAGTCACGGACGTGGTGCCGGCTGCCGGGGTCATGGTCACGGTGCAATCACCTACGCCCGCAGTGCCGACCAGAACAATGGCTCCGGTAGTAGCGGTCTGAGTAATGGCGGAGAGGTTGCCGCCGGGGGCCGGGAAAGTAGCGCCAGTAGCACTTATCACTTGGGCCGATGAGTCACACAGGGTGATGAAGCCATTGTTGTTTTGCAGACATTCAGCAATCGCGGTCTTGTAGGACTGAACGCGGGCAATATTGTCCTGCCACTTCGCACGCGTGATGTAGTCCTGGTACTGCGGGATGGCGATAGCGGCCAGAATGCCGATAATCGCAACGACGATCATCAGTTCGATCAGCGTGAAGCCTTTTTGCATGTTTCTCATTGTCGATGCTCCTTAAAGATTGGTCAGGCGTTTAGCAGGAAGTAACCCGCGTTCAACTGAGATGCAAGGGATGTACCACCTTGCTGCCGTAAAGAGCCCCTCTCCGAGGCGATTATTTAACCATTTGATTAATATATATTTATTAATCCGATCTTGGACAACTTCAGCAAGGATGTGCATAAGATCACAGTGCTGAGATCAGTTAAACTGGCCAGAGATATCCACAATATGGGGCATTCGGTCAACTCAAACAATCAAGGGCAGGATGTGACAAATATTGTCATACCACCCCAGATGCCACAGCCACCCTATACCAACGGTGGCCTGTATCCCGGGATTTTTGATGGATCAACTACATCAATCTGCTCCGGGCTGAGAAACTCTTTGGCGTATTTCTCGTAGACCCGCTCCCACATAAAGACATCAAACAAATCCGGATCGATGTGGCCGTTGAGCTTGAACTTGCCGAGTATGGTCAGCGACTCGGTCAGCGTCTTGCCCTTCTTGTAAGGGCGATCCTTTGCGGTCAGCGCCTCAAAGATATCGGCAATACCCATACAGCGCGCTTGCACCGACATCTGATCCCGCAAAAGACCGCGCGGGTACCCTTTGCCGTCCATGCGTTCGTGATGCCCTCCGGCGTACTCCGGGACATTGCGCAGATGTTTCGGCCAGGGCAGGGACTCCAGCATCTGAATGGTCACTTCAATGTGGTGATTGATGATCTGGCGCTCGGCCGCGGTCAGGGTGCCGGCGCGTATCGTCAGATTCTCAACTTCCTCGGCTGTCAGAAAATCCACTGTCCTGCCACTCGCGTCGCACCAGCGGTAACGTGATGCAATCGTCCTGACCCGCGCGATATCCTCGTCGCACATGGCCTCAACGCCGATATTGGCGCGATGCAGGAATTCCCGGTCGTCCTCGATATCCTTCATCAGCGAACGGGTCATCGTTTCGCTGGCCGCACCTGTCAGCATTGCGAGCTGGGCGTCACGCCGGATGATTTCAAACCGGGTGTCAATCAATCCGATGCGGTCATAAATCGTCTGCAGCTTGGTCGCTTTGTCGACCACATGCACCGGTGTCGTTACCTTGCCGCAATCATGCAGCAAGCCGGCGATTTTCAGTTCATAACGGTCACGATCGCTCATCGAAAAGCTGCTGAGCGGTCCCGATTTACAGTTATTGACTGCATCGGCCAGCATCATCGTCAGCGTCGGCACGCGCTCGCAATGACCGCCGGTATAAGGCGATTTATCATCGATCGCCGCATTGATCATCTGGATGAACGACTCGAACAGTGTCTCCAGATGATTGATCAGCAACCGGTTGGTCAGCGCAATTGCAGCCTGGGAAGCCAGGGATTCGGCCAACTGCTGATCATCTTCGGAAAAAGCCACGACCTGACCCGTGTTCCGGTCTTTGGCATTGATCAGCTGCAGAACACCGATAATTTCCTCCTCGTGGTTCTTCATCGGCACGGTCAGGAAGGACGTTGATCGGTAGCCCGTTTTTTTGTCGAAATTCTTGGTCCCGGAAAAGTCGAAGCCGGCTTCTGTATAGGCGTCGGAAACGTTCACGGAACGGTCATGATGTACAGCGTAAGCCGCAACCATGCTGAGCACCGGTTTACCTTCCTTGTCGAACAGATTGACGGGATAAAACGGAATATTGGCACCGCTGGTTCCGCCCATGGCGATTCCCAGGGAATCATTGCGCATGATTTCAAAGCGCAACGACTGGTGGTCGTCGGTCATCCGGTAAAGCGTACCGCCGTCGGCGTTGGTAATGTCCTTGGCAGCGATCAGAATAGCTTCAAGGAGGCGGTTGATATCGCGCTCCTTGGAGAGCGCCACACCGATACGCAGCAATTCTCCGAGCCGGTGCGTCAATTCCCCCTGCGGAGAAGGACCCTGCTTACGATTCATCGCCCCGTCCGGAATAGGCAAATCACTTGTGGCTTACACGTCTCTTCACGGCGATTACTTGATACAGACCGCACGCACCTGTTTCATGTCGGTAATGCCCATCAGCACTTTTTCGATGCCGTCCTGTTTCAGGGTACGCATGCCAAACTCCAGGGCAGTAGCCACCATTTCGGCGACGCGCGCATGCTCCTGGATGTTCTTTTTCAGCGCATCCGTTCCCACCAGCAGTTCGTGCAGGCCGACCCGGCCCTTGTAACCGCTGCCGCCGCAGACTTCGCAGCCAACGGGGTCATGGATCACCAGCTTGCCATTTTCACCGCCGTAGTTGGTAATCCAGTCCTCCAGCATTTTCGCTTCCGCCGTCTTCGGATCCTTTTTCCAGGACTCGGTATTCTTCAGTTCCATCGCATATTCGACCACCAGCGACTGGATTTCCTCGGGTGTCGCCTCATGTGGCTTCTTGCACTTGCCGCACAGGCGCTTGGCCAGACGCTGCGCGAGAATGCCCAGCAGCGCGTCTGCGAAGTTGAAGGGATCCATACCCATGTCCAGCAGGCGGATAATCGATTCCGGCGCGCTGTTCGTGTGCAGCGTCGCGAACACCAGGTGACCCGTAAGCGATGCTTCAATGCCGGTGCCAGCCGTTTCCTTGTCGCGCATCTCGCCAACCATGATGATGTCCGGATCCGCTCGAAGGAAAGCTTTCATCGCCACCGCAAAGGTCATCCCAGCCTTAGGATTCATCTGGACCTGGCGCAGACCTTTCTGGGTAATCTCGACCGGATCTTCCGCAGTCCAGATTTTGGTGTCCGATGTATTCAGGTAACCCAGCACCGAGTGCAGCGTGGTTGTTTTGCCCGAGCCCGTCGGGCCGCAGACGAAAAACAGACCATAAGGCTTCGACACAACCTCTTTCAGGGTATCGAGGTTGTATTTGGTGAGTCCCAGCTTGTCCAGCGGGATCGGCTCGCCGGCCGCCAGAATCCGCATGACGATGTCTTCGACACCACCCGCGGAAGGTATTGTCGCGACCCGCAGCTCAATATCCAGCGGACCGAACTTTTTGAATTTGATCTTCCCGTCCTGCGGCCGCCGGCGCTCGGAAATATCGAGGTCGCACATGATTTTCAGGCGGGCAGCGAGCGCGCTGCGATAACTCGCCGGGATCTGGATGTAGGGCTGCAGCGAGCCGTCCTTGCGGAAACGGATCTCGGTCTTCGCCTTGCCGGGATAGGGCTCGATATGAATGTCCGAAGCGCCCTGCTGGTAGGCGTCGATAATGACCTTGTTCACCAGCTTGACCAGTTCGTTGTCCGCGGCAGCAGACACCACGTCCTCACCGGCACCGGCCTCGCCTTCAGTATCCTCGTCCAGCGTGCCCAGCAGATCGTCGATGTTGCCTGAATCCTCCAGGCCAGTCGCGCCACCGAACATCGCATCCAGCGTGCTGGCGAATTCCTTGTTGGTGGTGACGCGAAAAACGATCTTGCTCTTCGGATAGACGTTGTTGACCATCCGCGAGGCCTTGACGCGCTCAGGATCGGTAGTCGCGACGATGATGCCTTCCTTGACCTCTTCCAGCGGAATCCACTGGTTTGTCTGGCAGAACTCGCGATTCATGTTCTTCATGAGGTCGGGCGACTTGATACGATCCTGCTTGAACGGCTCGTAAGGAACACCGAAATAGCTGCTCAGCGCATCCCCAAGCGCCGGAAGCTTGACCTGGAATTCATCAGTAAGCACTGTTTCGACATCGAGGTTCTTGCGGCGCGCGGAACGCTGTGCCAGTTCCAGTTCCTCACCGGAAATAACCGCATTGGTCACCAGCGCATCGTACTTGCTGCGCACCTGCATCATCGGGCCCTGGCGCTGGCGGAACGCAATGGCCAGGGTCTCGGTCAGCGAAACAACGCCCTCTTCCATCATCGGCGGGAACGGCTGCCCTGCCTTGTTGTTGATGATCTGGACGACCCCGATCAGATCCTTGGTCTTGGCCTCCAGTACCGGCGCCACCAGCATCTGCTTGGTGCGATAGCCGGTCTTCGCATCAACCGCTTTCAGGAAATTCAGCTGCGCACTGTAGGACTTCAGTTCGACATCGTCATAAACGTCGCGGATGTTGACGACGCGCTTGTTGGTTGCCACGAAACCCGCGATCGACTGCTCGTTGATTGGCAGCTTGATGTCCTTGAACGAATTCAGGCCGGTTTTAACCTTGGAGATGATCGAGCCCTTGTCCTCGCTGAGCAGGTAGATTGTCAGCCGGTCGGCATTGAAGAGGTTGCACAGCTCCTGCGACAGTTCGAGGATGATCTCGTCGATATTTTTCGTCGCGTGAATCTTGTTGGTCACCGCCTGCAGTTTCTGCTGAAAACCGAGCTTCTCAGCCAGGTTGTCGGCAGCGACCGGTTTGCTCTGGAGTACTGTGCTCATGATTACCTCACTGTTCCTGCTGCTGCAGTCGCGGCCGGCGTCAGCCGACGGGCCGTCATCCGCGTCATGATATGTTCCGCGTCTCGCGGTTTGAAGTGTGTCACATAAATGGCTGCATCACGCGCTTCGTCGGAAACCGTACGCAGACCAGAAATTTCAGATAAATAATTGATTTTATTGAAATAATTTTTCGGGAGGAAATTATTCATACACTCCCCCGGCAACACCAGACCGCAGATACCGACGCGATCATGGAAAACCGGCACGGACGCGACATCCCGCGCTTATTCCCCATTACTTGGTCTCGAACTTGTGCACACCGCTCCACGATTCCTCTGGGGGATCGGCGCGGAAAGCTGCAATGCGCTCAATGAACACTTCATACAGGTAGCGCTTTGAAATTTTCTGCAAATTCAGCAACTGCAGTTCGGCCTTATCCCATTCCTTGGCACGGTAATAACGCAGCGCCTGATTCCACAACTTGATTTCGTCAAGCAGCGCCGGATCAACCTCACCTTCCAGACCCAGGGGCTGGTAAATGATGATCGGTTCGTCCTTGCCCTTCACCTGCACCATGTCGATCTCGCGAAGCACGATGCCGGAAATGCGGTTCTTGGTTTCCTGTCCGATCAGGATGTCAGCGCCATACTGCTTGGTGATGCCTTCCAGCCGCGAACCCAGATTCACCGCGTCGCCCATCACCGTGTATGCCTTGCGGATCTGAGATCCCATGTCGCCCACGCGCATCGTGCCCGAGTTAACGCCGATGCCGATCGCAAACGGCGGCCAGTTTTTGGCATGGAATTTTTCGTTGAGGACCTTGGCCTGCTTCATCATGTCCAGCGCTGCAAGCACAGCGTCCTGTGCATGATTCGGATTCGCCACGGGCGCCCCCCAGAAGGCCATCACCGCGTCGCCGATGTACTTGTCGAGCGTGCCGCGGTGGCCTTCACGAATCACCAGACTCATCGTCGTCAGGTAATCGTTGATATAGAGCGAAAGATCATCCGGCGACAGGGTTTCGGAGATTGTGGTGAAACCACGCACATCGGAAAACAGCACCGAAAGATCCTCGGCCCGCGGTGCCATATTGAACTGCTCAGGATTGCGCGCCATCTCCTCGACCAGTTCAGGCGGCACATACTGACCGAACAGTCCAGTGATCAGACGAGTGCCGCGCGCTTCGACCAGGAAACCGTAGGCCATGTTGAAGGTGAACAAAACCAGAATCAGCACCAGTCCCGAAGCCAGTGGCAGCACCAGATTACCAGAGTGAAAAATCAACAGGTTGGCGCCGATCACCCCCAGCAATGCCAAGGCCGATACCAGCATGGATTTGAAAGGCGTCAGCAGTGGCAACAGCATGGCCAGCGCAAGACCGGCGACCAGCAGCAGCATGAACTCGGCACCGACCACATATGGCGGACGCTGCTTGATATTGCCGTCGAGGATGCCACCGATCAGATTGGCATGGATTTCCACCCCCGGAAACACCGGATCCACCGGTGTGGCCCGCAAATCCAGCAACCCCGGCGCCGTCGTACCGACCAGCACAATCTTGCCCTTGAGCTCCTCGACCGGGATGCGTTCGTGCAGCACATCAACCAGAGAGTAATAACGGTAACTGCCCTTGCCGCCGCGATAAGGTACCAGAGCTGCAGCCTGGTCATCGACAGGAATTTCAAAAGGCCCCGTCTTGACCCACTCTAGGCCGCTGTATTGCGTGGAACTGCCGTCTTCACTGATTACCGCCTGCACCGGCGGCTTGCCGTGCACCGCACGCACCATCGCCAACGACAGCGGTTCGTAATAGGCGTTGTTGTATTCGACAAGTATCGGCACGCGACGGGTGATACCGTCCGTATCCGGCAGCGGATTGATGTGCCCGGCGCTGGCGGCGGATTTCTGCAGCCGCTCCAGATTCGCCGTGTATCCGCTCCACGAAGTCACACCGATCTTGCGTTGCCCGAAAGCCCCTTCGGGCAGCACCGGCGGCGGCAACATGCCCTTGCGACTGGCATTGGCAGGGTCGTCGCTGAGAAACACATGGCCGAGGACTACCGCGCGCCCCTTCATCTTGCGGGCGAAAATATCGTCGTATTCGAGCTGTGGCCGCACCTGGTCCAGCACGGACTGAAATTGCGGAATGCCGCGCAGCTCGCGCTGGCTCAGGCGCTCCAGCACGCGGATGCCGGATGACTCATCACGCTCGGCAAACACCACGTCGAATCCGACCACGGCAATACCGTATTTGTCGAACAGCTTGTCGAGCAGCAATGCCAGCCGGTCGCGCGGCCAGGGCCAGCGGCCTTCTCCGCCCTTTTCCTTCTCCAGCAGGCTTTTTTCGTCGATATCGAGAATGACCACCCGCGGATCCACGGTGCGCGGCATTGTCAATCGCAGCCGGGTGTCGTAAACGATGGCCTCGAGGTTGTCGAGCAGGGGCAGACGGAAGAGATGTATCGCATGCGCAAGAAAAAAACTGGTGATGACCAGCCCGATCACGATGCGATTCAGATTTTTCTTCACCCTGTC
>CANHZX010000067.1 GCA_947465215.1 Betaproteobacteria bacterium | reverse complement strand
GAACCGGATTCGCTCATGGCAAGATGATTCCGGCGCGTTTCAGCATGGTGACCAGCGTGATCAGCGGCAAGCCGATCAGTGCAGTGGGATCGTCGCTTTCGACTTTTTCCACCAGGGCGATCCCCAAGGCCTCGATTTTTGCACTGCCGGCACAGTCGTATGGCTGGTCCTGCTTCAAATAACGTTCGATGACCTCATCGGAAAGTTCACGCAGGTGCACGGTGGTGGGCACGTTCGCGCATTGCATTTCCTCGCTGGCAGCGTCGTAAAGACAGATGGCGGTATGAAAAACCGTGGTTTTGCCACTCATCAGTCGCAGCTGCCGGACCGCAGACTCATGAGAGCCGGGTTTGCCCAATACCGCGTCATCGAGCAATGCGACTTGATCCGAACCGATTATCAGTGCCTCAGGCTTGCTTGTGGCCACCTTCCTCGCTTTAGCCTGAGCAAGCCGAGTGGCAGTGGCAACCGGGCTTTCGCCGGGCAGGGCGCTTTCGTCGATATCTGGGGCTATGGTCGTACAATCTAAGCCCAGACGGCCGATCAGGGCCTTGCGGTAACTGGACGAGGAGGCGAGAACGATTTCCCGGGGCAATGCCGTCATTGTGGACTGTAAGTGTCTGAAACTGTGGGTGATAAGTCGGGGGAGCTTGGTGGCTACGGGCGGAAGGTGTTGCTAAGTGCTTGGCTAAACAGGGAAATTGTCGTCATTATTTTTGACAGGGCGTGCTGAAAATATTATCATGCCGCGCTTATGTCCGGACCGGCCGCATCACACGTTCTCGATGATCCTTTCGGGTTCGCCCGCGCGGCTGGGCAGCAGCACGGGCAACTTGCAGTTTCAGCATTGTCCAGGCTGCAGGATCAGCTGGCCGGCAATGCCGGTGAAGTGAAATACAGTGTTCACGGCAGCATGGATCCATTGAGCCGGCCTCAACTGGAACTGAAAGTCACCGGAGCATTGCAGTTGGCCTGCGCCGTTTGCGTCAAGCCTCTGGAATATGCGCTGGCGTTGCAAACTCGGGTGCTGATGGCGCAACCCGGGGCAGTGCCCCCGGATGATGATGACCCGGAAACGCCGGAGTGGATTGAAGTCGGGCAGGAACTGAATTTGCAGGAGTTGGTGGAAGACGAAATATTGCTGGGTTTGCCCTTGTCTGTCAGGCATGCCCAGGGACATTGCAGCAGCGGAACACAGGAACCATTCGGCGCTAAAAAAGCCGATTCGCCGTTTGCGCGGCTGGCCACGCTGCTGGAACCCGGAAAAACGGATAAACGTTAATTTAGGAGAAACAAATGGCTGTTCAACAAAATAAGAAGTCCCCCTCCAAGCGCGGCATGCACCGCTCGCACGACGGTCTCGACAAGCCTGCACTGGCTGTCGAGCCGGGCTCCGGCGAAGCGCACCTGCGCCATCACATCAGCCCGAACGGCTACTACCGCGGCAAGAAAGTCATCAAGGCCAAGGGCGAGTAATTCCCGGGCAATTACGGGGCCCCCGGCGGGAAGCACAACAAACCGGGACCCGAAGCGGAGGACACTGATGGATGTGACCGTAGCCATTGATTGCATGGGCGGTGATCATGGCGTGCGTGTCACCGTGCCCGCAGCGGTCGAACGTTCGCGCATTGATCCGCAGTGCCGCTTCATACTTGTTGGACTTCAGGATGAAGTCCGCGCCGAACTCTCCCGCGCCGGTGCCGCTGAAGGTGAACGCTTCATCGTCAGGCATTCCTCCGAAGTCGTCACCATGGACGAGCCGCCGGCGAATGCCCTGCGCGGCAAAAAAGACTCCTCGATGCGTGTGGCGATCGATCTCGTCAAAAGCGGCGAGGCGCAGGCCTGCGTCAGTGCAGGTAATACCGGCGCACTGATGGCGATCTCGCGCTTTGTGCTTAAAACACTGCCTGGTATCGACCGTCCCGCCATTGCATCCATCCTGCCGACAGCCAAGGGCCACACCCATATTCTCGATCTCGGCGCGAATGTCGACTGCACTGCGGAACATCTGCTGCAGTTTGCGGTGATGGGTTCGGAACTGGTGGCTTCGGTTGAACACAAGCCGCGCCCCACGGTCGGGCTGCTCAATATCGGCGAAGAGGACATCAAAGGCAACGAAGTGGTCAAGGCCGCCGCGGCACTGCTTCGAGAGAGCGGCCTCAATTTTTACGGCAACGTCGAAGGCAATGACATCTACAAGGGCACCACGGATGTGGTGGTCTGTGACGGTTTTGTCGGTAACGTTGCACTGAAAACTTCCGAAGGGCTGGCGCAGATGCTGCGCACATACCTGCGCGAGGAATTCAGCCGGAACATCTTCACCAAACTGGCAGGCCTGGTGGCAATGCCCGTACTCAACGCTTTCAAGAAACGCGTCGATCACCGTCGCTACAACGGGGCCAGCCTGCTGGGACTGCGCGGCGTGGTTATCAAAAGCCACGGTTCGGCCGATGTTTTCGGATACGGTTTTGCCATTGGGCACGCCATCAGCGAAGTCCGCACCGGCGTGCTTACCCATATCAGCGAGCGCATGGCGGCGCAGGAAGGGAAAGTCGTAACGGCATGAGTGCAATTTACTCGCGCATTATCGGCACGGGGAGCTATCTCCCGGCCAAGGTTCTGACCAATGCCGATCTGGCAGGCTCCGTTGACACATCCGACGAGTGGATACAGCAGCGGACCGGCATCCGGGAGCGGCATATTGCCGCAGACAATGAAAAATCCAGTGATCTGGCCTTACAGGCTTCGAGACGCGCTTTGGAAATGGCGGGTATTAATGCTGATCAACTCGGCCTGATCATTGTCGCCACCACAACCCCGGATATGGTGTTCCCGAGCACGGCTTGCATCCTGCAGTCCAAGCTGGGTGTCAAAAACATGCCCGCATTTGACGTGCAGGCGGTATGCAGCGGTTTTGTTTACGCACTGAACACCGCCGACCTGTACATGAAGTCCGGGCAGTATGAATACATTCTGGTTGTCGGTGCTGAAGTTTATTCGCGCATCCTCGACTGGTCGGATCGCGGCACCTGTGTACTGTTCGGCGATGGTGCCGGCGCTGTTGTGCTCAAACGCAGCAGCACGCCGGGCATCCTGGCCTCGCGCCTGCATGCTGACGGCAGTCACGCCGACATTCTCTCCGTGCCCGGTCAGGTCTGCCGCGGTGCGGTGAGCGGCACCCCCCTGCTGCAGATGGATGGCGGGGCTGTATTTAAATTTGCAGTGAAAGTGCTGGAAGAAGTCGCACTTGAAACGCTGGAGGCCGCCGGCCTGCAGAAAACCGACATCGACTGGCTGATTCCGCATCAGGCCAATATCCGCATTATCCAGGCAACCGCCAAAAAACTGGGAATGACCATGGAGCGGGTGGTAACCACCGTTGATCGTCACGCCAATACTTCCGCAGCTTCCGTGCCGCTGGCGCTTGATGAAGCTGTCCGCGATGGACGCATCCGTGAAGGTCATAAAGTCATGCTGGAAGGCGTGGGTGGCGGCTTCACCTGGGGCGCCGTACTTTTGCAGTGGTGAGGATTTGAATATGAAACTGGCATTGGTTTTTCCGGGACAGGGTTCACAAGCGGTCGGCATGATGCAGGGATTCGCCGATACGCCGGTTGTCCGCGAAACATTTGAAGAAGCCTCCACGGCACTGGGGCAGGACTTGTGGAAGCTGGTGGCGGAAGGCCCGGTCGATGATCTCAATGCAACGGTCAATACTCAGCCGGTGATGTTGACAGCAGCCTATGCGATGTACCGGGCGTGGCAGCAAGCTGGTGCACCGGCACCGGCACTCGTCGCCGGGCATAGCCTGGGCGAATACACCGCGCTGGTGGCTGCGGGCGTAATTGCTTTTGCAGAGGCGGTGCCGCTGGTGAGATTTCGAGCGCAAGCAATGCAGGAAGCTGTGCCTATGGGCACTGGAGCGATGGCCGCCATACTGGGTCTGGATGATGACGCCGTCCGCGCAGCCTGCGCCGAGGCTGCGCAGGGCGAAGTGGTTGAGGCAGTCAATTTCAATGCACCCAGTCAGGTCGTGATTGCAGGACATAAAGGCGCTGTTGAACGTGCTGCTGCTGCCGCCAAAACGCGTGGCGCCAAACGCGCCCTTATGCTGCCGGTCAGCGCTCCGTTCCATTCCTCGCTGCTGAAGCCTGCCGCCGAGCGCCTGAGCCTGCGCATGCAGGAAATAGAGTTCAATTCACCACAGATTACCGTCATCAATAATGTCGATGTCGCTGCCGTCAGTGATCCCGCGTTAATCAAGGATGCACTGTCGCGGCAGGCCTGTAATCCCGTGCGCTGGGTGGAAACCATCCGCGCGTTTGCTGCGCAGGGCGTCACCCATGTCGTCGAATGCGGACCGGGCAAAGTGCTGGCCGGCATGACCAAACGCATTGAAGGCGGTCTGCAGGGATTTGCAGTCACCGACCCGGCATCGCTGGCGCAAACTATGGAGGCGCTCAAATGAGCAACCTTAAAGGCAAGGTGGCACTGATCACCGGCGCTTCGCGCGGGATCGGTAAAGGCATTGCACTGGCCCTCGGCGCAGCCGGCGCCACCGTCGTTGGCACGGCAACGACGGCAGCAGGCGCAGAAGGTATTACGAAAGATCTGGCCGCAGCCGGCATCACCGGCCAGGGCTACGCAATGGACGTCAACGATGCGGCCCAGATCGATGCGACACTGACTGCCATCCAGCAACAGTGGGGCGAGGTGGCGATTCTCGTCAACAATGCTGGCATCACACGAGACAACCTGTTGATGCGTATGAAAGACGAGGAATGGGACAGCATTCTGTCGACCAACCTCACCTCGGTTTACCGCATGTCGAAGGCGGTTGTCCGCAGCATGATGAAGGCCCGCACCGGCCGCATTATCAATGTGACTTCGGTGGTCGGCGCTATGGGTAATGCCGGTCAGGCCAATTACGCTGCGGCCAAAGCCGGAGCAGAGGGCTTTACCAAGGCACTTGCCCGGGAAGTGGGTAGCCGGAACATCACGGTTAATTGCGTGGCGCCGGGTTTCATCGACACCGACATGACGCGCGCACTGGCTGAAGCCCAGCGCACAGCGCTGGTCGGACAGATTCCGCTGGGCCGACTTGGCGTCGTTGAAGATGTGGCCGGAGCAGTGGTTTATCTTGCCTCCGATGCGGCGTCTTATGTCACCGGTTGCACGCTGCATGTGAACGGCGGCATGTACATGGGCTAGAATGCGCCCGGGATTTGATGGATCCGAAGCTCTTCAACTCGGATAACTTTCTGTTTTAGAAAGATTTTTTAATTACGGTTTGTGGTAAAATTTGATCCTTCACGAAGCGATGAGATCATCATCGCCGAGTCATGAACCGACCCATAATCATCCAGCAACGCGAAAGGGGACTGTAGATGGAAAATATCGAGCAACGCGTAAAGAAAATTGTTGCCGAGCAACTTGGCGTCAACGAGGCGGACGTCAAGACCGATTCGTCCTTCGTCAACGATCTGGGCGCGGATTCTCTGGACACCGTCGAGCTGGTGATGGCGCTGGAAGAGGAATTCGAGACCGAAATCCCGGACGAAGAGGCTGAAAAAATCACCACCGTCCAGCAGGCTGTTGACTACATCAAGTCACACCAAAAAGCCTGATTTCCGGAAGGGGTTTCCCTTCCATACTCAACTTGATGGCGGGATGCGCGCTGCGCGTCCTGCATCCTGAATCATGTCGCGTCCCACCACTCGCAGAGTTGTCGTGACCGGATTGGGGATTATTTCCCCGGTCGGCATTGGCTTGGTTGATTCCTGGTCAAACATCACCGCTGGAAAATCCGGCATCGGCAAAATCACGCGTTTTGACGCGTCGGGCTATACCTCGCAGATCGCCGGTGAGGTTAAAGGCTTCGAGGCCAGCAATTATCTGCCGGTCAAAGAAGCACGTCGCTTCGACACCTTCATCCATTACGGACTTGCCGCCGGTATCGACGCGATCAAGGATGCCGGACTGGACCTTGATAAGCTGAACCGCGAAATGATCGGCGTCTGTATCGGCTCCGGCATCGGCGGCCTGCCGCTGATTGAGGATACGCACAACGCCGTGCTCGCCGGCGGACCGCGCAAGATTTCGCCGTTTTTTGTACCTGGTTCGATCATCAACATGATCTCGGGCCAGCTGTCGATCATGTTCGGACTGCAGGGCCCCAATATTTCTGTAGTCTCCGCCTGCACCACGGCGAACCACAGCATCGGTGAAGCCGGTCGCCTGATTGAATACGGCGATGCTGACATCATGATCGCCGGTGGTGCTGAAGCAACCGTTTCGCCTCTGGGCATCGGCGGTTTCTGCGCCGCACGTGCACTGTCATCCCGTAATGATGATCCCGCCGCAGCCAGCCGCCCCTGGGACAAGGACCGCGACGGCTTTGTGATGGGCGAGGGAGCCGGCGTGCTGGTTCTCGAAGAATACGAACACGCCAAACGCCGCGGCGCACGCATTTACTGCGAACTCGCCGGCTACGGCATGAGCGCGGACGCGCATCACATTACCGCACCCTGCGAAGATGGAGCCGGCGCAGTGCGCTGCATGAATAACGCGCTGCGCAACGCCGGTATCAGTCATGACCAGGTGGATTACGTCAACGCTCACGGCACATCAACCCCGCTGGGTGACATTGCTGAAACCACAGCGCTGAAGAACTGCTTCGGACCGCAGGCCTACAAACTGGCCGTCAGCTCAACCAAGTCAATGACCGGTCACCTGCTGGGTGCTGCCGGCGGTATTGAGGCGGTATTTTCGATTCTGGCGATCCGTGATCAAGTGGCGCCTCCGACCATCAATCTGGTCAATCAGGATCCGCAATGTGATCTGGATTACGTGCCCAACACCGCGCGCCAGATGAAAATTGATGTCGCGCTTTCCAACTCATTCGGATTCGGCGGCACCAACGGCAGCCTGGTGTTCCGCAAGATCTGACGGCAACACTCCAGGGGTCCGCATTCAATGCCCGCGGACTCCAATACCGGCATGGCACTGACTCTCGTTGACGGCAAGCCAGCCGATTCCATCCCTGCTGATGACCGCGGCTTAGCCTATGGCGATGGTGTCTTTCGTACGATGGCCGTTCGCGCTGGCAAAGCCCCGTTGTGGAGCAGGCACTACACCAAACTTTCGGCCGACTGCAGAGCTCTGGCAATCACGCCACCGGATGAAACCCTGCTGCTTGAGGATTTGCGTCACATCACGGCAGGCATGCCCGATTGCGCCTTGAAAATCACGGTGACCCGCGGCAGCGGCGGACGTGGTTATGCGATGCCCGGAACCGTCATTCCACGTCGCATCGTTGCCGCATCACCACTGCCAGACTATCCGGCCGAATATGTAGCGCAGGGCGTCAGTGTGCGTTACTGCCGGCAACGACTCGCCCTGCAGCCCGCTCTCGCCGGCGTGAAACATCTCAACCGATTGGAGAATGTATTGGCGCGCGCCGAGTGGCATGATCCGTCGATCGCAGAAGGACTGCTGCTGGACACCGATGGCGCCGTCATTGAAGGCACCCGTTGCAATCTGTTTCTGGTGGAGCGGGGCAATGTCCTGATCACGCCGGATCTCTCGCGCTGCGGCGTTGCCGGCGTGACCCGCGATGCCGTTATCGAACTGGCTGAAAAAAACGGTATGGACTGCCGCCTTGAAACCGTCAGCTGCGAACGGCTCGAGGCCGCCAGCGAAGTCCTGCTGGTTAACAGCCTGATCGGCGTATGGCCGGTTGCCCGGATTGAAGCGCGGACCTGGGACCGATTTGAAACCGCGACACGCGTGCGAAAATGGCTCCATGTTCTGGCTGACCCGTCTGTTTAAAAAGCTGCTGTTGCTGATGCTGATGTCCGTGCTGATCATCGGCGCAGCGGTGTATTACTACGCCTACGACGAACTGCGTTTGCCGGAATCGCCAGTTACCTTTGAATTGCGTGCAGGCAGCGGCCTGAGAGCTGCAGCCGCACAGTTGTCAGCCGCCGGCATCATCGGCCGCCCGGAACCCTTTGAGCTGCTTGCAAGGCTGCTCGGCGAATCCGGCCGTCTCAAGGCCGGCAATTACGAACTCAGTGCACCTTTGACTCCGCTGGGTCTTTTGCAGCGCATGACCCGCGGCGACGTAACACTTACTGCGGTCACTTTTGTCGAAGGCTGGACCTTCGGGCAGATACGAAAGGCGCTTGACGAAAATCCTCGGGTACGCAAAGAACTGGCAACGCTATCTGAGCCGGAAATACTGCAAAAACTGGGTATGAGCATTCCGTCAACAGAAGGTTGGTTCTTCCCGGATACCTACCATGTCACGGACGGCACGACAGACATCTCGATTCTGCAGCGTGCACACAAGCTTATGCGCAAGCATCTCGAGCAGGAATGGGCACGCCGGGCGCCGAATCTGCCGCTGTCATCTCCGGAAGAAGCGCTGATTCTGGCCTCGATCGTCGAAAAAGAAACCGGTCGCCCTGACGAACGGGGTTTGGTTGCCGCCGTATTCATAAACCGCTTGCGGATCGGCATGCGCCTGCAAACAGACCCGACGGTGATCTACGGCCTGGGGGAATCGTTTGACGGCAATATCCGCAAACGCGATCTGCTCACCGATACCCCCTACAATACCTACACCCGTAACGGATTGCCGCCGACCCCGATCGCCATGCCCGGACTTGATGCCTTGCGCGCCACGCTGAATCCCGCGCCGAGTGACGCGCTGTACTTTGTCGCGCGCGGCGACGGCAGTTCCAAATTTTCGCGCACGCTGGCCGAACACGAGCGGGCGGTAACTCAGTATCAACGGCGAGGCCGGCCATGACCCGCGGGCGATTCATCACACTCGAAGGCATGGACGGGGCCGGCAAGACCACCCATCTGGAGTGGCTGAAGGAACAACTTCAGGACAGAGGCATCCCCCTGAAAGTCACGCGGGAACCCGGCGGTACGCCGCTGGGCGAGTCCCTGCGCGGGCTGCTGCTCGATAGTCATGAACCTCGCCAGCCGGAAACTGAGGCTTTGCTTATGTTTGCCGCCCGCAGCGAGCATATTGCCCAAGTCATTGCCCCCGCACTGGCTGCAGGGCAGTGGGTGCTCTGTGACCGCTTCACCGACGCTACCTATGCCTATCAAGCCGGCGGCAGCGGCATGGACTGGTCACGGATTGCCGAGCTGGAACGTTGGGTTCAAGGCGACCTTCAGCCGGATCTGACCCTGTATTTCGACCTGGCCCCGGAAATTGGCAAAACCAGAACCCGCGCGGCACGGGAGCCCGACCGCTTTGAACGTGAAAAACTGGACTTTTATACCCGCGTGCGGGCTGCCTATCTGAGACGGGCGCAGGAACACCCACAAAGAATTCGTGTCATTGATGCAGCAAGAAGCATTCCGGAAATTCAAGTAGATATTCAGAAGATTATTTCAAATACTTGATTACTATGATTTTATTGGCTTTACAATTTATTCATCATAATTCACATTCCATTTAATCATTATCTATTTGATTATTAATGTATAAATGGCTTGAATTGCCACTGCAGGCAGTCCTAAAGGACCCCTCCCAGCTGGCTCACGCATTATTGATCCGCGGCCCGCGCGGCATCGGCAAACAGGCCTTTGGCATGGCTCTGGCACAGGGGCTTTTATGCGAAAAGCCGGTTCCAGGTGGCCTGGCCTGCGGGACCTGCAGTTCCTGTGGCTGGTTTGCGACGGGTGCACACCCCGATTTTCGTGTTCTGGCCCCACCCACCGATAGCGACCCCGCCGCGGAAGGTGAAGAAGCCGGCCCCAAAACCAAGGCCAGCCCTTGGATCAGCATCGAGCAGGTTCGGGAACTGCATGATTTTATTAACGTTTCCAGCCATCGCGGCGGCCGGAAAGTCATTGTGGTCAGTCCTGCTGAGGCACTGAATGTCGCAGCCGCCAATGCACTGCTGAAAAATCTCGAAGAACCGCCCGCTCAAACCCATTTTCTGCTGATCAGCCACCGGCCCCATCGTCTAATGCGCACCATCATCAGTCGCTGCAGACAGTTGGCGTTACACGAACCGGATCGGGCGCTGGCGCTGTCATGGCTCGCCGGGCAGGGCATCAAGGACGCGGAAGTGGCCTTGGCGCAGGCCTCTGGCGCACCTCTGCTGGCGCAGGCAATGATCGAAAACAATGAGCTTTCGGGACGCAATGACCTGCTGCGGGCTATTGCGTCGCCGGACTTTGACCCGCTGGCAGTGGCCGAATCGCTGCGCGATCTGCCCTTGGAACGGTTCATCAACTGGCTGCAGAAATGGACCTGCGACATCGTTGAGCAGCGCATGCTCGGGCGCATTCGTTACAACCCGGATCTTTCCCGTGAACTGGCGATAATTGCCAAGCGCGTCGAGCCCTTGTCCGCACTGCGGCTGCATCGCAAACTGGTGCGCGAACAGCGCAATATCCACCATCCACTGAATGCGCGTTTGTACATGGAAAGCGTGTTGTTTGCCTATGCCGCCATGGTCAATCCCTCACGGCGCGCCGCTTGACCGACATGCTGGTTGATTCGCACTGCCACCTGGATTTCCCCGAGCTTGCCGACAATCTGCCGGCGATCCTTGACACCATGCGCGACAACGACGTCGGCGCCGCGCTTTGCGTCAGCGTGACCCTTGAGGATTTCCCCAAGGTTAGAACGCTGGCGGAAAACCATCCGCATCTTTATGCCTCGGTCGGTGTTCATCCCGATTACCCGGACCTGCGAGAGCCCACCGTTTCAGAGTTGCTCGAACTCGCCAATCATCCAAAAGTCGTGGCTATCGGTGAAACCGGTCTCGACTACTTCCGCCTGACTGGCGATCTGGAATGGCAGCGCGAGCGTTTTCGCACACATATCCGCGCGGCAAAGGAATGCGGTAAACCGCTGATCATCCACACCCGCGCAGCAGCGGCCGACACGCTGCGGCTGATGCAGGAAGAGGGCGCGGAAACGGCGGGTGGGGTCATGCACTGCTTTACCGAAAGCTGGGAGGTCGCCGAAAGTGCCCTGGCCATGGGCTTCTATATTTCCTTTTCCGGGATTGTCACCTTCAAAAACGCCAAGGATCTGAAGGAAGTCGCCCGAAAAGTTCCTTTGGATCGGATTCTGGTCGAAACCGATTCTCCCTATCTGGCTCCTGTTCCTTATCGTGGCAGAACGAATCAGCCTGGATGGGTCAAACATGTAGCCGAGGAAATTGCCCGGCTGCAAGGCTGTGAGTTTGATCGGGTTGCAACTCAAACCACTGAAAACTTTAATAATTTATTCCATATAAACAAATAGTTATATGAATTTTCGAATCCTGATTCACGTTCTGGCGGTTTTCTGCCTGGCAATGCAAAGCCCCGGCGTCCATGCCGGCGCCTATGAAGACATGCTGCATGCCATCAGGACCGACGACCAGCAAACCATCGTCGATTTACTCCGGCGTGGCGTGGATGTTGAAACCGTGAGCCCTCAAGGCGAAACACTGCTGATGCTGGCAGCCCGTGAAGGTAAACCCATTGTCATCAAAACCCTGTTGGCCGCCAAACCGCGCATCCAAGCCCGTAATCCACTGGGTGAAACCGCACTGATGCTGGCAGCCATCCAGGGCCATACGGAGGCCGTAAAGCTGCTGATTGATGCTGGAGCGCCGGTCAATCAAAGCGGCTGGACGCCGTTGATTTATGCCGCAGCCCGCGACCGGGTCGATATAGCCAAACTGCTGATCGCCAAGGGTGCCAATGTGAATGCGTCCGCTGACAATGGCACCACGGCGCTGATGATGGCGGCACGCGAAGGTTATCTTCAGATGCTGCTGTTGTTGCTGGAGCATGGCGCTGACGCCAAATATGTTTCTCCGAGCGGTCATTCAGCCTTGAGCCTGGCCGTCAGCCGCGGCAACAAGGATATCGAATCCATGCTACGCAAGGCAGGGGTTGCAAACTGAGTTTCCTGAATCATTCAGACACATGGTTTCCCTCTGTAGCCCCATCCTTTATTTCGTATAATGTGTATTATGTCAAATTATATTAAACGGGTATCCAACCAGTGAGGTCTTTCTTCAAGGCGAGTCTTTGGGTTGCATTGATACCCCTTACCGGCATCCCCAAGATCGCAGCCCATGCCCATAAACAAGAGCCGGTCCCAGTCGAACGCAAATACTCGGACCAGGGCATCATCGACTGCGTCCGCAAATCAACCGGTCCGCTCGACCATCGGTTGAAGGACATCAAAAAGCAGGAAGTCACCTCGAAAAAGGCCAAGGTCTCGATCGAGCCCCTGGTGCTGGAACGGCGAAGAATCGAGGAGCAGATGTGCAGCATTGAAGCCCGCTGCCTGGCAGATGCGGTGCCCCGGAACAGGGAGCATTTCTACGGATTAACCCTCAGTACCTGCCTCGAAAACTGACCAATTCAGTCCGGACTAAAGTCCGGACTCTACAACGGGTCAGACACTACCCCGCCTGCCATACTCCCCTATTGCGGCGACCATGCGATCGAGTTCCGCATCCACTTTCACCTTGGCATCGGCGTCGAGCGGGTAGCACAGCAGGGAAATGTCATCGAAAAAGCCCGAAACACGGGGTTCGCTGGCGTAGACCAGTTTGCGTTTTACGTTTTGTGCCGTAGGGATCTGCATGAATTCTCGTCCGTCTTCCCAGTAAATCGAAAGGGTGATGATCTGGGTGTTCAAACGGAGCAAGCGAACAATGAATTCAAACCGGACCGTATGCATGCCCTTAGAGCGCATTTCGACCAGCTTTTGAGGGGCAAGCGGTGTGCCCTGCTTCAGCGCTGTAATGGAATCCATGTCACTCACGGTCAGCTTCTGACCGCCCTGTTGTTATGACGGTAAAAATTATGGAAGCCTCCGGATGCCATTTCAAATCTAACATTTTGTGAGGTTTTCCAGTCACCCCACCATTAAACGCCAGAAATTCTTACAAAAAAAGGTATTTCAGCACAAAGGCTTAGCCCATTGTGCCGAAATACCAACATACCAATATTGCTTTAGACGCGCTCGATAACCGCTGCCATACCCTGGCCGCCGCCGATGCAGAGGGATACCAGGGCATATCTGCCACCTGTGCGCTGCAGTTGACGTGCTGCTGTCAGTGCAATCCGGGCACCGGAAGCCCCCAGCGGATGGCCCACGGCAATAGCGCCGCCGTTGGGATTAACCCGCTTGTCGTCCAATGCAACACCAAGACCCTTCAGACAGGCCAGAACCTGCGTTGCAAAGGCTTCGTTGATCTCGATGACGTCCATGTCCTTGATCGTCAGGCCGACGCGAGCCAGGGCCTTTTTGGAGGCCGCTACGGGGCCGATGCCCATGATGTGCGGCTGAACGCCCATGGCAGCAGTGGAAATCACGCGAGCCAGCGGTTTGGCGCCCGCCTTTTCACCAGCAGCCAAAGAACCGACGAGCAGCGCGATGGCGCCGTCGTTAACGCCGGATGCATTACCCGCAGTGGTGACGCCGCCTTCATACAGAGCCTTCATCTTTGCGAGTGTCGCCATGTCGGTGCCCGGGCGCGGATGCTCATCCTCCGCAACAGGCGGCACCGGACCTTTGCGACTTGCAGGCATTTCAACCGGGGCGATTTCACCGGCAAAGAAACCCTCGCCTTTTGCAGCCGCAAATTTGGTCTGTGAGGCCACGGCAAACGT
>CANHZX010000066.1 GCA_947465215.1 Betaproteobacteria bacterium | reverse complement strand
AATGCTGCATCTCGATCTGCTGCCCGATCATGATCCCGCGCGGGTTCTGGCTGAGGTTTCGCATCCGCGCGGATCACGTTCGCTGACCACGCATCTGCAAAGCCGCCTCGGCCTGAAAGGCATCAAGGCCGGTTTGCTGCGCGAAGCGTTGACGGCCGCAGAAATGAACGATGCACAAAAACTGGCAGCAGCCATTAAATCATTGCCGCTGACCCTGACCGCCGCGCGGCCAATCGATGAGGCCATCAGCAGCGCTGGTGGCGTTCCCTTCGAAGCGCTGGATGAACAACTGATGGTCAAAAAACTGCCCGGCGTGTTCTGCGCCGGGGAAATGCTCGACTGGGAAGCGCCGACCGGGGGCTATCTGCTCACCGCGTGTTTTGCCAGCGGTCGGGCCGCCGGTAAAGGTGCCTTGCGCTGGTCAGCGCTTCAGCAGCACTAACTCGAGAATACGCCGGTAGATTTTCTGCAGCGGCTCGACCTCGACCACCGGCAGGCATTCGTTGACCTTGTGGATGGTCGCGTTGGTCGGCCCGAACTCGATCACCTGCGGGCAGATGTCGGCAATGAAACGGCCGTCCGAGGTGCCGCCGGTGGTCGACAGTTCGGTATCGACGCCGGTGACTTCCTTGATGGCCTTGGTCACCACATCGACCAGATCACCGCGCGCGGTCAGGAAGGGGCGACCGTCCTGTCGCCACTCCAGATCGTATTTCAGATCGTGCTTGTCGAGGATGCCGTGCACCTGCGTCTGCAGTGATTCCACGGTGCTCGCCGTGGAAAAGCGGAAATTGAATTGCACACGCGCGGTGCCGGGGATGACGTTGTTGGCGCCGGTGCCTGCGGTGAAGTTGGAGATCTGCCAGGTGGTCGGCGGAAAATATTCATTGCCGCGGTCCCATTCGGTCGCGGCCAGTTCCGCAATGGCGGGAGCAACATCGTGAATCGGATTTTTCGCCATATGCGGATAGGCGACATGGCCCTGTACGCCCTGCACGGTGAGGATGCCGGTCAGTGATCCACGGCGGCCGTTCTTGATCATGTCGCCGAACTGCTTGACCGAGGTCGGTTCACCGACGATGCAGTAGTCGAGTTTTTCGCCGCGCTTCGCCAGTGCCTCAACCACTTTGACGGTACCGTCGGTAGCCGGACCTTCTTCATCGGACGTGAACATCACCGCGATCGAGCCGGGATGATTGTCGTTGGCCCGGACAAACTCGCGGATCGCCACCACGAAAGCCGCAATCGAGGTTTTCATGTCAGAAGCGCCACGGCCGTAGAGAATGCCGTCCTTGATCGTCGGTGTGAACGGATCGATGTTCCAGTTTTCGAGGGGGCCGGTCGGCACCACATCGGTATGCCCGGCAAAACAGATCAGCGGCGCCGCACGTCCGCGGCGTGCCCACAGATTTGTCGTGCCGTTGGCGGCGATGATTTCGCATTCAAAACCCAGTGGCTTCAATTCCGCGATGACCAGTTCCAGACAGCCGGCGTCTTCCGGAGACACCGAAGGGCGCGCGATCAGTTGCCGGGTCAGTTCCAGGGTATTCATTTCCATTGAATGGACTTTCATGGTCGGTAGGCCGGTTTGCACTTCGGCTGAGCGTCGCATGGTAGCAAAGAGCGGGTAAAATCTCCCTCCCGCGTCGTTGCCATTCTCTGAACTGTCCATGACCACTTTGCTGGTTTCAAACCGCCTGCATGCCGAGCGCGGCGCAGACCTTGCCGCGCAGGCGAAACGCCTCGGGCTGCCCCTGGAGCTGATCGTGCTCCCGGCCGACCCCGAAGGCCGGCTCAGCGATGCCGATTGCGCGCGCCTCGATCTGGCGTTTTTTTCCTCTGATGTATTTCCGCAGTTCTCGCGCCAGTTCTTTTCGACGGTGCGCAAAGCCCCGACGCTGCAGTGGCTGCACGTCTTCAATGCCGGCGTCGATCATCCGATCTATACCGAAATGCTGCAGAGGGGCGTGCGCCTGACCACATCCGCCGGCACGACCGCGGTGCCGATTGCGCAAACGGCGATCACCGGCTTGCTGATGCTGGCGCGCAATTTTCCGCGCTGGCTCAACGCACAACGCGAACACCGCTGGGATCCGGCACGGATGCCGCATTTCCCGCGCGACCTGCCCGGTCAGACGGTACTCATTGTCGGCCTCGGCAGCATCGGCTCGGAAATCGCACGCCTCGCCCGGGTTTTGGGACTGAAAGTCATCGGCGTACGGCGCAGTCCGCAAAAACCCGGCGACCCGGTGGAAGAACTGCATCCGCCGCAAAAACTACCGGAACTGCTGCCCCGCGCTGACTGGCTGGTCATCGCCAGCCCGCTGACCGCGGAAACCCGCGGCCTGATCAATGCCGACCTGCTGGCGCGGCTGCCACAGGGTGCACGCATCATCAATATCGGCCGCGGCGAAATCATCGATGAAGCGGCGATGATCGAGGCCCTGCGCTCGGGCCATCTCGCCGGCGCCTACCTGGATGTCTTTGAAAAAGAACCGCTTCCTGCAGAATCTCCGCTATGGGATCTGCCCAATGTGCTCGTTTCACCGCACAATTCGGCAGCGGCTTCGGGCAATGACGAGCGGGTTTATCAGCTGTTCGTCGCCAACCTCGAAAATTGGCAGCGCAAGCAAGCACTCACCAATGAAGTACGAAGTGCGGCCGCATAACTGGTTCGGAGGAAACTGTGAATAAAATCAAATATTTATCAACATTTGCTGCACTGATGCTGGTCTCCCAGCCCTTGCTGGCGCAACAGAACTGGCCCACCCGCGCGGTGCGGGTGATCGTGCCTTATGCCGCCGGCGGCAACACCGATTTCACGGCAAGGACCGTCGGCGCCAAGCTCAGCGAACTGTGGGGCCAGCAGGTGATCGTCGATAACCGTCCCGGCGGCGCCACCAATATCGGATCGGAACTCGCGGCCAAAGCTGTACCTGACGGTTATGTGCTGTTCATGGGTGGCGCTTCCAACGCCGTCAACATGACGCTGTATGCCAAGCCGCCGTACAACACACTGCGCGACTTCGCGCCGGTGGCCTGGTGCGTTCAGGGCGCGGCATTGCTCGCGGCCCATCCGTCGCTACCCGCAAAAAACGTCAAGGAACTGGTCGCACTCGCGAAATCACGCCCGGGCCAGCTCAATTACGGTCACGCCGGGCTCGGCAGTTCGAACCACATGGCCGGCGAACTGCTCAAGGTCATGACCGGCATCAACATCCTGCATGTCCCGTACAAGGGCAACACCCCGTCGATCACCGATGCGATTTCCGGCAACGTCGAAATGGTGTTCAGCGGGGTGCCGGCACTCGTGCCGCACATCAAGTCGGGGCGGCTGCGCGGCATCGCGATCAGCAGCCTGGAGCGTTTTGCTGCGGTCCCCGATATCCCGACCTTCGACGAATCCGGGGTCAAGGGTTACGAAGCCAGCAACTGGTTCGGACTGATGGCGCCGATCAAGACGCCACGCGAGATCATCACCAAGGTCAATGCCGACACCAATAAGGTGCTCGCCATGCCCGATGTCAAAAACCGCTTTGAATCCGAAGGCGTCGTGCCGAAAGGCGGCAGCACCGAATATTTCGACAAGTTCATCCGCTCCGAAATTGTGAAATACGAGCAGGTCATCAAAAAAGCCAATATCGAACGCCAGTAAACGAATCAACCTACAAGGAACATTCCGTGAAAAACCTGACCTTGCTTTTGATCGCCGCAGCCCTGGCCCTTGCTTTGCCGGCTCAGGCCCAGAAAACCTGGTCGCCGTCGCGCAACGTTGAAATCGTTGTCGGTTCTGCGCCCGGTGGCAGCAATGACAAGACCGCACGCGCCGTCGAAAAAGCCATCGTCGAAAGCAAACTGATTCCGACCTCGCTGTCGGTCGTCAACAAACCCGGCGGCGGCAGCACCATCGCCTTCGCCTATGTGCGCCAGCGCAAAGGCGATCCGCATACGCTGCTGGTCGGCACCACTGCCCTGCTGACCAACCAGATCGTCGGCACCAGCACGGTGAGTTATCAGGACTTCACGCCGATCGCGTCGATGTTCAACGACTACGTGGTGTTCGCGGTCAATGCCAACTCACCGCTCAAGACCGGCAAGGACCTGATCGCCAAGCTGAAAGAAAACCCGCAGTCGGTGTCCATCGGATTCGCCACCGCTCTGGGCAGCCACAACCATATCGCCGCCGGCCTGCTCGCCAAGAGCATCGGCGTCAATGCACGCAACCTGAAAGCGATTGCATTCAAGGGTTCGGCGGAAGCCATCACCCAAGTCATGGGAGGCCATATCGACATGGTCACCACCGCGGCCGGCAACGTTGCCAACCATGTCGCTGAAGGCCGCCTGCGCGTGATCGGTATTTCCTCCGCCAAACGCTTCCCGGGATCACTGGCCCACGTGCCGACCTGGAAGGAACAGGGCGCCAACGTGGTCTACGGCGGCTGGCGCGCCATCATAGGCCCGCGTGAAATCACGCCGGCGCAGGTGGCGTACTGGGAAGACGTGCTGCGCAAGGTCACCGCAACCAAGGAATGGAAAGAAGATCTCGAACGCAATTTCTGGTCCGATGATTTCGTCACCAGCGCGCAGTTCCGCAAGGATCTGGACAAGGATTACGCCGACATCAAGGCGGTTCTGGTCGACATCGGTCTCGCACGCCCCTAAGCATCCGCCTTCAAGCAATAATTCACATCATCAAGGATTTACCATGAGCGCACCCGCCGTACTCACTGAACGCCCCGCTGAAGGCGTCGGCCTGATCCGCATCAACCGCCCCGAGGCGCGCAATGCGCTGAACACCGAGGTGCGCCGTCTGCTCGGCGAACATCTGTCGGCGATGGCCGATGATCCGGCGATCCGCTGCATCGTGCTTACCGGTAATGAAAAAGCCTTCGCCGCCGGTGCTGACATCAAGGAGATGGCCGAAGCCGGCGCCATCGAGATCCTGCAACGCGGCTCGCAGAAACTGTGGCGTGCTATATACAGCTGCCCGAAACCGGTGATCGCCGCGGTTAACGGCTTCGCACTGGGCGGCGGCTGCGAACTGGCAATGACCTGCGACATCATCATCGCCGGCGAGTCGGCGAAATTCGGCCAGCCCGAAGTGAAGATCGGCATCATCCCCGGCGGCGGCGGCACGCAGCGTTTCCCCGGCACCGTGGGCAAGTTCAAAGCCATGCGTTATGTGCTGACCGGCGACATTTTCGGCGCCAAGGAAGCCAGCGACATGAATCTGGTCAGCGAAGTCGTGGCGGATGCCGATGTCGAGAAACGCGCTGTCGCGATGGCTGCGCAGATTGCCGAACTCCCGCCGCTGGCCATCCAACTCGCCAAGGAAGCGGTGATCCGCGGCATGGATGCGTCGCTCGAAACCGGACTTACGCTGGAATCGCGTACGCTGCAGCTGCTGTTCGCTTCGAAGGACCAGAAGGAAGGCATGACCGCCTTCATCGAAAAGCGCAAACCGAAATTCACCGGCAAGTAACTCCGGCCGGATCCGCTCCGGCCTGCGCATGACACCCTCCAAACCCCGCGAATGGCTGGCGCTCGCTGCGCTGTTTGCGGGCGCCACGGCCATTGCCACCGCACCGCTGTTCGTCAAGGTCAGCGAAACCGGTCCGGTGGCAACGGCGTTCTGGCGTGTGTTCCTCGCGCTGCCGCCGCTGTGGATCTGGGCGCTGATCAGCCAGGGCGCACGGCATCGCGAACATCTGCGAAACCACCGCGGCATGCTGATTGCAGCCGCGCTGTTTTTCACCGGCGATCTGGCGGTGTGGCACTGGTCGATCCTGCTGACCTCGGTGGCAAACACCACGCTGCTCGCCAATCTCGCGCCGATTTTTGTCACCGCAGCGGCATGGCTGTTGTTCCGAGAAGTGCCGCGCAAGCTCTTCCTCGCCGGACTTGCCGCCGCGATTGCCGGCACGCTGCTGCTGATCGGCGCCAACTTCGGCCAGCACGGCAGCGCGCTGCTCGGCGATGCACTCGGCGTGATTACCGCGATGTTTTATGCGGCTTACCAGATCAGCGTCACCCGGCTGCGCGCGCATGTGCCTACCGCCAGCCTGATGGCATGGAGCAGCGCAATGATGGCGGTCATGCTGCTGCCGATCGCCTGGGCTTCGGGAGAACAGCTACTACCGCACAGCGACATGGGCTGGATGAAACTGATCGGCATCGCCTTGTTCGCCCAGGTCATCGGACAAAGCCTGATTGCCTGGGCCATGGCCCACCTGACGGCCACCTTCTCTTCTGTGGGTCTGTTGCTGCAGCCGGTAATGGCAACGCTGTTTGCCTGGATCCTGCTCGGCGAAATCGTGGGTCCGCTGCAGTTTGCCGGCGGTGTGCTGGTGCTTGCAGGCATCGCGCTGGCACGGCAAGCCACACTGCGCCAGTAGTTGATATTCCCCTGACCGATCTTCAACTGATGGCTTTCGATGGTGCTCAGCTGCGCTACCCGGCCATCCGGTTCCTGCTGGTGTTATGCGCTGGTCAGGGACTTCAGCCGTGACGCTTATGCCAATGACCAGCTAAAATTCGATGCCGACGTTGACGGAATAAAACTTCTGCTTGCCGCCGCCGCCCAGCGGCGTATAAAACTCTTCGCTACGCCGGATCTGCGTAACCGATACGCGCAAGGCATCGATGCGCATCGACACCCCCATCAGCAGGTCATACACGTAGTCGCGGGTCTCAACACTCGGACCGCTGCGAAAAAGTGAGCCGTCGAGTGAGGTGTTGTGTCCCATCAGCCGTCCGTCGGCGCCGGCAAATACAAACCACTCATGGGGCTGACCGCGACCCGGATCCTCCTGACGCCTGGTGTTTTTCAGCATGGCGCCGCCCGGCTCAATACCGTCGGGGCCGAAACCGGTCATATTCTGTCCTGCTCGTATCAAAGCGCCGGCACGCGCAAACGTGGCGACCGTGCCGAGGCTGGCGCCGATATGCGGCACCAGTTGCACGCCGCTGATCTCGCCATAGCGACGCTTGTGCAGATAGGTCAACAGAATGCCGGGCTCCGTGCGGATCTGGTTATCCCAACCCAGGGGTTCGGGCGCATCGACCAGTTTGTGTGACGCCGTCTGCACCTGCCGGCCCAGTGCCGGCGGACCGACAACACCGATGTCGAATTCGACGGTATGCAGGTGATCATTCTTGACGCTTTGCGCCACCGCGCCGACATACAACCAAGCCGCCCAAGGCCGGTCATTCGGCTGCGGCGCGGCCACGGAGATGTTGCGCGGCGTGTACATGTTCTGCCCGAAAAACAGCCCGAAATGATTGCTGGCACCGTCGGTAATCGCATCCAGCAGCGCGTTGGGCGGTCTTGTGAAAAACCGGCTGACCTTGTCGGCAGGAACGCCGCCGCCGATCTTGAAACCGTTGGTGTAGTACTGGTCGGAGCTGCCGAAGGAATCGTTTTCGATAAAGATCTGGATTTCGCTGCCGCGCAAATCAACCGCTTCGGCCGAAGCTTCAGCGGCCCCGGATGGAGCCGCGCGGCCCGTCAATAGGAGGGCTGCAACAACCGCAACAGCAAGCCGATGTGAGCGCATACAAACTAAAATACTTTCAAAAATACTATTTATATTCAAATAGATAGGTGAATATCAGCTCTGCCTTCTTTCGGACGGGCTTATTCAGCGTCCTGATACGATCAGTCGCCTGAATCAGACTTCAGTAGCGATCCCGCTGGATCTTGGGCAAAGGCCCGGCGGCACAGGGGCCGAAGAGGATGCGGCTGTTTTCTTCGAGGATGGCGCGCTCGCCTTCCAGATATAACGAATAATTGCCGTCGCTGTATTTTTCCTGCGCGGCACTGCCTGCCCGCTGCAACACCACGGGTTTGTTATCGATCAGCACGGCTGCGGCACGTGCATCCGGCGCGCGTTGCACCTGCAATACCTTGTTGTTAGCGCACTGGTAATCAATGCGTATCGGCAGGACCGTCTCATCCACGCCGGCTCCGACACAGGCAGCCAGGACCATCGTTCCGAGGAGCGCCGTGCAAAGCCGTTTTTTCCGGTTCGGATTCATCTGGAATGTCTTGCGGCAAGCCGCATCAGGGTCGGAACAGCAAAAATATGGGCAGACAAAGTTCTTCAGCCATGTCGTGACCCCGATTATGCGCCGATGCGGTCAACCATCCACGCGGTATTTCTTCAGCTTGCGCGCATCCAGCGTCAGACCGATACCCGGACCCACCGGCAGCTGCAGCATGCCGTTCTTGATCACCGGGTCTTCATTGGCCACATGATCCTTGGCGTCGATGAAGCTGGAAAACTCGTGGGCATGCGGGGTGAGGTAGGTGCTGGCGAAATGTGCGGCGGCGACACAGCCGATCTGCATATCGGCCTGGGTGCCGTTGTGCACCGGCGTGTAATACGACTGTGCCAGCGCGAGAATCTGCCGTGACCGGGTGTAGCCGGTGCGTGCGCACTTGATCACCACTGACCGGATCGCCCCCAGCTTGAGTTCGTGCAGCACGTCGTCCGGCGTCATGCAGGAATCGTCACCGGAAATCGGGATGATGGTGCGCTCGGCGCAGAAGCGTTTGCCAAGGCCGTCGCGCGCGGGAATCGGTTCTTCGATCAGCGCAACATTGACCTCTTCAAAATAAGGCGAGGTTTCCAGCAGGTCCTGTGAGGAGTAGCCCTGATTGCAGTCGATGGTGATCTCGTGATCATCGCCGACCAGCTTGCGCAATGCGCGCAGCAGGGTGATGTCGCGCTTTTTGTCGATGCCGCATTTGACCTTCCAAGCCTTGAAGCCGTAGCGCTTGATCATGCGTTCAGCCTCGGCGAGCATTTCCTTGTTCGAACCCAGCATCAGCCGGCGGTTGACCGGCAGCGCCTTTGGCGTGCCGCCGAGCAGCTCGGCACAGGTGATGCCCAGATGTTTGGCCTGGGCGTCGAAAATCGCCATGTCGATCGCCGACTTGGCCGCCGGGTTGCCGGCGAACTGGTCAAACACCGCCCACACCGCTGTCAGATCGAATGCATTGAGCCCGATCAGTTTCGGCGCGAGGTGATCACGCACGATGGTGGTGATCGACTGCTGGGTTTCGCCGTAAATCGTCGGCCGCGGCGGCGCATCGGCTATGCCCTCGGTGCCGTCGGACAACGTAACGATGATGATGACGTTGTCGATGTCCTTGATCTCGCCGCGCGCCCATTTGATGGGTTGCAGCAGCGGTACTACGACAGGGATGGCTTCGATGGAACGGATGGTGAGCTGGCTGTCTTTGGATTTCATTTTGCTTCTTCGGTGTGAAAAAATAGGGGTGCACTTTGAACCGTCAGGGCAAGCCCGACGGTTCTGCAGGGATATCAGTAGCTCGTCGGCCAGGTGCGCATCAGATGCTGGCCCACGCCATTGCTCATGCGCATGCGGTGCACATCGAGCATGCGGATCAGCCAGCTGCGGGTATCGCACGGATCAATGACATCCTGCGCGGTATAAATCGCTGCCATGTCGTAGGGGGAAGTGCCTTTGGACATCTTGGCGACCGCCTCCTTGAATTTCTCCGGCTCTTTTTCCGGATCAACGCCGAACACCACTTTCGCACCGAAGTCAGGTTTCATGAAGCTGATTTCGGCAGTCAGCCAGCAGGCCAGTTCGTCGGTATTGCCGCCGGCGCCCATATTGGATACCGCAAGACCGTAACTCTTGCGCACGATCACCGAGATTTTCGGCACCGTCACCAGCGTCATCGCATTAAGCCAGTTCATCACCTTGCCGGTGACGCCCTTCTGCTCGCCTTCCATGCCGATCAGGAAACCCGGCTGGTCGACCAGCATGACGATCGGGATATTGAAGGAATCACAGAGCACGAAGAAGGCCTGCACCTTCTGGCAGGCATCGGCATCAATCGCACCGCCCTTGTACAGCGGATTGTTGGCAATGATGCCCACCGACTTGCCGTCCAATCGCGCCAGCGCCGTAACAATGGTTTTGCCGAAACGCGATTTCATCTCGAACATCGAGCCGCGGTCGACAATGCACTGCACCACCTTGCGCATGTCATAGACCTGGTTCGATGACTCCGGGATCAGCTTCATCACATCCCTGATCGCCTCGTCCGAACCTTCCGGTACCGGATACTCCGGCGGCGGCTGCATGTTGTTGCTCGGCAAGTAAGACAGGAACTGCTTGATCGCGTCGACTGCCTGTTCATCGGTATCGACCACCTGATCGACGATGCCGCTGGATTCGGCGTGCACGCGCCAGCCGCCGAGTTCTTCGCCATCGCACTGCTTGCCGGTGGCCATCGAAATCAGCCGCGGGCTCGACACCGCCATGATCGCGCCCTTACGCATCACGCAGAAATCCGACATCGAGCCATACCACGCCGAAGAGCCATAACAATGACCCAATACGCCGGCCGCCCACGGCACTTCGCGCATGCGCTGGTATTCGTAAGGGTCGTCTTTGGAACCGATGGAGCCTGCGCCCATCACATCGGGCATACGTGCACCGGTCGATTCACCGAGAAACACCAGCGGGATGCCGCGTTTTTTGGCGACCGCCTTCATCTGCTTGAGCTTCTTGATGTTGATCTGCGCGCTGGACGCACCCTTGACCGTGAAGTCATTGGATACCGCCGCCACTTCGCGACCGTCGATGCGACCATAGCCGGCGACTTTTCCGTCCGCCGGCGTGGTTTCCTTGTCTTCGGGACGGACGGATACGCCGTGCAGGCCGGATTCCAGAAACGAGCCCGGATCAAACAGGCGGTCGAGGCGTTCACGCGCATTCAGCAATCCCTGCGCCTTGCGCTCGGCCAGTTTCTGCTCGCCGCCCATCGCCAGCGCCTTCTGTTTGCGGGCGTCGAGTTCCTTGATCATTTCTTCAAAAGCCATGGTGTTTCCAGAATTAAAGTTTGACGCCCAGGTCGCGCACCAGCTTGCCCCACTGCGCAATGCCCGCGCGCATGGATTCGCGCAGTTGTTCCGGCGTGCCGCCGGCGGGCTCGGTGCCATCCGCGGCGAATGCCGCCTTGACCTCGGGCTGGGTGAGCACGGCATCGGTATCGCGGTTAACGACCTGGATCACGTTCTGCGGCATCCTCGCCGGCCCCAGCACAGCGAACCAGCTGGCCGCTGAATAACCGGGTAGGCCTGATTCAGCCACCGTCGGCACTTCAGGCAACACCGGCGAACGTTGTGCGGAAGTCACACCCAGCACGCGCAGGCGTCCGCTCTTGATCTGCGGTACTGCGGCAGGAAAGGGCGCAAACGCCAGCTGGATCTGCCCGCCCATCACGTCGGTCACCGCTGGATTGGCGCCCTTGTACGGGATGTGCGTCATCTGAATACCGGCCAGTGCCTTGAAGTGTTCAGCAAACAGATGGTTCCAGGTACCGTTGCCGGCGGAGCCGTAATTAAGCTTGCCGGGATTGGCTTTGCCGTAGGCGACCAGCTCGCCGACATTTTTCACCGGCAGTGCAGGGTTCACCACCAGCAAACCCGGCGGCAGCGATACCAGGATCACCGGCGCGAGATCTTTCATCGGGTCATAGGGCAGTTTCGGAAACAGGCTGGGGCCGACAAGGATGTTGCCAAATGATGCCAACGCGATGGTGTAACCGTCAGCCGGCGCCTTGGCCAGCATTTCCACACCCAGCGTACCGCCGGCGCCCGCACGGTTGTCTACGACGACCTGCTGCCCCCACTTGTCGGAAAGCTTCTGCGCGATAAGGCGGCCCTGCACATCCGTATTGCCGCCGGGGGCGAAAGGCACAATGAAGCGTACCGGGCGTGTCGGATAGTTCTGCGCCGATGCGGGTACTGCGGTGATCAGCGCGACGGCTGCTGCAATCAGAATCTGATGCGACATGTTGCTCCTCCATTCGGCAGACGCTGTCATCGCGTCCTTGCATGATGAACTCAGTAGCTGGTCGGCCAGTTGCGCAGCAGATGATCGCCGACGCCGTTTTTCATGCCCTTACGGTGTATCTCCAGCGTGCGGATCAGCCACGCACGGGTATCGCGCGGATCGAGCACATGCTGTGCTTCGTACAGCTCGGCAAGTCCCCACGCCGAGGTATCGCGTTCGACTTCAGCTTTGAGTTTGGCAAACTTCTCCGGATCGTCCTGCTGCTTGATACCGTATAAGACATTCACCGACACTGCCGGATCCATGAAGCCGAGGTCCGCCGTCGGCCACACCGCGACTTCATCAGCACCCTTGCCACCGGCCATGTTGATGTACGCCTGACCATAGTCCTTGCGCATGATCACTGTCAGCTTGGGCACGGTGACCTGGGACAGCGCGTTCATCCAGTTGATAACCTTGCCCGGCATACCGCGGATTTCACCTTCAACGCCGATCAGGAAACCCGGCACATCAACGAGGAATACCAGCGGCACGTTGAAGGAGTCGCACAACACCATGAAGCTGATGACTTTCTGAACGGCGTCGGCATCGAGCGCACCGCCCTTGTACATCGGGTTGTTGGCAATGAAACCGACGCTTTTGCCATCGAGCCGCGCCAGCACCGTCGAGATCGATTTGCCGAAGCGTTCCTTCAGTTCGAACATCGAATCCTTGTCGGACACCGCAGCAATGATCTTGCGCACGTCGTAAACCTTGTTGCGCGATTCCGGCAGGATATCGAAGATGGTCTTGCAGGCTTCGTCCGAACCGGCCGGCACCGGATACTCGGGCGGCGGCTGCATGTTGTGGCTGGGCAGGTAGGACAGGAATTTCTTGATTGCATCCATCGCCTGCTGGTCGGTATCCACCGCCATGTCGGCAAGACCGGATACACCCGTCAGCAGTTTCCACCCGCCGAGATCTTCGGCTTCGATCGGTTTGTTGATCGCGATCGAGGTGACGTTGGGGCTGGCAATTGCCATGATCGCGCCCTTGCGCATCACCACGAAGTCCGACATGGCCGAATACCAGGTCGAGGAGCCGTAACACTGGCCGAGCAGCGCCGAACACCACGGCGATTCGCGAAGGCGCTGATATTCAAACGGATCCTGCGCAATGATCGCGCGGCCGGCGGAGCCCATGCGGTCGGGCATACGCGCGCCGGACGATTCGCCAAGCATCACCATCGGCATGCCGCGTTTGTTCGCGACCTGCTTCACATGCTTGATCTTTTTCATGTTGATCACGGCAGACGACGCACCAAGCACGGTGAAGTCGTTCGACACCAGCGCGATGTCTCGGCCGTCGATCTTGGCGAAGCCGGCAACTTTGCCGTCAGCCGGCGTCTTGTGTTTGACCGCAGGCTGGTTGCTGCGCGCGAAACGGCCCGATTCGATGAACGAACCTTCGTCGATCAGGTAGTCGATGCGTTCGCGGGCATTGAGATGGCCCTCAGCCTTGCGCTTGGCCAGCTTCTCCGGCCCGCCCATGGCCATGACTTCATCGGTTTTCTGTTTGAATTCTTCGATCAGTTTTTCAAATGCCACGGCAGATCCTTCGGAAAAAACGGGACGGCGCAAAGTGCGCGGTGTCGAGTGGTCATTCTATGGCAGCACTCCGGGCAAGTCCGGGCAAGTGCCGCTTCGTGGACATGAAAAGTACTTATCGGCCTCAAAGCGAGACCAATCAGACTACCGGTTACTTCAGCATATGTCTCGCAATCACCAGCTGCTGGATCTGGCTGGTGCCTTCGTAGAGCCGGAACAGCCTCACATCACGAAACAGCCACTCCACAGCTGAAGCCTGCATATAGCCGGCACCGCCGTGAATCTGTACCGCACGGTCTGCCACGCGGCCGACCATCTCGGCGCAAAACAGCTTGGCGCAGGAGGCTTCCATCGTGATGTTTACTCCCGTGTCTT
>CANHZX010000065.1 GCA_947465215.1 Betaproteobacteria bacterium | reverse complement strand
CGCATCACATCCTGCATGGCCGACAACGCTGAAGCGACCTGCCGCGAGATCACCGCTTGGCTGGCTGAACGTCTGGACATCGCCACCGAATTCATCGACTGCATCCCGTGGCAGGAACGCGAACGCCAGCTCGACGCAGGACTAATCCACGTCTGCTGGATCTGCGGCCTGCCCTATGTCTGGAAAGCCGATACCGACGCCTCGGTGATCGAGCCCTGCGCCGCACCGGTGATGGCTGCACCGCGTTATGCCAGCGCGCCGGTCTATTTCACGGATATCGTCGTCCGCAATGACAGCCACTATCGCCGCTTCACCGATCTGCGCGGCACTGCCTGGGCCTATAACGAACCGAATTCGCATTCCGGCTTCAACGTCGTGCGCCATCATCTCGCCGGCCTTGGTGAAACCCGCGGCTTTTTCGGCAGCGCCATCGAATCCGGCGCGCACCAGACTTCGCTAAAGATGATCGTCAATGCCGAGATCGATGCATCCGCCATTGACAGCACCGTGCTCGAAGCAGAACTCGCACGCAACCCGTCATTGCGCCAACAGATCCGCGTCATCGAAACACTGGGTCCGAGCCCGATGCCGCCGTGGGTGATGCTCAAGTCGCTGGCTCCGCAACTGCGCGCAAACCTGCGCGATACCTTGCTGAACATGCACGTCGATGCCGATGGAAAGCGCATCCTTGCGCAATGGGGCATCGGCAATTTCACCGCAGTCCGCGACGCGGACTACGATCCGATCAGGCAGATGGCGAGGCAGGCCGAATCCATCACCCTCTGATACGGGGCGAGAACGCGGGATACAATCAGCGCCTTCCCGATCCGGAGCAGAGCGCCCATGAAAATCACTGCCGTCACCACATTCGTTACTTCGATGCCGATGCTCATTGCCGGCGACACGCCGATGGTGGGCGGGCGTCCGCGTACTGCCATCGAAACGCTTCTTGTGCGCGTCGATACCGATGCCGGCATTAGCGGCTGGGGCGAGGCCTTCGGTCATCGCGTGTGGCCGGTCACCCGTACCGCCATCGACCGCATGATTGCGCCGCTGTGCATCGGCCGCGATCCGACCGCCATCACGGCACTCATGCATGACCTCGCGCATACCCTGCACGGTGCCGGTCGCAGCGGTCCGGCGATGTACGGTATGTCCGCCATCGATATCGCGTTGTGGGACATTGCCGGCAAAATCGCCAACAGGCCGCTGTATCAATTGCTCGGCGGCAGCCCGCGCACTGAACTGCCCGCATACGCCAGCCTGCTGCGTTACGGCAAAGCATCCGCGCTGGAGCCGCGCATTGCGGAAGCACTGGGCCGCGGCTATAAGCTGATCAAGATTCACGAAATCGATCCCGGCATCATCCGTGCCGCACGACGTTCGTGCGGCGACGGTATCCCGCTGATGGTGGACTGCAGCACACCGTGGACGCCGCTGCAGGCCGTGGCAATGTCCAAGGTGTTGTATGAACTGGACCTCGAGTTCCTTGAAGAGCCGGTATGGCCGCCGGAAGACCACGAAGGTCTCGCGAGGGTGCGCGCCGAGGGCGGCATCCCCGTTGCCGCCGGTGAAAACGTCGGCACTGTCAATGAATTCCATCGCTTGTTTGAGCGCGGCTCGCTCGACGTCGCACAGCCCAGCGTCACCAAGGTCGGCGGTGTCACCGAAATGATGAAGGTGTTCGCGCTGGGCGAAGCCCACGGCGTGCGCGTGGTCCCGCATTCAGCCTATTTCGGTCCCGGCCTGCTGGCATCGATCCATGTCTGCGCCGCGCAGGCGCAGCAACCCTGGGTCGAGCGCTTCTACTGTGATTTCGCCGAAAATCCGCTGGGCGACGCGATCAATCCGAAAAACGGCTGCTTTGCGATCCCGCAAGGCCCCGGGCTCGGCGTCGATCCCGACCCGGTGCTACTGAAGAAATTCGCCATCGAATCCTGATAAAAAAACAACAACAATACATCCGCCAAAAAGGAAGAGGACCATGAACCCGTTCATCCGCATCACCGCTCTGCTGCTGTGCACGGCCGTTGCTCCGACTGTTGCCGCCGCGACTTACGAAGACAAATATCTTGATGCCAGCGGCGTTAAGATTCGCTACATCGACACCGGCAAAGGCGAAGCCATCGTGCTACTGCACGGCGGCACCTCGCGGCTGGAAAGCTGGATCACACCCGGCGTCGTCGAAAACCTGTCGAAAGACTTCCGCGTCATCGCCTTTGATGCGCGCGGTCACGGTAAAAGCGATTCGCCGCGCGAACCTTTGGCTTACGGTCGCCAGCAGGCGCTGGACGTGGTGCGTATTCTGGATGCACTGAAAATCGAAAAAGCCCACATCATCGGTTTTTCACTGGGTAGCAGCACCGTCGCGCAACTGCTGACGCTGCATCCCGAACGCTTCTTGACCGGCGTGCAGGTCGCTGGCGCCGGCCGCTCGCCGCAGGAAGCCAATAACCCGCGCATCGAAATCGAAGCCGCCGAAATCGCCCGCGACTGCATCAGCCGCAGCCGCCTGATGCGTCAGGCCCCCGCCGGCATGAAACCCACCGAAGAAGAAATCCAGCAGCGAATGGACGCCTGCCGCGCCGACAAAACCTTCGACCAGCTCGCAACTGCGGCTTCACTGCGCGGTTACAAGGATCAGGCGGTCACTGCCGAACAGATGGCGGCGGTGAAAGTGCCGACCATGGGCATCGTCGGCACGCTGGACCATACATTCAAGGACATGCAGGAACTCAAAACCATCCGTCGCGGCATGAAACTGGTGTTACTCGACGGCGTGTCGCATACCGGTAAAACGGGCATTCAAAGCAGTCCGGCGCTGGTCACCGAAATCCGCACCTTCATCGCCGAACAGAAAGCGTCCGGCGCGCGCTGACCGTCCGCCTACTCCGGCTTGATGCCCGCCGCCTTGACCACGGCGGCCATCTGCCGGGTGCCCTGCTCCATCGTCTCAGTCACCTGCTCCGGCGTGGTATGCCCCGGAAATGCGCCCATGGCGCCGAGGCGCTCCCGCATATCCGGGGTGCGCATGAATTCGCCGATGCGCTGATTGAGAAACTGGACTACCGCGCGTGGCGTCTGACGCGGTGCCACCACCGCCCACCATTGCCCGGGGAACGGGGCATCAACACCGGCCTCAGCCATCGTCGGCACATCGGGCAATACCGGCGCGCGTTGCGGCGTGGTCACCGCCAGCCCGCGTAGCCTCCCCGCCTTGACCTGCGGCACTGAAGGCACCATGTCGGCAAAGGACAGCGGGATCTGTCCCGCCACCACATCCAGCACGGCGAGACCGCCGCCCTTGTACGGCACATGCACGATATTGATGCCGGTCGCCGCCTTGAACACTTCGCCGACGATATGCGAAGTGGTGCCGACGCCACCCGAACCGAAATTGAATTCGCCGGGCCTGGCTTTCGCCAGCGCAACGAACTCCTGCACGGTACGCGCCGGCACTGTCGGGTTGATCACCATCATTGGCGCCGCCGTGGCGACAATCGACACCGGCGCAAAATCCTTGAACGGATCAAAACCGAGTCGCTTGTAGAGAAACACATTGGTGACCATCGCCCCGCCGCTGGTCAGCAGCAGCGTGTAACCGTCGGCGGGGGCGCGGGCGGCGATTTCATGACCGAGATTGCCTGCAGCGCCGGGCCGGTTGTCGACGATCACCTGACGGCCCAGCGTATCCGAAAGTTTCTGCGCAACCAGCCGTGCCATCACGTCGCTGGTACCGCCCGGCGGATAGGGCGCAATCATGCGCACCGGCTTGTTGGGATAGGACTGCGCCTGCACGAACAGGGGCAACAGACAGGCGAGTACACAGCAGCATAAGCGCAACGGATTCACGGGCATCGCTCCTCCTCCGGATCTCAGCCACACGAACAAACAATCAAAGCCTGCCGTGAGGCAGGCCTGTTACGTTTTCTTATTTGGTATTCGCTGCAAAACAGTACACAAGCCCCGCGCCGCCGGAAGACTTCAGGTTGTCCTGGCTGCAGCCGCGCGAAGGATGCGAAGAGTTCCATGAACGTGCCGGCTCATCATCACGCAGGCCGAAACGGTCATGGTGGCCAACCATCGCCGAACCCTCACCGCTCTTGGTCCAGTTACCGCAGGTGGTGTCCGTATTGCTGACAGCCAGACGGCCGTCGGGCATCGAGCCGGTGAGAATGTCATGCGTGTTCGGATTTTCCAGGCGACCGTTGACGCGGGCACCCTTCTCGGTCAATGCAGTCAGGCGGTTGATACCGTTGATCAAGTGCAATTCATCGACATTGCGTGCAATCAACCGGCCCTCTGCGTTGTACCAGGGACCCTTACCGATACGGTCACGCGCATTGACGGCGGGAGCGCCTTTCTCAGGCGTGGCACTAAGATAGGCGCGCCACTGTTTCTTTCCCGCAACGGCCGCATCGGCCAGTTGCTGGCAGTGTTTGTCAGCGCCGGCCAGACCACCAAGATCAGCACCTTTTCCGGAACCCGTGCTGGTAATGAAAAACGACATGTCGGGGCTGGACGGTGCTGCGTAAACCCAGGCTGCGGTCAACGGCACGGCTGCGACTGCGGCGATACCCATGAGATGGCACAGACGCATGAACATTCTCCTCAAGGATGGTTTTGATTGGTTTTAAAGCAGCAAAACAGACTCTAACAGTTTCTGAACAGCGGAATACGCCACGTTATTCCGCAACAACCGGTATTCAGTGTTTACGTTTTGAACTGTATGCCTGCAGCGCTTCGCCGACCTCTGCAAAAACCCCGCCCCAGTCAGCTACCGCACGCTGCCGGAATATTTTCATTGAGGGATACCAGGGACTGTCGACACGCCCTTCATGCCAATACCAGTGGCGCGCCACGCCGGTGGGCAGCATCAGCAGCGTTGGTATGCCCAGGGCGCCGGCGAGATGTGCCGTCGTATTGCTGATCGTTACCACAACGTCGCAGGCACTGATCAGCGCGGCAAGGCCGTCGAGATCCTGACGGTTGTCGACGGCATCAACATGCCGGACCTCCACGCCGGTCGCCGCCTGAACCGCCTGACGTTCAACCGCAGTGTCGCCGTATTGCAGATCGACAAATCGCATGTCCTCCAGTTCGAGCAGGGGGGCGAGATCGCGCAGTGCGATACTTTTCGCAGTACCGACCTTGGGCGCCGCGCTGCGCCATGACAACCCGCAGAGCAACCGCCGGCCGGCAGCAATGGTTTTTTTCATCTTGGCGACACGCGCCGGATCCGCCCGCAGATAGGCCTTTCGCTTCAACGGGAAATCGTCGGTGCTGCGCCGCAGATGAAGCCCCAGACTGCCGGCCGGGGTCTGCATCGCGCAGTTCTCGCGAACCGCGGCATTGAGCGGTATCACGCGCATCGCCGGAAAACTGCGTGACACCAGCGGCAGCAGACGTTCATTCACCGCAACAATAACCTGACTGGCGAGACCGCCAAGCGCGTCGATCATACCCAGATGATGAATCTGATCGCCGATGCCCTGCTCACCCCAGACCAGCAGGCCGCCCTGAACCGGCCGGCCGTTCCACAAGGGCTGAGCGAGTTTCAGATCACCGAGGGCTTGGCCGTTGCGCCAACGACTCTCAAACAATGGCCACCCTTTGTCGAAATCTCCGTAGAGCAGGCGACAAACACTCTCGTTCCACTCGGCCTCACCGAAATCCGGCTTGAGCTGCCGCGCCTTGGCGTATTCGCGCAAGGCGTCATCGTGACGGTTGACGCCCTGCAGGATATTGCCGCGGATGTTGTAAAAATCGGCGCGTTCCGGGTCAATCGCCAGCGCGCGGTCCAGCGCAGCCAGCGCCTCGTCGTACCGGCCGACGTCAGTCAGCGTCACGGCACGGTTGGCATGAGCGCCAGGGAAATCCGGACGCAACGCAATCGCACGATCGAATGCGGCCATGGCTTCATGCAAACGACCGATCCCGCGCAATGCAAGCCCGCGATTGGCATGCGCTTCCGCGAGATCCGGCTGCAGCCCTATCCCGCGGTCAAAGGCGTCGATCGCCTCCTGCGTCCGCCCCATGTCGGCGAGAACGCCACCGCGCGAACAATGTGCCAGCGCCATGTCTGGCTTCAATGCAATGGCGCGGTCCAGACTGGCCAGTGAATCAGGAAGGAATTTCATCGCATGCAGGGTATTGCCGCGGTTGCAGTGCGCCTCGGCATATCCCGGATTGGCCGCAATCGCGCGTTCAAAACTGATTAGGGCCTGTTCGATCTTCCCCGCTTTCCGCAGCAAGTTACCGCGGTTCAGGTGAGTGTCGGCATGACCCGGGCGGACTTTCAGTGTGCGGTCAAAGGAATCCAGTGCTTCGGTCTCGCGCCCCAATTTGACCAGCACCAGCCCTCGCTGAAACAAGGCCTCGACAAAATCAGGCATGAGTTTGATCGCGCGATCGAAGTGCGGCAGCGCTGCCTCGGTCTGCCCCTGATCCAACAGCGCCTTGCCGAGATTGGCATGGGCATCGGGATACACCGGGTTAAGCGCAATAGCGCGCTCGAAATGCTGCGCAGCTTCTTCGTATCGCCGTAACACGCACAACACGTTGGCGCGGTTGTTATGAATGCTCGGATCGTCCGGCTGCACGGCCAACGCACGCGCGAACAGCTGCTCCGCTTCAGCCGGACGTCCGCGCTGCGCATTGATAATACCCAGCATCTGCAGCGCATTCAGATGAGCCGGCTGGTCAGCAAGCACCTTTTGAATACTCTCTTCAGCGGCGCGCAGATCACCCCGCTTCTGTGCCGCGACACCTTCCCGGTACAAGGCATCGGTCGCCGTGGCAGAGGGCTTGGCGACAACAACGCTCACCTGACGCTTACCCGGCTTTTGTTTCATGAAGCTTTGGTCATTCCGGAAACCAGTACATCCCGGACCCGACCGATGATGTCACTCCAGTCGCCGACCTTGCCCTGCCGGAACAGCCGCATCGACGGATACCAGGGACTGTCCTCGCGCTCTTCATGCCAGTACCAATGCCGGCCGCTGGCGAAAGGCAGCATCAGCAGCGTCGGCGCGCCGACGGCACCGGCAAGATGGGCAGTGGTATTGCTGGTAGTCACCACCAGATCGCAGGCGCGGATCAGCGCGGCAAGGCCATCCATGTCATCGAAGACATCGACATCGGGCAGGTGTTCGATTTCAACACCGGTGCTTTTTCGGATCGCATGCCGCTCGGCTTCGGTGTCGCCATATTGCAGATCAACGAAACGCACGCCGGGCAATTGCAGCAGGGGCTGCATATCCTTCAGTCCGACACTTTTCAGTTCGCCGTAGCGCTCGGCGCGGCTGAGCCAGGAAAGTCCGACCAACAGTTTGCCGTCGCCGCGGTCGAGGCGCTTGCGCAAAGTCTCGACGCGCGCCTCATCAGCGATCAGATAGGATTTTCGCTGCGCCGGAAAGTCATGCCATGAGCGTCGCACCAGACCGCCGATGCTGCCCAGCGGAATCTGTACATCGCAGGCCACGCGTGTTGCTCTGGAAAGCGGCACAAAGGAGATGCCGGGAAAACTGCGCTGCACCAGCGGCAGCAGGCGCGGCGTGATCGCCAGCGTGGTCTGCTGGTGACTGATGCGCTTGAACAGCGAATCAAGCATTCCCAGATGGAAAATCTGGTCGCCGATGCCCTGCTCACCCCACACCAGCAGCTTGCCATCGGTTTTTTCGCCCTTCCACTGCGGCCGGCGGAACTTGATCCATCCCAGCCGCTGACCGGTGCGCCAGCGCGCCTCGTACAACGGCCAGCCCCGGCCGAATTCACCGCGGATCAGCGCGCACATGCTGATATTGAATTCAGGCTGACCGAAACCCGGTTGCAGTTCCAGCGCGCGGGTATACGACGCCACCGACTCAGCATGGCGGTTCAGCGCCTGCAGCACATTGCCGTGCAGGTTCCAGAACTCGGCGTTCTGCGGCGCATGCTTGATCGCCAGATTGATCGACACCAGCGCCTCTTCCGGACGCCCAAGATCCATCAGCGCCACGGCACGGTTGGCGTAGGCGCCGGAGCCCGAAGGCATCAGACCGATCGCCCTGTCCTGTTCACGCAGGGCCTCCTCGTAACGGCCGAGCAAACGCAAAGTGTTGCCGCGGTCATTGATCGCATCGGCAAACTGCGGTTGCAGGGAAAGCGCCTTGTCAAAACAGTCGAGCGCCTCCTGATGGCGCCCGAGTCCCGTCAGCACCAGACCGCGGATGCGATAAGCCGGTGCGATTTCCGCCTGCAGTTCAACCGCGCGGTCGAGGCTGACCAGCGCCTCCGGCAGATGGCCCAGCAGACGCAGCACGTTGCCGCGGTTGCAATGCGCTTCGGCATACTGCGGATTTGCGGCAATCGCCCGCTCGTAGCTGATCAGCGAATCCTTGAAACGCTTGGCATGTGACAGCAGATGGCCGCGTTTGCAATGCGCCTCGGCATGGCCGGGGTTGAGCTCTACTACCCGGTCATAAGCCGCCAGCGCAGCGTCACGGTGCTGCAGCTTGTCCAGCACGGTCGCACGCTGGAACTGTATTTCCGCAATCTCGGGCTCCAGCTCCACCGCGCGATCAAAATACGGCAGCGAGTCCGGCGCCTTGCCGGTATCGCACAACGCGCGCCCGATATTGCAGCAGGCGTCGGCGAATTCCGGATCCAGTGCAAGCGCACGCTGCATTTCAGCCAACCCCTCGGCATGACGGCCCATGCCGCACAACGCAACACCGAGGTTGTTATGCACGGCGGGATTGTCCGGGTCGAGTCGCAGTGCCTGGTTCAGCCGCTGCAGGGCCTCGGGCATGTTCTTGCGCTGGGTTTCAAGAACACCCAGCATGTGCAGCACATCAAAATCCTCCGGCTGCTCGGCAAGCACCTTGATATAGCCTACGCGCGCAGCCTCCAGATCGCCGCGGCGCTGCGCCATCAGCGCAGCCTGATAGGTATCCCAGATCTCCACAGAAGTCGGCGCCCGGACGTCAGTCCAGCCAGAAGCGGGCGGCGCGGCTTGGATCGGTTCAACGGGTTGGGCTGGGCCGGCTATGGATTTGCTGCGTTTGGCCATGATGAACGTACCGCAGTCGGTCCGCGGAATCAAATCGGGGATGAATCCAGTATATCACCGATTTTCTTTTAAAAACATATGCTTATAACACCACCTCGCTGTGCCGACACATCAACCGAGCAGCAGATCCGGACGCCCGAGCTGCAGCAGCACGCCCAGTTCGTCGGCAAAGGTCCAGCTGCTAACGATCTCGCCGTGGTCATCGAAATTGAGAATGGCCACCGCATTGACACCCATCTGCCCACCGGCTGGAGCAATGCCGCAGAAGGGACCGGTGTGCGTGCCGTTGACGTTGAAACGCACCCAGACCTGATTGCCCTCGGCCAGCAGCAGATCCAGTCCGTAACGCCGTTCGGCAAAGGCCGCGTTCAGATTCATTTCACCGTAGCCGTGCGCCTTGCTGAATTCCCGCGTGTGCCAGAAACCGAAACGAAGATTGTGATGATTGGCAGCCAAGCCATCCTTGGTCTGAGTCGACAGACGCGTACGCGCCGCCGTCAGCTTGTTGCGGGCCAGAGCGGTCGTGGCCGGCTGCGCTTCCAGTTTTTTGATGAAGGTCGCGGCATCATCAGTCTGCGGCAGTGCCGGCGCGATCAGTTTGCCGTCGGGACGCGGCGGCAGTTTGGCGCCAAGCTGACGCATCAGCTCCGCCTCATCCATCATGAACCAGCCTTCTACCATCTGGCCGTTGGCGATGCGGATCAGCGCGACTTCATAGACATCGATTTTTTTGCCGGTCGCCGGAATGCCGAAAAAATTGCCGGTGTGGGTGCCGGTGACACGGAACAGCAGCCCGACCCGGTCGCCGTCGGCGATCACCTGCTCAATGACATCAACACGATCCGGAAACGCCGCGCGCAGATAGAGCGCAGGATGCGGCCAACCCTGATCGCGCGCATTGCCGGCAAGATGCAGATTACCGCCGCGCACCCTGTCGTAGTTCGGCGCCATGACCTCTTTCTCGACCTGCGGCATTTCCGGGGTGCCTTGCTTCTGCTTGAAGCGCAGCGCGATTTCGACGTTGCGTGCGAGTTCGCCGATGCGCTTAGGGTTGGCGTGGTTCATGGAATACAGCTCCTCTGAAACGGCGTTGTTGTTGATTTAATTTTCAAACAATCTGATGCCGTGTGAACCATACCGCCCGGAGTACTGAATGACAACTATGCTTTGTGTTTGAATTTCTGCGTCAAAGCCAAAGCACCACCACCCAGCATCACCCCCGCCAGTATCCAGAACACCCCCGACACCCCCACCGCTGCGCCGATGGCACCGAAAGCCATCGGCCCGCTCATGCGCACGGTGTTGTTGACGGTGAGTCGTATGCCCAGCATCTGCCCGGAGCGGCCGTCGGAGGAGTTGGCGAACATCAGAATCACGGTCAGCGGAATGCCGATTCCCATGCCGAGGCCGAACAGAAAGGCGACAGCGCCCAGCACATAGGCGTTGCTCGTAAACGGCACCAACGCAAAACCGAGTGCGCCGGTGAGGAACACCCACATCAGCAGTTTTTCGCCGGGATACCGTTCGGACAGCTTGGCAAGGAAGTTGCGCACAATGAAGGCGGCGATCGCCAGCGTCGCCAGCACGCCACCGATCGCCGAGGCGGAGAGGCCGATTTCGTGACCGTGGATCGGCACATAGAACTGGAACAGGTCGTAACCGAGTTGCACCAAGCCACCGGTGATGAGCATCACCACCATACCCCTGTCGATCAGCGTGCGTGGCGCCGCCCCGGCTTTGGCGCGGCCACGTGCGGGCGGCAGGTGACGCCCCTGCCACAGCACCAGCGAGATCACCACCAGCGACAACGACGCAGTGGCCAGACAGGCCCAGCCGTAACCGAAGTGGTCAATCGACAGCCCTGCCAGCAGCGGCCCGAAAAAGCTGGTGGTCGCGCCGATCATGCTGAAGTTGGCGAAATTGCGTGCGCGCTCTTCCGGCTTACTGAGATTGCCGATCAGGTTCTGCAAGGTGACATGGAAAAACGACAGCGCGAGGCCGTTCAATGCGGCGGCGGCGTAAAACACCGGCAGCGACGGAAAAAAATACATCAGCAGCAGCGATGCCGCGGCGCAGGTCGCGGCGAACAGCAGCAGCTTGCGTGCGGCTTTGCGGTCGGCAAGACCGCCGACAAACCAGGACAACAGCACCGGAAACAGAAACAGCAGACCGCCGATGATGCCGACCTCGCTCGCCGACGCGCCGAGGTGCAGCGCGTACAGCGTCAACAGCACCCGCATCGAATTGTTGCCGGTGAAATTGAAAAACGTCAGCGCCAGGGTCAGGTAGATGGGACGCAAGGGATTACAAGGCTCTGCATGGATACTGAAATGTGGACTTGTGCGTGCTGCGGGTGATGCACACACAGTGTGACTGATACCGGCACGGGCAGTTCACCGGCCGCACAAAAAACACTTCCCTGTCGCCGGACAGGGAATGACTTCAGCAGTAACCGCCGTCCTGCCCTGTTTATTTCGCGGCAGGCCGTGCGGCACTGTTGAAGGTGAAATTGTCGTAGCCCATTTCGGCGACGCGGAACCACAGGAACTGATCGGCGCGGAACTTGAGCCACTGACTGTAGATGCGCTTGAAGTGCGGGCTTTTTTCTGCGGCTTCGTCGTAGATCTCAAAGGCCGCCTTCTGCGCGGCTTCCATGATCGGCTTGGAAAACTGGCGCAGTTGCGCGCCGCCGCCGACCAGACGCTTCAGCGCCTGCGGGTTTTTCGCGTCGTAACTCGCCAGCATGTGCACATTGGCTTCAGCGCAGGCTGATTCGAATATCGACTTGTAGGCCTTGGGCAGCGACTCCCATTCCTTCAGATTAACCACCGTGGACAACTGCGGTCCTCCTTCCCACCAGCCAGGGTAGTAGTAATACTTGGCGACTTTCTGGATGCCGATTTTTTCGTCATCGTAAGGGCCGACCCACTCCGCGGCATCAATCGTGCCGCGTTCCAGGGCCTGATAAATTTCGCCGCCGGCGATCTGCTGGCCGACGACGCCGAGTTTGCCCAACACCTGTCCGGCGAGTCCGCTGACGCGCATTTTCAGGCCTTTGAGATCGGCCAGCGTTTTGATTTCCTTGCGGTACCAGCCCCCCATCTGCACACCGGTGTTACCGGTTGGAAACTGGATGCAGCCGTAATCCTTGAACAAATCGGCTACCGCCTGCATGCCACCACCGTAATACATCCACGCGTTCTGCTGGCGTGCGTTGAGCCCGAAGGGCAATGCCGTGGCAAAGGCAAATGCCGGGTCTTTGCCGATGTAGTAATAAGGCGCGGTGTGACCGCACTGCACCGTGCCGTTCTGCACGGCATCGAGCACCTGCAGGCCGGGAACGATTTCACCGGCAGCGAAGACGCGGATCTGGAATTTGCCATCCGTGCCCTCCGATACCCGCTTCGAAAGGATGTCGGCGGCGCCGTACAGCGTGTCGAGGGTTTTCGGGAAGCTGGAAGCAAGCCGCCACTGGATCACCGGCTGCGCGTGAACAATCGCCGGCGCTGCCACCGTGCCCGCAGCGAGACCGAGACCGGCCTTTTTCAGGAATGAACGACGTTGCATGACAACCTCTCCGTAATGCTTTTAACTATTTGTTTTTTAAGATTATCTCAAGTGCCCGCGAGAGTCATACCCTCGACCAGCACCGAACCGCACTGCCGCGAACTGCGTCGCGACACATCGTTGCCGATGGCCACGATATTTTTGAACATGGTTTTCAGATTACCGGCGATGGTGATTTCCTGCACCGGATAGGCAATCTCGCCGTCCTCCACCCAGAAGCCGGCGGCGCCGCGTGAATAATCGCCGGTGACAGGATTCACACCCTGCCCCATCAGTTCAGTCACCAGCAAACCGCGGCCCATCTTTTTCAACAGCTCCGCAAAGTCTTCGCCGGTGTCTTTCATCATCAGGTTGTGGTTGCCGCCAGCATTGCCGGTGGTCTGCATGCCGAGCTTGCGCGCCGAATAACTGGCGAGGAAATAGCCCTGGACCACGCCGTCCTTGACGATGTCGCGCGACTGCGTTGCTACGCCCTCTTCATCAAAGGCGCCGCTGGCGAGCCCTTTCAGAATCAGCGGCAGGTCGGTCATCTGCACGATCGGTGAAAACACCGGCTTGCCGAGACTGTCAAGTAGGAAGGAGGACTTACGATAAAGGCTGCCGCCCGATACCGCCGACACAAAATGTCCCATCAGACTCGCTGCCACGCCGGATTCATAGAGCACCGGCACCTGCTCGGTCGGTACTTTGCACGCCTTCAGACGCGCGATGGCGCGTTCGCCGGCTTTGCGTCCGATGAATTCCGGGGCAGGCAGATCGGCAGGGTCGCGCACGGTTTCATACCAGTCGTCGCGCTGCATGCCGTCGCCCTTGCCGGCGATCAGCGCGCACCAGATGCTGTGGCGCGAGCTCGGATAACCGGCGAGAAAGCCGTTGGTGTTGCCGTAAATGAAATGCGACTGCTGCGTCGATACCGTAGCGCCTTCTGAATTACTGACTTTCTTGTCGACCGCAAACCCTGCGGCTTCGCAGGCCTGCGCCATTTCGATGGCGCGTTCGACCGGCATGTCCCAGGGATGGATCAGGTCGAGGTCCGGAAATTCGCGCGCGAGGCGGTCCGGATCAGCGAGACCGGCGCAGTCATCGATCGCGGTGTAGCGCGCAATCGCCAGCGCCGCATCAACCGTGTCGCGCAGCGCCTGCGGCGACAGATCCGAGCTGGAGGCGTGGCCGCGCTGCTTGCCGATGTAAACAGTGACGCCGATACCCTTGTCGCGGTTGTATTCGATGGTTTCGACTTCGCGCTGGCGCACGGTGACGGTCTGGCCGAAGCCTTCGCTGACTTCGGCGTCCGCAGCGGT
>CANHZX010000064.1 GCA_947465215.1 Betaproteobacteria bacterium | reverse complement strand
TGAACGTCTTCAAGGTCCAGCGACCACGGGAAGGTGCCGTTGCGGATTTCGGCGCCGATGCTCGCCAGGCCCTTTTCGATGGCTTCGAGATCGGCGGCAGTCAGGATGCCGACGGCACGCAGCATGCGTGCGTGGGCGATCGAGCCCTGAATGTCGAATTCGGCAAGGCGCTGGTCGAAGCCGACGGATGCGGTGAAGCGTTTGACCAGATCGTCAACGGGTTCGCTGAAACGGCCGGACCAGGGTTTGGTCGCGCTGGGTTTGCTGCTGGCGGGAGATTTTTCTTTTGCGGACATGGTGTTGCGAACGGCCTGCTAGAATGAAACGGCTATGGCGCTGAGTATAAATCATAACGCCCACACCGGTGCTCTACCGGACTTCCGCAGCCTCGGGATCCTGCTGCGCATCCTGCTGATCGTTAATGGCGCAGTTCTGCTTGCAGCCCTGCTGCAGGTGCAGTATCTGCTCGACTGGCCTCGCCAGATCACCGGTAACGCGGCGCTGGTGGAGCCGTTGTTGATTCTCAGTCTGCTGGTGCTGGCAGCGCTTGGCCGCACACTGCAGCGCTTGCCTTATGCGGTGGGCGCTGCAGTTGTTCTTGCCATCGAAGCAGGGCTGACGGTAGTGCTGCATTACGCCAGCCACTGGCTGCTGATGTTCGACCCGGCGTCGCTGACGCGCTGGCTGGTGGTGGTACTGCTGGTGACCGTGATGCTGCTGGCGTATTTCGACCTGCGCGGACGCGCCCTGTCGCCGGCGCTGGCGGAAGCCCGGCTGCAGGCACTGCAGGCGCGCATCCGACCGCATTTTTTGTTCAACAGCATCAATGCTGTGTTGTCGCTTGTGCGCCAGCAGCCGCGCCGCGCGGAAGCCGCGCTGGAAGACATGGCCGGGCTGTTCCGCGCGTTGATGGCAGACAACCGCGAACTCGCGCCCCTGTCCGATGAAATCGAGCTTTGCAGGCAGTATCTGGATCTGGAACAGCTGCGGCTCGGCGACCGTTTGCAGATTGAGTGGCACATCGACAAGATGCCGGGTGATGCGCTGGTGCCTCCGCTGGCATTGCAGCCGTTGCTGGAAAACGCCGTGTATCACGGTATCGAACCGAGCGAAACTCCCGGTGTGGTCAGCATCAATATCTATGCTGTACGCGACCGCCTGCATGTCGTCCTGCGTAATCCCTACCGCGTCACCGGAGCACACCATGGCGGCAACAAAATGGCGGTGGGCAATATCCGCGAACGGCTGCAGCTGCATTTCGATGTGGCCGCCGAATTGACCACACGGGTGGGCGACAATCTTTATGAAGTGCGCATGTCGATGCCTTATGTGAAGGCAAAGCGGTGAAAGCGGGGCGTCCATGAACGCAACTCCGCTGCGCGTGCTGATCGTCGATGATGAGGCGCCGGCGCGCAGCCGCATGCGCGATCTGCTGGCCGATATCGGCGATACGCTGCCGGTGGCGGTGGTGGCAGAAGTCGCAACCGGTCGCGAGGCCGTGGACGCTGCGGCGGCGGGCGGCATCGATATGGTACTGCTCGATGTGCGCATGCCCGGCATGGACGGTGTTGAGGTGGCGCAGCATCTGCAGCAGCTGGAGCGGCCGCCCGCGGTCATTTTCACGACGGCGTACGACGCGTATGCGATCCGCGCCTTTGAATTGCATGCAGTGGATTACCTGCTGAAGCCGATCCGCGCCGCGCGGCTGCAGGAAGCGCTGACGCGGGCGGCGGGCACGGTAACGCCCAGGGCCGGGGTGCTGCGCGAGTTGCAGCAAGCGCCCCGAACCTGCCTCAGCGCCGCCGAGCGTGGCAGGGTTCATCTGATCCCCGTCAGTGACATCCTGTATCTGCGCGCCGAACTGAAATACGTGACGGTACGCACGGCTGAACGTGAACATCTGATCGAGGAGTCGCTGACGCGGCTGGAACAGGAATTCGCCGAGCGTTTTGTGCGCGTGCACCGTAACTGCCTGGTTTCGCGTGCGGCGATCCGCGGTTTCGAACGCATCGGTGCGGAGGCTGGTGAAGGCGGTTGGCAGGTCCTGCTGGCCGGGCTCGAGGAACGCATTCCGGTGAGCCGCCGCCAGCAGCATATCGTGCGCGAGCTGGCGCGCTGAGCGCACTCAGCGGCCGCGCATTTTGGTCAGACCGCTCTCAATGGCCTGTTCAATATAGAGCCTGTAAAAATCTTCGGTGAGCAACCCGACCAGCGGCGAGCCCACGGGTTTGCCGTCGGCGTCAAAGACGATCAGCGTCGGCACTTTTTGCACCTGATGAAGGTGGGCGAAGGCGCGATGTGTGGTGGGGGCGCCGGCAAAATCCCGCAGCGCCGTGTTGCGGTCGACATCCACTTCACGAATCAGCACCCGCTTGCCCCACTGCGGGTCGGCCTGAATCGGCAGAAGATGATTCTTTCGCGCAATCGCGCAATAAGGACAGGACTGCTGCATGAAGGCAACCAGAACGGGTATGCGTTTGGCGCGTGCTTCTGCCGCGACCTGATCGAGGTCATCGGCCTGCTGCAGCTGGCCCATCGCCGGTGCGGTACCGAGCAGTGCGCATGTTACAATCAGGAACCGAAAGCGGCTTAAAATATTCAATATATTCAATATGATACAGAGAATATGATGCAGAGTAATCCCCGGCGTGAAGCCGGTTCGATCGTGATCGCCACGCGGGAATCTGCACTGGCGTTATGGCAGGCCCGACATGTGCAGGCGGAACTGCAACGATTATATCCGCAGCGCACGGTATCCATCCTCGGCATGACCACCGAAGGTGATCGCAATCTCGGTACTTCGCTGGCCAAGATCGGCGGCAAGGGCTTGTTCGTCAAGGAACTCGAAGATGCGCTGGCCGACGGTCGTGCCGATCTTGCCGTGCATTCGATGAAAGATGTGCCGATGCATCTGCCGCCGGGCTTCGCGCTGGCAGCGACGCTGGAACGCGCCGATCCGCGCGATGCCTTTGTTTCCAACAATTACCGCGGTCTTGCCGAACTGCCCGCGGGGACTCGCGTCGGCACGTCCAGCCTGCGCCGCGAATGCCAGCTGCGCGCGAATTTTCCGCATTTGCAGATTGAGCCGTTGCGCGGCAATGTGCAGACCCGCCTGCGCAAACTCGATGAGGGTCAGTACGGCGCGATCATTCTCGCCGCCGCTGGATTAAAGCGGCTGGGTCTGGCCGATCGCATCGCCGCATTGCTGACGCCGGAAGAAAGCCTGCCGGCGGTGGGCCAGGGTGCGCTCGGCATTGAATGTCGCGAAGACCGCAAAGACGTCTTTGAGCTGCTGGCGCCGCTGGTGCATGCGCCGACGCGGCAATGCGTGTTGGCGGAACGCGCGTTTTCCCGCGCGCTGGCCGGCAGCTGCAATGTGCCGCTCGCCGGTTTTGCCGAAATCGCCGGCGGGCAGCTGCGCCTGCGCGGGCTGGTCGGTGAGCCTGACGGTTCGCAGGTCATCCGCGGCGAAGCCTCCGGCGCTCCCGAAACCGCCGAGGCTGTCGGTCTGGCGCTGGCCACCGAACTCAAAGACCGCGGCGCTGCCGATATTCTTTCGGCGCTCGCGCATCCGTGATGACTGCCGTTGCTGCTCCGCTGGCCGGTCGCGGCATCGTGGTTACCCGTCCTGCGCAGCAGTCCGGTCCTCTGGCCGGGCGCATTCATGCGGCCGGCGGCCAGGCCATCCTGTTTCCGGTGCTGGAAATTATCGACACGCCGGATCTTCAGCCGCTGATCGATGTCATCGCCAGACTTGATGACTATCAGCTCGCCGTGTTCATCAGCCCCAATGCGGTAGTGCGGGCGATGAAGCAGGTCATCGCACGTCGTCAATGGCCGGCAGCGATGCGCGTCGCCGCCATCGGCAAGGGCAGTGTCCGTGAACTCGAACGGTTTGGCGTTTCCGGCGTTCTTTCGCCGGAGCGCCATTTTGACAGTGAACATCTGCTGGCACTGCCTGAACTGCAGGCAGTGGCCGGTCAGCGCGTTGTCATTTTTCGCGGTGACGGTGGACGCGAACTGCTAGGCGATACTCTCACCTCGCGTGGTGCGCAGGTGGACTATGTCGAATGTTATCGCCGCGCCCGGCCCGATGCCGCCGCGGCCCCGTTGCTGCAGGCTTGGGCCGGTAAGACCTTGCATGCCGTGACCATCACCAGCAGCGAAGGTATGCGCAATTTGTTTGCGATGGTCGGCCCATCCGGCCAGCCGCTGTTGCAGCAGACCCCGCTGTTTGCGCCGCATCCGCGTATTGCCGCTGTGGCGCGTGAACTGGGTTGCCGCCATGTCATCGAAACTGCGCCCGGCGATGACGGTTTGATGGATGCGTTGTTGCGCCACTTTGGCCGCGCTTAGCACCGCAATGCGCATGCTATCCTCCGCGTCATGAATGAGCGTGAAATTCCTCCGGTGGAAACAGCGGTAAAGGACGCGGCCGGAACTGCAAATCCCGCTGCGGAACCGCGTCGAGGCGGCAGTCTGGCGACACTGGCGCTGGCGCTTGCCCTGCTGGTGGCCCTTTTTTCGGCCTACCAGTGGTATCAGAACCGCGGCGCCGAAGACACGCTCCGCCGCGATCTCGCGCGCCGGCTCTCCGAAATGGAAACCCAGAACAAGGAGGCCGGTGCGCGTGCCACACAGGCCGCGACGGCGCTGCGTGAGGCGGAGGTCAAGCTGGGCGTGCTCGAAGCGAAGCTTGCCGAGTCACAAAGCCAGCAGGTCGCGCTGGAGACGTTGTATCAGGAGCTGTCGCGCAATCGCGATGACTGGGCTTTTGCCGATATCGAGCAATCGGTGTTGCTCGCCAGCCAGCAACTGCAGATTGCCGCGAATGTGCGGGCGGCGCTGATCGGTCTGGAGAATGCGGAAGCGCGTCTGCAGCGCATGGATCAGCCGCGCTATGCCGCTTTACGCCGTGGACTGGCCCGCGATATTGAAAAGCTCAAGGGACTGCCGCTGGTCGACATCTACGGCTCCAGCGCCCGGCTCGATGACGTCATTGCCGCCGTGGATAAATTGCCGCTGGCGATGGATGCCCATGCCAAACCCGAGAAGTCCGCACCGGCGATGCCGGCTGCAGATGCGCCGGCCTGGGAGCGGGTGCTCGGCGAAGTGTGGCGGGAATTGCGACAACTGGTGCGCATCCAGCGTACTGGTGTGCAGGACGCGGCACTGCTGGCGCCGGACCAGGCATTTTTCCTGCGTGAAAATCTCAAGCTGCGTCTGGTCGGCGCCCGCGTGGCCCTGCTCTCGCGTGATACCAAGAGTTATCAGGTCGATCTGCGTGCCGCTCAGGGTTTGCTGGAGAAGCATTTTGAAAAAGGCGATCCGGCGGTGACCGCGATGACCGGTACGCTGCGCAAACTTCAGGCAGCGCAGGTGCAGGTCGACATTCCTGATCTCGCCGAAACGCTGGAAGCGCTGCGCAAGCTGCGCTTGCCGCGCGCCAAAACGTCGAACTGAGCGGACGGCGATGCGCTGGCTGATCTGGATACTCGTGCTGTGCGTGCTGGCGACAGGTCTGACCCTGCTGGCCGACCTCAACCCCGGTTATGTGCTGATCGCGCTACCCGGACAGCGCGTCGAGCTGTCGCTGAATTTTGCCATCGTGCTGATTGTGCTCGGTTTTGCTGCCGCCTATCTGCTGCTGCGCCTGCTGATCACCGCTGTTGAGCTGCCATCGCGCGTGGCGCGGTTCCGGGAAACACGTCGCCGCGACGCGGCTTACGGCACGATGCTTGAATCCCTTCGCGAGTTTTTTTCCGGACGATATGCGCGTGCCGAAAAAACCGCGGCACGTGCGGTCGAGCAGGGCGCTCCTGCCGACATCGGCATCGTGGTGGCCGCTCAGGCCGCACACGGATTGCGGGCCCATGGCCGGCGCGACGGTTATCTGGAGCGCTTGAGTGCCGAGGCCGGACGTCCCGATGTGATGACCGTAGTCAGTAAAGCGCGAATGCTGCTTGATGACCGCAGGCCGGAAGAAGCGCTGGCGACGCTGGCCCTGCTGCCCGTCAAACATACGGCGGCGCTGCGTCTTGAATTGCGCGCGAGGCAGCGTATCGGGCAATGGGATCTGGCGCCGGCACTGATTGATCAGCTGGAAAAGCGCGGCGTGTTCAGTGCCGATCAGGCGGATGTGGAGCGCCGTCATGCCTGGCGGCAATTGCTTGAGCGGCGCTCCGGTGATGCCGGCGGATTAAAGGACCTGTGGAAACGCCTGCCGGAACGTTATCGCCGCCAAACATCGGTTGCAGCCGCGGCAGCCGCAGCGTTTAACGTTCTGGGGCTTGGTGACGAAGCCGTCGCGATCATTGAAAGCAGCCTGGATGCCGATTGGGACGGCGGACTGGTGACTTTGTACGGCGAGTGCGGATCGGCCAATGCCTTGCGCCAGATTGAGCGCGGCGAGCGCTGGCTGCGCGAACACCGCAAGGACGGTGCGCTGCTGCTTGCGCTGGGTCGTCTGTGTGCGCGGCAGCAGCTGTGGGGCAAAGCGCAGAGTTATTTCGAGGCGAGTGTTGCTGTGGAGCCGACGTACTCGGCGCATCTGGAACTCGCGCAGCTGCATGACCGGCTGGAGCGCGTCGATGACGCGCGCAAACACTATCGCGCCAGCCTTGAGCTCGCGGTCGCTCAGCTCAAGCGCGCCAGCGGCGGACGCCGCCGGCAACTGCTCTGAAAATCAGTTTGTTGCCGGCACTGCCGGCGTGAATGCGTCGGCATAAAACGCGGCTTCGGGCAGACCGCAGCGCGAGGTGAAATCTCGGCGGGCCGCTTCGACCATCGCAGGTGCGCCGCAGGCGTAAACCTCGTAACCCGATAGATCGGGCAGGTCTTCCATCACCGCCTGATGCACCAGGCCGCAGCGGCCGTTCCAGACATCGCCGTCTGCAACATCGGATAACACCGGCACGTAAGCGACAGCATTGTCGCGCTGCCAGCCCTCCGGAAGTTCATTGAGATAAAGATCGGCCGGCCGGCGAGCGCCGCGGTAAAGAATGATGTGCCGCTTCAACTGATTGTGGATTGCATGTTCGATGATGGCCTTGATCGGCGCGAAGCCGGTGCCGCCCGCAAGCAGCACGACGGGTTTGCTGCTGTCCTCGCGCAGATAAAAACTGCCGAGCGGTCCTTCGAAACGCAGGATGTCTTTTTCTTTCATCTGAATGAAAACATGCCGGCTGAACGGACCGCCGTAGTTGCGCATATGCAGCTCAATCAAAGCGTCGTCGTGTGGCGGGTTGGCCAGCGACAGGCTGCGCCGCGTGCCGTCCTTCAGCAGTATGTCGATGTATTGACCGGCGAGAAACTGCAGCCGTTCGGCTGCAGGCAGCTTCAGGCGGATGCGCATCACATCGGGTGCGACCAACTCCAGCGTTTGTACGCGGCAGGGCAGGGTTTTGACGGTGATGTCCTTGACCGCACCGATCTCGCGACATTCGATCAGCAGATCGGTTTGCGGCCGCGCCTGGCAGAACAGAGCGTTACCGCGCTCGCGCTCCACTGCAGGCAACACGCTGTCCCTGAAATTGCCGTGATCCACCGCGCCTTCAATGACTTTGCCTTTGCAGGAACCGCAGGCGCCGTTGCGGCAGCCATAAGGAAGCATGAAACCTTCGCGCAGCGCCGCTTCCAGCACGGTTTCGCCTTCCTGAGCCTGAAAAACATGGCCGCTGGGACGGATGGTGATCTGCCTGGACATGACTGGATTTCCGGAATTCAGTGCGGAGTGACTACGCTAGAATAAGACACTATATGAAACGTCTGTTGATCATCGGTTGCGGCGACGTCGGACTGCGTGTAGCGATGCTGCTGCGCCCGCGCCACCGCATTTATGCGTTGACCCGCGATGCGGAGCGTTGCGCCGCGTTGCGCGATCACGGCCTGACGCCATTAACCGGTGATCTCGACCGGCCGGCAACACTTGCGGGACTGGCAGGACTGGCGCATGACGTTATTCATCTTGCACCGCCGCCGGCCGCTGGCACTGCCGACACCCGGACCGCGCACCTGATTGCAGCGCTCGGGCGGGGGCGAAGTCTACCACAGCACTTTGTCTATATAAGCACCAGCGGTGTCTATGGCGACTGCAGCGGCGACCTGACGCACGAGACGCGTCCGTTGCGGCCCGGGACGGATCGCGCACGGCGCCGTGCAGATGCGGAGCAGCGCCTGCGGGAGTGGGGTGCGCGCTCCGGCGTGTGTGTCAGCATCCTGCGCGTGCCGGGTATTTACGCGGCGGACCGGCTGCCGGTAGCGCGCATCGAGCGCGGCACGCCGGCGCTGCTGCCGCAGGATGATTCCTACGTCAATCATGTCCATGCCGATGATCTGGCGCGCATGGTTGTTGCCGCCCTGCATCGCGGACAGGCGAATCGCAGTTACAACGCCAGCGATGATGCGCCGCAGAAGATGGGTGATTATTTTGACCTCGTTGCCGACCGCTTCAGTCTGCCGCGCCCGCCGCGTGTGCCCCGTGCCGAAGCGCGTGCCGTGCTGCCGGCAATGCTCTATTCGTTCATGAGCGAATCGCGCCGGCTTACCAATTCGCGCGTCAAGCAGGAATTGCGCGTGCGCCTGCGTTATCCGACCGTGCATGAAGGCATTGCGGCGGCGCTTGCCCGTCAGGAGCAACGCCATGTCCGCTGAGGCGGCCGGTGTGCTGCTGGTGTTCTCGAGCCTCCCTGACGAGGCGGCGGCGCAAAAACTGGCGCGTCATCTTGTCGACGCGAAACTCGCTGCTTGCGTGAATGTGTTGTCCCCCTGTATTTCCACCTATCGCTGGCGCGGTGCTGTTGAGGAGGCCCGTGAAGTGCCGGTGATCATCAAGACCACGGCAGCCGGCTACCCCGCACTGGAAGCGGCGATCCGTGACAACCATCCTTATGAACTCCCGGAGATCGTCGCGGTCCCATTGGTGCGCGGTTTGCCGGCTTATCTGGAATGGGTGACGGCCGAGACCGCCGCCTGATTCCAGCCTCGCAACCCTGACCCGGATCACCCCATGATTTTTCGCTGGTTATTTGTCCTGTTGCTGATTTGCGGCGGTTTTGCGCAGGCCGCCGAACCGGAGCTTCTGGACCCGGAAAAGGCTTTCGCGTTCAGTGCGCGTGCCTCGGGGGGCGATGCCATCGAAGTGCGTTATGTCATCGCCAAGGGTTATTACCTGTATCGCGACAAGCTCCGTTTCAAATTGGAACCGGCTTCGGCGTCACAGGGTGAGCCGCAGTTGCCAGCCGGAAAAATCAAAAAAGACGAATTCTTCGGTGAAGTCGCGGTGTACCGCGATGAGGTGCGCATTACTGTTCCGGTTGCGCCCGGCGGACATGACGGACGCGTCGTGTTGACGGCGATATCCCAGGGGTGTGCCGACGTCGGCGTCTGTTATGTGCCGGTGGAACAGAAGGCGGAGCTGCGGCTGCCTGCCGGCAAGGGCAGCGGCGCATCAGCAGCAGTTGCTGCCGGCCGGCTGGGCGAGGACGCGCTGATCGCCGAGCTGTTCCACGGCGAAACCTGGCTGCTCATCGTAAGCTTCTTCGGATTCGGTCTGCTGCTGTCGTTTACGCCTTGCGTCCTGCCCATGGTGCCCATCCTCTCCGGCATCATTGTCGGGCGCGGACATCAGATGACGCGCATGCACGGTCTGCTGCTGTCGGCCGCCTATGTGCTGGGTATGGCGATCACCTATGCGCTGGCCGGGGTTGCTGCCGGCATGTCGGGGGCGCTGCTGTCTGCGGCTCTGCAGAATCCCTGGGTGCTGGGCGCATTCGCGATGGTGTTTGTCGTGCTGGCGTTGTCGATGTTCGGGTTTTACGAGTTGCAGTTGCCCACTGCTTTGCAGTCGAAACTGGCCGGCGCCAGCGGACAACTCCACGGCGGACATTTTTTCGGTGTGTTCGTCATGGGCATGCTCTCCGCGCTGATTGTCGGGCCTTGTGTGGCGGCGCCGCTGGCCGGCGCATTGCTGTACATCTCGCAAAGCGGTGATGCGGTGCTCGGCGGCAGCGCCCTGTTTGCGATGGCGCTGGGCATGGGCGTGCCCTTACTCGCTGTCGGCGCATCCGCCGGTGCACTGGTTCCCAAGGCCGGTCCATGGATGGAAAGCGTCAAACGGTTTTTTGGTGTGTTGCTGCTGGCGGTCGCCATCTATCTGGTGTCACCGGTGATCCCCATGGCAATGCAAATGCTGGCTTGGGCAGCGCTGTTGATCCTGACCGGGGTTTACCTTCGCGCCATTGATCCCCTGCCGCAGGGCGCCCGCGGTTTTGCGCGAATCAGCAAAGGCGTCGGCATCATCGCGCTGGTGGCCGGGATGGCCTATGTCATCGGCGCCCTGTCCGGCAGCCGCGATGTGTTGCAGCCGCTGTCCGGGTTACGTGGGGTTGCGGGCGGTACGTCATCCGCGGCGCCGGCCGTCGCTTTTCGGCGGGTTGGCAGCGTGGCCGAACTCGATGCCGCGGTCGCGGCAGCCAAGGGCAAAACGGTAATGCTCGATTTTTATGCCGACTGGTGCGTGAGTTGCAAGGAAATGGAGCGTTACACCTTCAACGATCCGGCGGTGAAGTCGCGAATGGCCGGCATGGTCAAGTTGCAGGCCGATGTGACTGCCGGCAGTGCCGATCATCAGGCTCTGCTCAAACGGTTTCGTCTGTTCGGGCCTCCCGGCATCATCTTTTTTGACTCCGCTGGCCGTGAAATCCAGGGCTTGCGGGTGATCGGTTTCCAGGCCGCTGACAAATTCTCAACGGTGCTGGATCAGGCGCTGGGGCTGCGGTGACCCCGCTGCGCCGGACTTTGCTGCTCGCCGGGGTCGGCGGGCTGGCTGCCGCCGCGGGTTATGGCGCGCATCTGTTCCGTATTGGTGGTTTCGGGGGTGGCCCTTCACCGGAATTGGGCCTAAAGATTCTGGAAAACCGCGTCACCGGGCTGGATGGTGCTCCGACATCGTTGACGGCATACCGCGGGCGCATCCTAGTGGTGAATTACTGGGCGACCTGGTGCGCACCCTGTCGCGAAGAGATCCCGATGTTCCTCCGCCTCCAGCGGGAATATGGCGCTAAAAACGTCCAATTTGTAGGTATTGCCGTTGATCAGGTAGATAAAGTGCGCGAATTCGCCAATGAGTTCAAGGTGGATTATCCATTGGTCATCGGTGGCATTGATGCGATGGATTTGTCGCGCGAGGCAGGCAACAAAGCGGGCGTCCTCCCCTACACCCTGGTGATGAATCCCGCGGGGCGGATCGTTGCCACGCTGCTCGGCGGCATTTCCGAGGAGCGTATGCGAGGTGCGCTGCAGCCCTTGCTGTAATAACGCCGCACACGGCGGTTTGGGGGGGGGCAAAAGGCCCGGGATTTTACCCGGCGCTGACCCCATCTTCTTTTAAAATACCGCTATTTTCGTTCTTTATGGCCTATATTCCGGCTTCTTTCGTAAACGCATGCTCGGCAGACCTGACGGGTCGATACCGTATAAAGGGGTTTATTAAGTCGGCCGACCAAGCGGCCCTTGGCACCGGTCAAGGCATGGCATTCCAGAGGCCGATCCCGTTAAATTGGGCTATTCAGCAGTCTTTTGTGGACTATTGTTACTAATTTCTGGCAAAATCGGTCAACTTGAATTGAGGCCGGATTCGGTGCCGATTTTGCAGCCCGGGACGGGCGGGGCGGTAGGTTCGCCGCAGGATGTTCAACTATTATAAATAAGCGGGAAGGCCATGAGTAGTCCCAAACAATTGTTGTTGCTCAACGGTCCGAACCTGAATCTGCTCGGGACGCGCGAACCCGGCATCTACGGGGCGACGACCCTCGCTGAAATCGAAAGCCGTTTGCAGACAAGGGCCCAGACCGCCGGGGTCAGTTTGGCTGCTTTCCAAAGCAATTCCGAGGCTGACCTGGTCGAGCGGGTGCAGCAGGCCGGGCGGGACGGCACGGATTTCATCCTGATCAATCCCGCCGCATTCACCCATACCAGTGTCGCCTTGCGTGATGCGCTGGCAGCGGTGGCGATCCCCTTTGTCGAGATTCATTTGTCCAATGTGTTTGCGCGGGAATCGTTCCGCCGCGAGTCCTATTTTTCGGATATCGCGGTCGGCGTGATCAGCGGCCTCGGCCCGGCCGGGTATGAACTGGCGCTGGATTACGCTTTGCGCCATACGAAAAAGAAGGGTTAGTCATGGATTTGAGAAAACTGAAAACACTGATTGATCTGGTGCAGCAGTCAGACATCGCCGAACTGGAAATCACTGAAGGCGAAGAAAAAGTGCGCATCAGCCGTTTTGGTGGCGCATCTGCGCCGGTGATGATGGCGCATGCGCCGCAGCCGATGATGCAGATGCCTGCGGTCGAAGCCGCGGAAGCAGCGTCTCCGGCTGCAGAAGCACCGGCTGCGGAACCCGAAGGGCATATCGTTAAATCGCCAATGGTCGGCACCTTCTACCGCTCGTCGGCCCCGGGATCGAAACCGTTTGTTGAAGTCGGATCGCCGATCAAGTCTGGTGAAACCGTGTGCATTATCGAAGCGATGAAGCTGCTGAATGAAATCGAAGCGGACGCGGATGGCGTGATCAAGGCCATCCTGGTTGAAAACGGCCAGCCGGTCGAATACGGCCAGCCGCTGTTCATCATCGGCTGAACCTTTTAACACCTGTCTCAGATCGTGCGGAACCGCCTGTCGCGGAGAACTTCTGGACGATTGCGGCGCCGGGGATAAACTGAATTCATGTTCGACAAAATTCTCATAGCCAATCGCGGCGAAATTGCGCTTCGTATCCAGCGCGCCTGCCGCGAGATGGGTATCAAGACAGTAGTCGTGCATTCCGAAGCCGATGCTGAGGCGAAATACGTGCGCCTGGCCGACGAATCGGTGTGCATCGGCCCCGCGCCGTCCAGCGGCAGCTACCTCAATGTGCCGGCAATCATCAGCGCCGCGGAAGTCACCGACGCCCAGGCCATACATCCCGGCTACGGATTCCTTTCGGAAAACGCCGATTTCGCCGAACGGGTTGAGCAAAGCGGTTTCACCTTCATCGGCCCCAAAGCTGAAACCATCCGCCTGATGGGCGACAAGGTCAGCGCGAAAAACGCAATGAAAAAAGCCGGCGTGCCCGTGGTGCCCGGCATGGACGGCGCGCTGCCGGAAGATCCCAAGGAAATCGTCAAGATCGCACGGCAGATCCGTTATCCGGTGATCATCAAGGCGGCGGGCGGTGGCGGCGGACGCGGCATGCGCGTCGTGCATACCGAAGCGGCGCTGATTCACGCGGTCAACACCACGCGATCCGAAGCCCAGGCTGCTTTCGGCAATCCGTCGGTATACATGGAAAAGTACCTGGAGAAGCCGCGCCATATTGAAATCCAGGTGCTCGCCGACAAACACAAGAATGCGCTGTACCTCGGTGATCGCGACTGCTCGATGCAGCGGCGGCACCAGAAAATCATCGAAGAGGCGCCGGCACCGCTGCTGGACGCACGCGCACGCGCCAAGGTCGGTGAGCGTTGCGCCGAGGCCTGCCGCAAGATCGGTTATCAGGGCGCCGGCACTTTCGAGTTTTTGTACGAGGGCGGCGAGTTTTATTTCATCGAAATGAATACGCGGCTGCAGGTTGAGCATCCGGTTACTGAATGTGTGACCGGGCTGGACCTGGTGCAAATGCAGATTCGCATTGCCGCCGGTGAAAAAATGCTGATCCGGCAGAAGGACGTGGTCATCAAGGGCCACGCCATTGAATGCCGCATCAATGCCGAAGACCCGTACAAATTCACTCCCTCTCCCGGCCGCATCACTTCTCTGCACATGCCCGGTGGGCCGGGCGTGCGCGTCGATTCGCATGCCTATAGCGGTTATTTCGTGCCACCGAATTACGATTCGCTGCTCGGCAAGATCATCACCTACGGAGACACGCGCGAACAGGCGATTGCGAAGATGCATATCGCCCTGTCGGAAACCGTCATTGAGGGCATCAAGACCAATCTGCCGCTGCACCAGGAACTGATGAGCGACACCGCATTTCGCCGCGGCGGCACCAGCATCCATTA
>CANHZX010000063.1 GCA_947465215.1 Betaproteobacteria bacterium | reverse complement strand
GCCAGCGTTTCCATCACCGCGCGCGAATACTTCGGCGGTTTTTCCGGGCTCAGGCGATCAAGGAATTTCTGCGCTTCGGGCCGCGCGCGGAAGCGCCAGCCTGAAGCAACGCTCACCAGTTCGACGCCCCGCCCCTCCCAATTACCACGCAGGTCTTCCAGCACCTTGCGCAGGGTGTCGTTATCCAGCTTTTTGTCGAACAACTTTTTCAGGTCGTGCAGCGACATCGGCTCCTGCGTCACCAGCAAGGCCGTTTCCAGAACATATTTGACGTGATCGAGGTCGAGCTCGTTTTCAGCCGCGTTTTCTGCCGCGTTATCTGCAGCATTCTCAGCCACGACTTCTGGCGTGACGTCCTCGGTATTTTCTACGGTGTTTTCTTCCATGGCACTCTTTTTATAGCACGGCGTTTATTGCACAGCGGCGACCTGGCCGCCCCTGAGTTTGACGTAAATTGGCGCGTAAGCCTCTTCCTGACTCACCACAATCAGCGTTTCCTTGGCGAGCTCCAGAATGGCCAGAAACGACACAACCAGAACTGGCGCCCCTTCTTCCGGGGTAAACAGCTTGGTGAATTCAATGTATTCCTCAGTCTGCAGGATACGAAGAATCCGGGTCATGTGCGCACGCACCGACAGTTGTTCACGGGTGATCTTGTGATGCTTGGTGATCGACGCGCGCTGCAGAATGGTCAGCCAGGCGAGCTTCAGATCCTCGATGTTGACCTCAGGCAGACGCAGTGAAGCTTCGCGCTCGAACAGAACCTGCACGACGGTGAAATCACGACCCGCCTGCGGCACCTCGTTGAGGTTTTGCGCAGCAAGCTTCATCTGCTCGTATTCCATCAAACGGCGCACCAGCTCGGCGCGCGGGTCTTCCTCGGTCTCAGCGTTCTTCGGCCGCGGCAACAGCATCCGCGACTTGATCTCGATCATCATTGCCGCCATCAGCAGGTATTCCGCCGCAAGTTCCAACTGCTGAGAACGCATCAACTCGACGTATTCGAGGTACTGCAGCGTCAGCTTCGCCATCGGGATTTCGAGGACGCTGATGTTCTCCTTGCGGATCAGATACAGCAGCAAATCCAGCGGTCCCTCGAACTGCTCCAAGAACACTTCCAGCGCGTCCGGCGGGATATACAGGTCCTGCGGCAGTTCCAGCATCGGCTGGCCATAAACCTTGGCCACCAGCGGGGCTTCAACAGGAACGACGGGTACGGGGGTTTCGCTCATGAAAAATGCTGGAAAATGAAAGCAGCTAAACGGGTTTCAACCCGGTCGCGGCAGTGCTGGATGGGGGTGTGTTGCATCGACGTATTTTACAGAGATTTGACAGTGCGCCCAACGCCTGCGGGCGGGCCACGGTAACTCATTGACGTCGTTACGCTTTGCCCTACCAGAGCATTGCAGAATCGTCGCCGCCGGCGCCGGGGTCCGGTGGATCCAGCCAGTAACGGCGCCTGATTTCACGTTGCCGGAGCACCTTGATGCCGTCATCACCGAACTTCAGCATGACCGCGCCGTGACGGTCGGTGTAATGCGCTGCGCTGCCCAGTTGCCGGTAACGCTCCACCACCTCCGGATGCGGATGCCTGAAAGCGTTGCGGTAGCCGATAGGGAAAATTACCGTTTGCGGCGCAACGGCACGCACAAAAGCTTCTGACGAAGATGTTCTGCTGCCCTGATGCGGCGCAATCAGCACATCGGCACGCAACTGCCCGGCGGCGGTCGCAAGCAGTGTCCGCTCACCATGACGTTCGATGTCTGCGGGAATCAGCACGCTGCCGGAAGCAGTCGTGATTTTCAGTACGCAACTGCGCTCGTTGTCCTTGAGTTTCACCGTGTTACGCGTATCGGCGTCCGGATACAGCATTTCAAACTGTACGCCATCCCAGCGCCAGGCCTGCCCCGCCGCGCAACGCCGCTCCACCGGTCCGACCAGCAGCAAGGGATCCAGATCCGGCAGTGATGAAAGCATCGCTTCAACCGGCACAGCCTGCAGCACCGATAAGGCGCCGCCGGTGTGGTCAATATCATCATGGCTCAGCACCAGAGCATCCAGGCGGCGGATTCCGGACGCTCGCAGGAAAGGCACGATCACCCGGTTGCCGCTGTCGGCCGAAGGCCCGAATGCCGGGCCGGTATCAAACAGCAGCGCGTGGCTGCGCGTCTGCGCAACCACCGACAAGCCCTGCCCCACATCAAGTACGGTCAGACGCAGCCCGCCATCCGGCGGCGGATCGGGCGCGATCAGCAGCAAAGGCAAAAACGCAATCGCACCAATCCATCTCGCCGGAAAGCCCCGCGGCAACAGCATCCAGACGGTGCCGATCAAAGCCACTGCAACTGTCCAGCCCGGGGGCGCGTGCTGCTCCCAGGCCGCATCAGGCAAAACGCTCAGCCACTCGAGTGCCAGCACGCAACCGTTCATAAGCCATTGAGAGAATTGCAATATTGCGTCGAACGGCAATACGGCTCCGGCCAGCGCCAGGGGCACCACCACCAGACTGACCAGCGGAATCGCCAAAGCATTGGCCACCGGCGAAATCAATGAAATTTGCTGAAAAAGGGCCAACAGCACCGGCACCAGCGCCAGCGTCACGGCCCATTGCACCCGTGCCCAGGCCATCAGCCAATGCGCGGGTTTCAGACGGCCGGATGTCACAAACAGGATGATCGCCACCGCACCGAAGGACAGCCAGAAACCCGCCGCGAGTACCGACCACGGATCAATCAGCAGCACCACCAGCAGCGCCAGGGCAAGCACCTCGCGTGCCGCTGTGGCCCGTCCCATCCACAGCGCAACCGCAACCACGGCCAACATGAACACCGTGCGCTGCGCCGGCACTGCAAACCCGGCCAGCAACGCATAAAACAGCGCGGCCAACAGCCCCGCAACGGCCGCGGCCTTCACCGCCGGCAGCGCCAGCGTCAATCGTGCGCTGCGTCGCCACGCAAAGTTGACCAGCGCAAACGCCAGACCGGAGAGCATGGTCACATGCAGACCGGAAATGCTCATCAGGTGATTGACGCCGGTGCGCGTAAACACCTGCCACTGCTCCGGCGGGATAGCACGCTGGTCACCCATCACCAGTGCAGTGATTACACCAGCAGCCGGCGCCTCGCCCAGCGCGGACTGGATGCGGTCACGCAAGCGCTCGCGAGTGCGCTCCACCGCGTAAGCCGGTGATTGCACCTGCGCCTGCAGCCTGCGATGCCCGCCCCTGGGACGCACATACCCGGTTGCGCGCACACCGCGCTCCAGAAGCCAGGCTTCGTAATCGAAACCATGCGGATTAACGAGACCGTGCGGCCGCTTCAGGCGCACCGTGAACTGCCAGCGTTCTCCCGGATGCACTTCAGGCAATTGTGCCTGCGCCCCGTCGCGTCCGCCGGCACCCCACCATGACAGCACGATGCGCTGCGGCAGCTGTGCATCCGGAGTTTGCAGCTGTTCGACATTGAACTCAAAACGCACGCTGCGTTCATATTGCTGCGGTAACGTTGCCACGACACCAACGAGAGTGATGTCTCGACCCTCCCAATCAGCCGGCAATGCATCAGCCATCCGTACATGCGCCATCCATGCCGCCCACGCGAAACCGAAGGCCAGTGCCGCGATCAGAATGACGGCCATTCGCAAAATCCGGCGCAACCTTCCCCCGCCCTGCAGCAAGGCCAGCAGAAACGGGCAGGCGGTCAGCCATCCCGCCCAGACCAGCGGCGGCAAGACCGGCTGCAGTTGCAGCAGCCAGACGCCTAAGGCAAACAAAAGAATGGGTAGGACCATCGTTCCATAACGCTGCGGCGGAACCGGCGCTGACCGGAGCCGCTACAATGCCGCAACTCACCCGCCGAATTCCGCAATGCCGCGCAAGCACTTCCGCAAATACCTGCCCACCCACGCATCGATCACCGGCAACCGTTTTGTCGCCTGGTTCGGGCCGTGGCTGCAGCATCACAATCTGTGGCATCTGCACCGGCGTTCGGTCGCGGGCGGGGTTGCGGTTGGTCTGTTTTCAGGTCTGATTCCGGGCCCGCTGCAGATCCTCACAGGTGTCATCCTGTCGATCATTTTCCGCGTCAATCTGCCTGTCGCGGCGCTGATGACGCTGTACACCAATCCATTGACCATCGTGCCGCTTTATTACGTCGCCTACCGTTATGGCGCACTGGTGACCATGCACGACGCGCCACATCACGCACCCGCCGCATTCAGCACCGAAGGCCTGTCCTGGAGTCAATGGCTGCCCGCGCTGTTCGACTGGATGGTTGCCATGGGCAAACCCCTGGCAGTCGGCCTGCCGCTGCTGGCCATTACCTTGGCTGCCCTGGGTTACCTGCTGGTGGACAATTCCTGGAAAATTTACGTGCGGCTGGCCTGGCAACGCCGCGCGGAAAAGCGCCGAAAAAAATGACGCCCCAGAAGACCCCGTCCTACTGGAAACGCGCAACCCGTGAACTCGGCGCTGCAGACCCGGTAATGGGCGCACTGATCGTGCGTTACAAGGGACTGACGCTGAGCAGCCGCGGCGACGCATTCCAGACGCTCGCGCGTTCAATTGTCGGCCAGCAGATCTCGGTGAAAGCCGCGCAAAGCGTCTGGGATCGTTTCGCCGCTGCTGTGGGCGATATGCAAGCCAAACGCGTGCTGCGGCTTTCGGTCGAAGAGCTGCGCGGCTGCGGACTGTCAGGACAGAAAGTGAATTATCTGCGCGACCTGTCAGCACGTTTTGCCGAAGGCGCAATTGACGTCAGCCGCTGGCACGACATGGATGACGAAGCGCTGATCGACGAGCTGACCGAAGTCAAAGGCATCGGTCGCTGGACCGCCGAAATGTTCCTGATTTTTTACCTGACCCGGCCCGACGTATTTCCGCTGGCCGATATCGGATTGCAGCGCGCGATGGAACTGCATTACAACAAAGGCCGCAAACTCTCCGACCGCCGCATCACTACGCTGGGCCGCTTATGGTCGCCCTGGCGCTCGGTCGCCACCTGGTATCTGTGGCGTAGTCTGGATCCGGTTCCTGTTGAGTACTGAAAATTTATTCAATAAAAACATAGATTTACGATAACACCTTGGAAGCCGCCACCAAAACCCCGGTAACACTGACCCACGCCGAGTTCGTCGCCGCCTATGCCCGAGGCGAAGTCACCGTCAATTTTGATCCCAAAGCCGCAGCGAAATTTCTCAGCGCGCGGCTGCTGCTGCCTCTATTCATGATGCCGGTACTGGGGAGCGGAGTGGCACTGGCGCTGGTGGGTTGGGTATGGAGTGGTCTGTCCGTGATCGCAATCGGCATCATCGTGCCGCGACTGATAAAGCGCGGTGCGCCGCACTTCCTGCTGCAGCAGTCGCTCAGCGACGCGAACCAATATCAGGAACTGCTGCGCAACGGAGTGATGGAAACGCTCAGCTCCCCGCGCGAGTAAACGGTTTCAACACGCCGTCATCCAGTTCAAGGATGCGATCGGCGCGCTCCGCCATGCGCGGATCGTGCGTGACAATGACAAAACTGGTCTGCGTTTCGCGGTTCAACTGCAGCATCAGATCAAACACTGTCTCTGCAGTACGCCGGTCAAGATTGCCGGTCGGTTCATCGGCCAGCACGCAGGCAGGACGGGTGACCAGCGCACGCGCCAGCGCTGCGCGCTGGCGTTCACCGCCTGACAATTCACCTGGTGTATGGGTCAACCGGTGTCCCAATCCCACGGCAACCAGCATGGTGCGTGCCGCCTCCAGCGCATCGGCGCGCAGCGCACGACGGATGATCAGCGGCATCGCCACATTTTCCAGCGCACTAAACTCTGGCAGCAGGTGATGGAACTGATAGACAAAACCCAGCGCGCGATTGCGCACGTCGCCGCGTTGCTTCTCGCTCTGCCCCGACAGCGGTTCACCCAGAATACTGACTTCACCGGCGCTCGGCGCATCCAGTCCGCCCAGCAGATGCAACAAGGTGCTTTTGCCGGAACCCGAAGCACCGATGATGGCGATACGTTCCCCGGGCATCACATCCAGATCAATACCCAGCAATACCGGAACCGCATCAACACTCTCGCGGTAGGCCTTGCGCAGGCCGCGACAGGAAATTACAGGCTTGGCTGCCGCATTTTCACTCATAACGCAGTGCCTCAGCCGGATTGACCTTTGCCGCGCGCCAGCTCGGATAAATCGTTGCCAGTATCGACAGCGTGAACGCCACCACCGCGGTCAGCACCACATCTCCCGCCTGCAACTGTGAAGGAAGATCGGCAATCTGATAGACGTCCTGCGGCATGAATTTCACATGGAACAGGTTTTCAATGAAGGCAATAATCGCCGCGACGTTGAGCGCGCCGAGTATGCCGAAGATAATGCCGCACAACACGCCGATCGCGCCGATCAATGTGCCCTGGACCATGAAAATGCGCATGACGTCGGCCGGAGATGCCCCCATCGTGCGCAGGATCGCGATATCCGCCTGCTTCTCTTTCACCACCATGAACAGGCTCGACACCATATTGAACGCGGCGATCGCAATGATGAAAAACAGCAGCAGTGACATCATGCGCTTTTCAAGCTCGACAGCACGAAAATAGGTCGCATTGAAACGCGACCAGTCGCTGACAGACACCTCCGGCGGCAGTTGTGCCAGCAGGTCGCGCGCGACCTGGCGCGCAAGGAACAGGTCATCCAGCTTCAGGCGCACGCCGCTGACCTGACCGTCCATCCGGTACAGGCGTTGCGCATCTTCGATATGCACCACCGCGAGTCCGGCATCGATTTCGTAATGGCCGATCTCGAAAATGCCGGTCACCGTGAACTGTCTCAAGCGCGGCAGGATCCCTGCCGGCGTCACCTGCCCCTGCGGCGCCACCAGTACCACCCTGTCTCCAACCACAACACCCAGAGCGCGCGCCAGCGGCGCGCCAAGCGCAACGTTGTATTCGCCCGAACGCAGATCATTCAGCGTCCCGGAAAGCATGTGCGCACCGATCTCGCTGACCTTGCCTTCCTCCGCGGGATCAATGCCCCGTAAAAAGGTGCCGCGCACATTGCCGCCGCTGGTCAGCAGGCCCTGGGCTGACACATAGGGTGCTGCTGCCACGACATGCGGATGCTTGGCGGCCGTCGCCGCCACTGTCTGCCAATCGCGCAGGGATTCGCCCAGACCGCTGATCTGCACATGCGCAACCGCGCTGAGCATCCGCGTGCGCACCTCGCGCTGAAAACCGTTGAACACCGACAGCACGGTGATCAGCACGGTCATGCCCAGCGCAATGCCGATGACCGAAATCAGAGAGATCACGGAAATGAAGCGGGTCCGCTGACGTGCGCGGGTGTAACGCAGACCGACAAAAAGCGGAAAAGAGTTCACAGGCCGGTGCAAAATTGGAAAGATGCAGTTTGCCACAAATGACACCTCAAGACCCCATGATAGACTCACTGACAGCTGCAGTAATTCCCTCACTGCCGCAGTAATTTGACGTATGGCGCAATAGAACGTGCAACTCACCCTGCTCATCCCCGACCTGTTGCCGCCGCCCGGCGCTGAACGCATCACCGCAAACACCGCGCCGGTCCTGCGCCGCATGTGCGGCCGCGGCGCCCTCCAGCAATTTCCCGCGATTGATGTCGAAACCTGGCTGTGCCAGGCCTTCGAAGTCGAAAAACAGCTCAACTGGCCTGTCGCCGCGCTCACCGCACTGGTCGACGCACAGCCCGCGGAATCCGGTTTCTGGATGCGCGCTGATCCGGTTCATCTGCAACTGCAGCGCAGCCGCACCCTGTTGATCGCGGCACCGGCGCTGCAGGTCACCGCCGTCGAAGCCGCGGCACTGGCAGACACGCTGAACCGGCATTTCGCCGGCGATGGCATCTCCCTGACGGCTGCCCATCCAACGCGCTGGTATTGCTCGAACAACGAAGCCTCAGGGCTTGAGTCACCGACGCTGACCACACTCGCCGGACGTCCCCTGCCGCGTGCGCAAAATGCAGGCCGATGGCAGCGCTGGCTGACCGAATGCCAGATGCTGCTTCACGAACATCCGGTCAATCTGGCACGCGAGCAGCGCGGCGAACCGGCGATCAACAGTCTGCTGCTTTGGGGCGGCGGTGAAAAACCCGCCGTCCCAGGCCGCCATTTTTCGCATATTTGGAGCGCGGATCCGCTGGCCGCCGCACTCGCACTGCAAAGCGGCGCGGAATGCGCGCCGGTGCCGAATACGGCTGCAGCCTGGCTGGGTGCACTATCCGGGAAAGCCATTGACGGGACGCGACATCTGATCACCCTGGATCAGGCGCATCATGCCGCCCGCTATGAAGGTCCTGACGCGTGGATGCAAACTGTCGCAGCACTGGAAGACGGCTGGTTCGCGCCGCTTTGGTCTGCCATCGGCAACCCCATCGAATCTCTGCATATCGTGGCCACCAATCCCGAGCAATGCCTGCGTATCACGCTGCGAGGATCAGATCGGTTCAGATTCTGGCGACGCACGCCTGATTGGTCGACACTGACCGGTATCCGGGCATGACCGGCATCGTCACCCGACCGGTTGACACCGAACTCGAAGACCGGCTCACCATTGCAGGCCTCCCGCCCTTCCTCGCACGCATCTACGCCGCCCGCGGCATCGGCAGTCCATCGCAATTGGACGCCGACATCAAGCGACTGATTGCGCCGGAACAACTGCTTAACGCCGGCAAGATGGCCGCACTTCTTGCCGACACCATTGCTGAACGAAAAAAACTGCTGATCATCGCCGACTACGACGCCGACGGCGCCACAGCCTGCGCGGTCGGCCTGCGGGCACTGCGCGGCTTCGGCGCCGACGTCGACTATCTGGTACCGAACCGTTTCGAATACGGATATGGCCTGACACCGGAAATTGTCAAACTTGCCGCCGAAGAAAAAAACCCGGATGTACTGATCACCGTCGACAACGGTATCGCCAGCATCGACGGCGTCGCTGAAGCCAACCGCCTCGGTATGAAAGTGCTGGTCACCGACCACCACCTGCCCGGAGATTTCCTGCCCGACGCCTGGTGCATCATTAATCCCAATCAGCCCGGCTGCACCTTTCCGAGCAAAAGCCTCGCCGGCGTCGGCGTGATGTTCTATCTGATGCTCGCGCTGCGTGCTGAGCTGCGCAAACGCGGCGCTTATGCCGAAAAGCCAGAACCCAACCTCGGCGCGCTGCTCGATCTTGTGGCACTGGGAACGGTCGCCGACGTTGTGCGACTCGATGACAACAACCGGCTTCTGGTCCAGCATGGCTTGCAGCGCATGCGTTCCGGTCGCTCACATGCCGGCATCACCGCCTTGTTCAACGCCGCCGGCCGTGATGTGCGTCGGGCCGGCGCCTACGACCTCGGTTTTGTCGCAGGCCCCCGGCTCAACGCCGCCGGTCGGCTTACCGACATGTCGCTGGGCATCGAATGCCTCACCACCGATGACCCCATCCGCGCTGCCGACATCGCGCGTCAGCTCGACCAACTGAACCGCCAGCGTCGCGACATTGAAGCCGACATGCAGGAATCGGCATTAGCCTCTGTCGAAAACGTCGAACCCGGCTACACACTGAGCCTGTTCGATCCGCAATGGCACCAGGGCGTCATCGGCATCCTCGCCTCCCGCCTGCGCGAGCGCTTTCACCGGCCTACATTCGCCTTTGCTGCAGCAGGCAACGGCGAACTGAAAGGTTCGGGCCGCTCCATCAATGCACTGCATCTGCGTGACGCGCTGGATCTCGTCTCCAAACGCCATCCGGATCTGATCCTGCGTTTCGGCGGGCATGCTGCCGCTGCCGGACTGTCACTGAGCGAACACGCCTTCGAGAAATTCAGCATTGCATTTGAAGCCGTGGCCCGCGAATTACTGACTCCGGGCGATCTCGATCGTGAATGGATTACCGACGGCTCATTGCCGCTTGAAGAAATGACCCTGGCAAACGCCTCGGCACTGGCCGATGCAGTCTGGGGACAGGGTTTTCCGGAGCCGAGGTTTTACGACCGCTTTGAAGTGTTATCGCAGCGAGTCGTCGGCGAACGCCATCTGAAACTGCGCCTGCGCCGCGGCAAGGCACTGATCGATGCCATGCTGTTCGGCCATGCCGATCCGCTGCCCGGGGACATTAGAGCGACCTACCGGCTCAGTGCCAACCACTACAACGGCTCGGTCACCCTGCAGCTGATCCTCGAACACTGGCAGCCCCAGGACACCTGAGTCCATCCGCAGCATCGCCGCCTGCGGATTTGGCATCACCAGCCCCCCCCTATTCATCGCTCAGGTCACCCCCGGCCTGAGGCAAAACTCACGCGCCTGGCGTGCTGATTCCGATCAGCCAATTATGTTCGCTGGCGCACAGAACACACACGCGGAATAAACAATACTTCGAGCCTAGATGCCCGCAGTGCGTTGCCCATGCCTCGCACCGACCAGCATCGATGCCGGTCGCTTCATAGCAGTCGCAATCGGCAGTTTGCAAAGCATGACTGCTGTTTAAAAGAGGTAGCGACATGAAAACGATGCACAAAAGTCAATTCAGTTTGGTTATGGCAGTGATATTGCTCGGTTTGGGCGGCTGCGCAGGCATGAGCACTCAGGAAAAGAACACCGCAATCGGTGCAGGCGTAGGCGCCGTTGGCGGCGCAGTACTGACCGGGGGCAGCGCTCTCGGAACTGTCGGCGGCGCAGCAGTCGGCGGCGTCATTGGCCACGAAGTCAGTAAAGACAAGAAATAACCCAAAGGAAAACAAACATGAAACCCACCACCCGCTTCGGCACCATCTTTCTCGCAGCCCTGATGTCACTTCTGATCGGCTGCGCTGGCACTCCCACGCAAGAAGGCACCGGTGAATATGTAGACGATTCGGTCATCACTACCAAGGTGAAGGCGGCGATCTTCAACGAACCGACACTGAAGTCGACCGAAATCAATGTCGAAACCTTCAAGGGTGTTGTTCAGTTGACCGGTTTTGTCACCTCCAACGCCAACATCAGCAAGGCGGTCGAATTGACCAACGGTGTCAAGGGCGTGAAGTCCGTCAGAAACGACATGCGTCTCAAGTAAAACCCGCATAAACCGTGCACCGCCGTGAACATTAAATCGTCGCACGGTGCACGTGGATCCGCACACATACCGCAAGAAAGAAAAGACAGGCCATGCTCTACACCATCGCCGTTGTTTTGATCATTCTGTGGCTGCTGGGCCTGGTGTCCTCCTACACGCTGGGCGGATTCATCCATATCCTGCTGGTCATTGCCATCGTGGTCGTGCTTCTCAGAATCATCAGCGGACGCAAACCGATTTGATGAACATGGGCTACAACGGCATCTGGGCCCTGCTGATACTTGCCGGCGACTTCTGGGCAATCATCAATATTTTTCAAAGCTCGGCCTCCAACGAAAAGAAGCTCATTTGGATCATCGCAGTGGTACTGCTGCCGCTGCTGGGACTGATCCTCTGGTATCTGCTTGGCCCCCGGAATGGCAGGACCCCGGGTTAACGCAAGTGAATGCATCCAAATCAATCCCAACCGCTATTGAATCGCAGCAGGATCAACACCCCCCCATTTCTACCCGCATTACCTGGACCACTCCCTGATTTTATTATCCAAAAAGGAACCAACATGAACAAACTCACCATCAGTGCCATTGCAACCGCGATTACTCTGGCTTTCAGCACCGTCGCAACAGCAGCGGAAACCATGTCCAAGGACGATCACAAGGCTGGCCAGGACAAGATTGCCGCCGAATACAAGTCCGCAAAAGCCGCCTGCGATTCACTGACCGCCAATGCCAAAGACGTATGCCAGGCCGAAGCCAAGGGCAAGGAAAAAATTGCCAAGGCCGAACTCAATGCCCGCAACAAACCCGGCGCAGAATCAACCTATGCCGTAAGCGCCGCCAAAGCCGAAGCGGCTTACGATGTTGCCAAGCAAAAATGCGATGAAAAAACCGCCGAAGAAAAGACAGCCTGCGTAGCCGAAGCAAAAGCCGTGGAAACGCGTGCCAAAGCCGACGCCAAAGCATCGAAAAAACCCGCAGCCGCTGCCGCAGCAGCAAAACCCGCCAAGGAAAAGTCGGCATCCAAGAAAGAGTCGCCGGGAGAATATGTCGATGACGCCGTCATTACCACCAAAGTGAAGGCGGCGGTGTTGGAGGAAGAGTCCCTAAAATCCGCAGAAATCAACGTCGAAACCTACAAGGGCGTGGTCCAACTCAGCGGCTTCGTCAAATCCCGCGCCGACATCAGCAAGGCCTCCGCGGTTGCCGGCAAGATCAAAGGCGTCAAATCCGTGAAGAATGACATGGTCGTCAAAGGTCAGCAGTAAGTCTCACACCATCAGAGCGGCATCGGCGAACTTCAGCTGATGCCGCTTTTGGTTTCGTTGGCCCGTTGATCGTCCCACTCCGGCACCAGGCCCGGGAGACCATCAACCAACAACCGCTAAAGGCTGAGCTCTGCGGGGCTATTGCGGCTTGATCCCCGCACTGCCGATCACTTTTTTCCAGCGCTCGTGGTCGGTGCGCATGTATTTCCCGAGTTCCGCAGGCGACCCTGGCGCCGGATCGGCGCCCTGCGCGATCAATTTCTGCGCGATGTCCGGTTCGTTCAACGCCTTCACCACCCGCGAATTGATCTTGGCAATATGCCCGACAGGTGTTCCCGACGGCGCAAACAGCGCATTCCAGTTGGCATATTCAAAGCCGGGATAACCGGACTCGGCTACTGTCGGCACATCAGGCGCGGAAGCCGAACGCTTCAGCGTGCTAACCGCCAAAGCGCGCAAACGCCCGGATTTCACGTGCGGCAGCACTGAAGGAATCGATAACCACAGCAACTGGATCTGACCGCCCACCAGATCCGTCAGAGCCGGTGCCCCGCCCTTGTACGGCACATGCGTTGCCTGCATGCCGGTCGACAGCTTCAGCAGTTCCAAGCCGAGATGCGTGGCAGTCCCAGAACCCGCTGAACCGAAATTCAATTGGCCCGGACGTTCTTTTGCATACTGCACCAACTCCTTCACCGTTTTTGCCGGTACTGAGGGATGCGCGATGAGAATCTGCGGACTCATCACCAGCATGCCGACCGGCGCGAAATCACGGAACGGGTCGTAGGACAGCTTGGCGTGCAATGCCGGATTGATGGTCATGCCGCCGGCCGTACCAACGAGGAAGGTGTAACCGTCCGGTGCTGCATGCGCCACCACCTCGGTGCCGACTATGCCACCCGCACCGCCGCGATTGTCGATGATCACCGGGTGCCCCCATTCATCGGTCAGGCGCTGGGTCACCAGCCGCACCACCACGTCGGACGGACCGCCCGCTGGAAAGGTGATGACCACTCGTAACGGTTTAGAGGGATAGGTATCGGCGGCAGGAGCAGCACTGGCAATCGTAAAGGCGGCAAGGCCTGACAACAGCGTGGCGAGTCGGGTCATGATGATTCCGGAGTATCGATAACGTTTTGATTATCTTGCGATTATCGGCTGACGGCAATCCGTGTTTCGACGCAGTCGAATGTCCGGACAACGGGCACTGCCACGGCTGCTGCGGTAAAATCAACCTTTTTTGCGGAAACCCCCCATGGAAGCCGAACGCCTCAACGCCATCGCCAATCGCCTGCAGGATCTCCAGGAGCGTACGGAGGGGTTGCGGAGGTATCTTTGACTACGATACCAAGACCCGTCGTCTCGAAGAACTCGTAAAACTCAGCGAAGACCCCGCGCTGTGGAATGACGCCGCACGCGCCCAGGAAGTCGGCCGCGAACGCAAAACCCTTGAAGGCATCGTTGTCACGCTGCGCGACCTTGATCGCGACCTGACCGACGCGAAAGAGCTGCTGGAAATGGGCCGCGCCGAAAACGATGACGACACGCTGATCGCCGTCGAGTCGGACACGGCAAAACTCGCCGGCATTGTCGAGGACATGGAATTCCGCCGCATGTTCTCGCAGCAGATGGACCCCAACAACTGCTTCCTCGACATCCAGTCCGGCTCCGGCGGCACGGAAGCACAGGACTGGGCCTCGATCCTGGAACGCATGTACCTGCGTTATTGCGAGAAAAAGAAATTCAAGGTCGAAGTGCTGGAAGAATCGGAAGGTGACGTCGCCGGCATCAAGAGCGCATCACTGAAG
>CANHZX010000062.1 GCA_947465215.1 Betaproteobacteria bacterium | reverse complement strand
TGGATGCTGAAGATTTCAGCAATTTTGCCGGCTTGGTCGCAACGGATGCTGCGCAGGCCTTGCGGCGTTTTCTGCTGCTGGAAACCCAGGGTGACGCACAGGCCCGCAAAGTGGCGCGCCAACTGGAGGCTGCGCTGGGTACGCGTCCGAATCCGGAAGCGCCACTGCTGATGCGTACGCTGGACTGGCTGCGCGACACCGATTTGCGTACGTTGCTCCATGACATTGCACAGCCCTCGCTGGTTGTGCACGGCGATTGTGATCGCATCACGCCATTCGCGGCCGGTGAATATCTCGCAGCGCAGCTTGCCGGCGCACGCCTGGAGCGGATGTCCGGCGCAGCGCATGTGCCTTTTGTTTCCGATCCGGCGGCGTTCAGTCGCCTGATCGTGGAGTTCTGCAATGAGTGAGATGGTGGTGATCGACAAACGTGCGGTTCGCCGTTCATTCGACCGTGCAGCCACAACGTACGATGCCGCAGCTGTACTGCAGCATGAGGTGTGCAAGCGCAGCCTTGAGCGTCTGGATTTCATTCGCCATGCGCCGCAGCGCATTCTGGATGCCGGTTGCGGTACGGGCAATGCCTGGCAGGGGCTGGGCGCGCGTTATCCGTCAGCGCGGGTGGTCGCATTGGATATCGCGCCGGGGATGCTGCGTCAGGCGCGCGCTGCGTTGTCCTGGCATCAGCGATTGTTGCGACGCGGGCCCTTGGCGATCTGCGGCGATCTCGAGCGTCTGCCGCTGGCCGGTGGCAGTATCGATCTCGCCTGGAGCAATCTGGCTTTGCAATGGGTCAATACGCTGCCGCGCGCATTTGCCGAAATGCACCGCGTGCTCGCACCCGGCGGGCTGTTTCTGTTCACCACTTTCGGGCCCGATACGCTGAAGGAACTTCGCGCGGCGCAGGCGGATACCGACGGTCATCCGCATCTCAGCCGTTTCACTGATATGCATGATATCGGCGACATGCTGGTTGAAGCCGGTTTTGCCGACCCGGTGATCGACATGGAAACGTTCACGCTGACCTATGGCGACGCGCGGGCGGTGATGCGCGATCTGAAGGCCATCGGGGCGCACAACGCCGCCGAGAATCGGCCTGCGTCATTGTCCGGCAAGCAGTGGCTGGCGGCTGTTGAGCGCAATTACGAAAGTTTTCGCCGCGACGGCAAGCTGCCGGCGACCTTCGAGGTGATTTACGGGCATGCCTGGCGGCCGATGCCCCGGCTGGGTCCCGGTGGCCGGCCGGTCATTGACATCAAGCCGGTCGGAGGTGGCTGAGATGTCGTGCCGGGGTATCTTTATCGCGGGCACCGATACGGGGGTCGGCAAAACGCTGGTGGCCTGTGCCTTGCTGCGCGGGCTGGACAGCCATGGTCTGCGCGCGGCGGGTATGAAGCCGGTCGCTGCCGGTGCGCGGCTGCGCCGGGGCATTCGCTACAACGAGGATGTCGAGCAGTTGCGCGGGGCCTCCAGTGTCGATGTGCCGCGTGAGGTCATGAATCCCTATTGTTTTACACCGCCGATCGCCCCCCATCTGGCCGCGCGCGAAGCGGGGCAAACCATCCGGATGAGCGTGATTGCGCGCCGTTACGCGCAGATCGCTGCGCGATGTGACGTTGTTGTCGTCGAGGGTGTCGGTGGTTTGCTGGTGCCGCTGGGTGCCCGCCTCAATGCCGCAGAGATCCCGCAACGGCTGGATTTACCGCTGCTGCTGGTGGTCGGCTTGCGTCTTGGTTGCCTCAACCATGCCCTGCTGACCGTCGAGGCCGCACAGGCGCGGGGTTTGCGTATCGCCGGGTGGATTGCCAACGCGATTGATCCGTCGATGGCGCGCCGTGAGCAGAACCTGCAAACCCTGCGTGAACGGATTCCGGCACCGTTGCTGGGGATCGTTAAACACACGGCAAAACCCGCTATCGGAAGCGTGGCGAAAGCGCTGGACATCAAGCGCATTAATGAGGCCATTTAAGAGGGAAAACCGACTGTTTTTAGAGGGCATTTCGGTTGCGACCGTCCCTTCCGGTGTGCTAAAGTCCGCGCGGTTAAAAGGATACTCGGCGCCAGTGACCTCAGAGCCCCATTACGATGCGGATTTTGCGGAAGCAGGTGCCGAATTCACGTATTTCAGGCGCCATTGCAGTTCGCTTGACTGGCGCCTGATGCAACTGGTTTTCGGTTCGTTAGCCCTGTTTTTGACGCTGGTGGCGGTCGGGTTTGCAATTGCAGGGGCCTGGCTGGTCATCCCGTTTGCCGGTGTCGAAATCGCCGGTCTGGGCTTCGCGGCGTGGTGGACGGCCAAACGTTCGGGGGATTTCGAGCGTCTGGCGCTAGACGGCGACCGCGTAATCGTCGAAATCAGGGAGCAGGGGCAGTCGAGACAGTTTGAGTTCAATCGCTGCTGGGTGCGGCTGGTGAGCGGAAATGCGGGTATGTTTGCCCTTCGTTCACACGGTCGTGAGGTCGCCATCGGGCGGTTTTGCAGCGAGGAAAGCCGGCAGACGCTGGCGCGCGAATTGCGCAACCGTCTGGCCGGTCATCGGTTTTAGCGGATCAATCGGGTTACAAAAGCGGGGGAAGCATGAGCATCAAGGGGATCAAGCGTTGGGCAGCAGCAGGCGCGCTGTTTTTCTGGTCGTTCGCAGCGTGGGCTGAATACAAGCTCAATCTGCAGACGCCGCATACGTCGCTGGGCGAAAAAATCTACGATCTTCACTCGATCATCACGGCAATCTGTTTCGTGATCTTCATCGGTGTGTTCGGATTCATGTTCTATGCCGTGTTCAAGCACCGAAAATCGGTTGGACACAAGGCCGCCCAGTTCCACGAGAACACTGCGGTTGAAGTGGCCTGGACCCTGATCCCCTGCGTGATCCTCATCGCGATGGCGGTTCCGGCAACCGGAACGCTGATCACCATGCGCGACACTTCCGAAGCCGACCTGACGATTAAGGCCACGGGTTACCAGTGGAAATGGGGCTATGATTACTTGAAGGGCGAAGGCTCAGGCATCAGCTTTTACAGCATGCTGTCCACGCCTCGCGCCCAGATCGACGGCACCGACGTCGCAGGCCGCAACGCCAATCCGAACTACCTGCTCGAGACGGACAATCATTTGGTGGTTCCGGTCGGCAAGAAAATTCGCATTCTGACCACGGCAGCTGACGTGATCCACGCCTGGTATGTGCCGGCACTCGCGGTCAAGCAGGATGCCGTTCCCGGCTTCATTCGCGATACTTGGTTTAAGGCCGAGAAGCCCGGCATCTACCGCGGTCAGTGCGCGGAGCTTTGCGGCAAAGACCACGGCTTCATGCCGATCGTCGTTGAAGTGATGGAGCCGGCCGCCTACACCGCATGGGTCGGTTCGCAGCAAAAAAAGATCGCCGCGGCAAAAGTTGATCCGAACAAAAGCTGGACGCTGGATGAGTTGAAGGCTCACGGTGAAAAGGTTTACGCGCAGAACTGCGTTGCCTGCCACCAGGCGACCGGCATGGGTGTCCCCGGGGCTTTCCCGGCTCTGTCCGGATCGAAAGTTGTCAATGGTCCGAAGGCTGACCAGATCAAGCTGTTGCTTGCCGGCAAGCAGGGTACTGCAATGGCTTCCTTCAAACACCTGTCCGACGCCGATCTGGCCGGTGTGATCACGTTTACGCGCAATAACTGGTCGAACAAGACCGGTGAAGCCGTGGCCCCGGCCGAAATCAAAGCAGCACGGAACTAATTCAGGCTCCAGGAGAACGCAATGGACGCAGCACACGCACAATCACACGACCACAGCCACGACGATCACGGGCACAAGCCCAGCGGGATCATGCGCTGGGTCAAGTCGACCAACCACAAGGACATTGGCACGATGTACCTGTGGTTCAGCTTCTGCATGTTTCTGGTCGGCGGCGTCATGGCTTTGATCATCCGCTCCGAACTGTTCCAGCCGGGTCTGCAGATTGTCCGTCCGGACTTCTTCAATTCGATGACCACCTACCATGGCCTGATCATGGTGTTCGGTGCGATCATGCCGGCGTTCGTGGGCTTCGCGAACTGGCTGATTCCGATGCAGATCGGTGCCCCCGACATGGCTTTCCCGAGGATGAACAACCTGTCGTTCTGGCTCCTGCCCCCGGCGGCATTGCTGCTGATCGCGGCGCAGTTCATGCCCGGCGGCGGTGCAGGCGTGGGCTGGACCATGTATGCCCCGCTGTCGACCCAGGCCGGTCCGGCCATGGACCTGACGATTTTCGCGGTCCATACCCTGGGTATTTCCTCGATCATGGGTTCGATCAATATCATCACAACCATCCTCAATATGCGCGCCCCGGGGCTGACGCTGATGAAGATGCCGCTGTTCTGCTGGACCTGGCTGATTACCGCCTACCTGCTGGTTGCGGTGATGCCGGTGCTGGCCGGTGCGGTCACGATGACGCTGACCGACCGTCACTTCGGAACGCATTTCTTCAATGCGGCCGGCGGTGGTGACCCGGTGCTTTACCAGCACATTTTCTGGTTCTTCGGGCACCCCGAGGTCTACATCATCGCGATTCCTGCTTTTGGCGTGGTGTCGCAGGTGATCCCGGCGTTTTCCCGGAAGCCGCTGTTTGGCTACGCCTCAATGGTTTATGCCACGGCGTCGATCGCCATCCTGTCGTTCATGGTCTGGGCGCATCACATGTATACCTCCGGCATGCCGGTGGAAGCGCAGCTTTACTTCATGTATGCCACGGCGTTGATTGCCGTACCCACGGGCGTCAAGGTGTTCAACTGGGTGGCAACGATGTGGAAGGGTTCGCTGACCTTCGAAACCCCGATGCTGTTCTCGCTCGGCTTCCTGTTCCTGTTCACGCTGGGCGGTTTCACCGGACTGGTGCTGTCGATCACACCGGTTGACGTTCAGTTGCACGACACCTATTACGTGGTGGCGCATTTCCATTACGTGATGGTGGCCGGTGCGCTGTTCTCGGCTTTCGCCGGCATCTATTTCTGGCTGCCCAAGTGGACAGGCAAGATGTATAACGAGACGCTGGGCAAATGGCACTTCTGGCTGTCACTGGTGTTCTTCAACGTCACCTTCTTCGTCCAGCATTTCCTGGGCCTCGCCGGCATGCCGCGTCGCATTCCTGACTATGCCTTGCAGTTCGCCGAGTTCAACATGATCTCGTCAATCGGCGCATTCGGTTTCGGCCTGTCGCAACTGCTGTTCCTCTACATCGTGATCAAGTGCATCACCAGCGGAGAGAAGGCGCCGGACAAGCCCTGGGAAGGTGCGGACAGCCTGGAGTGGACGCATCTGCCCACGCCGGCTCCGTGGCACAGCTTTGAAACGCCGCCGGTCATCAAGTAACCGCGAATGACGCAAGCTGACGTAAAACGCAACAACCGTCGCACCGCAGCCGTGCTGTGGCTGATTGTTGCTGCGTTTTTCTTCGGCGTGATGATCAAGTATTACCTGCTGGCCCGATGATATGAATAGCATGAAAAGCGAACGAGCCAACCGCCGGATGATGACGCGGCTGTCGATATTCGCGGTGGCGATGTTCGGATTTGGTTTTCTGCTGGTGCCGTTCTACGAAAAGATCTGCGAAGTCACCGGGGTCAACAACCTTATCAAGCCGGCCGCCGCAGTTGAGAACACTCAGATCGACAAGTCGCGCTGGGTGACGCTGGAATTTGATTCCAATGCCCACGGACTCGAATGGGATTTCAAGCCGGTGCAGCGCAGCGTACGGGTGCATCCGGGCGAAATGATCCAGATTGAATATGACGTCCGCAACAACAGTGCCAACGCCATTGTCGGGCAGGCGATCCCGAGTTATGGCCCCAAGCATGCGGCGCCATACGTGAAAAAGCTGGAATGTTTCTGCTTCAAGCAGCAGCCGCTGCAGGCGGGAGAGGGTAAGCGCATGCCGGTGCAATTTGTCATTGATTCAGCGTTGCCGGCCGATGTGAATACGATCACGCTGTCCTACACCTTCTTTGAGGTCAAGGGCGCGGCGATGCCGAAGGCCGGCGGACAGGGATGATGACTGCAATGGCACAGGCTCCGCAAAAAGCAACACTGTTGCAGGTGGTGGGAATGGTGTTGTCGGCTTTTCTCGGCATCCGCAAGCGTGCCGACCACGAGAAGATCGTGGTGACGCCGGTGCAGGTGATCATCGTCGCCGTGTTTGCCGGTGCGATGTTCGTGGGGACTGTGGTTTCTGTAGTGCGGCTGGTGGTGAGATGACCCGCCGCGCGATTGTGATTGAACAAAAGGATTCAGGGGGGAAGTAAATATGTCGAATCAAGCATCTGGGAACTATTACCTGCCGCAGCCTTCGCACTGGCCGATCGTGGCTTCGATTGCGATTGGTTTTCTCGGCTTTGGCGCTTCGTTCACGGTCAATCACATGCCGCTGGGTTACGCCCTGCTGGGCATTGGCTTCCTGATCCTGTTTTTCATGTTTGCCGGCTGGTTCACAGCGGTTGCGCATGAATCCGAAGGCGGCAACTACAACAAGCAGGTCGACATCTCGTTCCGATGGGGCATGAGCTGGTTCATCTTCTCCGAAGTGATGTTCTTCGCCGCCTTTTTTGGCGCGCTGTTCTACATGCGCAGCATTTCGGTACCGGACCTCGGTTCGCTGACTCATCAGGAGTTCCTGTGGCCCGGGTTCAAGGCCGACTGGCCTGCCACCGGTCCCGGCATCAAGGAAACCTTTTCGCCCATGGGCGCCTGGGGCATTCCCGCGCTCAATACCGCGCTGCTGCTGACTTCCGGCGTCACGCTGACCTGGGCGCACTGGGGCTTGCTGAAAAACAACCGCACGCACCTGATCTGGGGGCTGGTCCTGACCATCGCCCTCGGCATGATCTTCCTGGGTTTTCAGATTTATGAGTATTCCCACGCCTACAGCGACCTGAACCTCAAGATGACGATGGGCGCTTACGGCGCGACCTTCTTCATGCTCACGGGTTTCCACGGCTTCCACGTCACGGTCGGCACCATCATGTTGTGGGTGATCCTGTTCCGCAGCGTCGCCGGGCACTTTAAGCCGGACAATCACTTCGGTTTCGAAGGGGTGGCATGGTACTGGCACTTTGTCGACGTGGTCTGGCTGTTCCTGTTTGTGGTCGTCTACTGGCTGTAACGGTTCAAGGCGGCGGACCGCGCAGCCCGGCTGACAGAAGCCGGCAAAGCACGGTTCGCACGGGGAGGAGGTAGCCCCGACACGGGGATTTGGACGCCGCGGGAAACGCGGCGTTTTTTTTGACGCGGGCCGGCCGAAAACTGCCGGAACGAGTGTGCGTCAGGTGTGTCTAAAGTCTCGTGGTGATCAGGCCGAAATGAAAGCCCAGCATCAGCAGCAGGAACAGCGTGACCGACAGCGCCACCCTGATCGTCAGGGCCTTTGCGGTTCGCTCGGTCGTGCCTTTGTCGCGGATCATGTAAAACAGCGCCGAGCCGAGGCTGGCGAAAATGATCACGATGAACAGTATGACGATTATGCGCATGATGTTATGCGCAGCAGTGTAACCCAACCGGAAAACCGATGGCTGTAATCACTCTTGGTGCTTTTTCATTCCGCCCCCGCCTGCTGACGACGGTGGCGGCGGTTGCCGGCATCGTGCTGACTTTTTTTCTGGGTGAATGGCAGATTGGCCGCGCTGATTTCAAGCAGGGTCTGCAGGATCGTCAGGATGCCCTGGCACGCGAATCGGTGGTCAGTATCGGCGTGGCGCCGCTGGCGGCGGATGACATTCAGTTGCGGAAGGTGGAAGTGCGCGGTGAATTCGAGCCGAAATTCACTGTGTTCGTTGACAACCGCCTGTACCAGCACCAGCCCGGGTATCACGTGGCCACACCGCTGCGGATTGCCGGCTCGCAGCGTTATGTCCTGGTCAACCGTGGTTGGGTTCCGGCCAGCCGCGACCGCAGCCTGCCGGTGGTTGAAACACCCGCCGGCGAGCAGGTGGTAAAGGGTACTGCGGTGACATACAGCGAAAAATTTATGGAACTGTCGACCAAGGTGGCCGAGGGCAATGTCTGGCAGAACCTGGTGTTCGAGCGCTACCGCCAGGCAACGGGGCTGGATCTGCAGCCCTTCGTGATCCAGCAGGACAGCACCGTTGATGACGGTATGAAGCGGGAATGGAAACGTCCCGATCTCGGTCGTAATACACATCTTGCCTATGCGTTTCAATGGTACGCATTGAGCTTTGCCATTTTTATTTATTATCTGGTGACCCATGTCAAACGAAGCCCCACCGCGCAGCCGTAAGACGCTGTGGCTGGTTGCCGCGGTCTGCGTCGCACCATTCATCGCTTCATTTGCAGCCTATTATTTTTATCAGCCCGAAGGGCGGGTCAATTACGGCGATTTGATGGACGCAAGGCAGCTTTCTCGGACGCCGATGACTTTGGCCGACGGCGCCGCGTTTTCGCTGAAGCAACTGGAAGGCAAGTGGCTTTTTGTCGTGGCCGATGACGCGGCCTGCGACGCCTATTGCGAGAAAAAACTTTGGCAGATCCGTCAGGTGCGAAAAACCCAGGGCAAGTACCCTGAACGCATCGAACGCGTGTGGCTGATCACCGGAGCAGGGGAACCGGCGCAACGGCTGCGCAGCGAATTTGAAGGCACTTGGCTGGTGAAGGCTGCCGGCAGCAAATTGCTCGATCAGTTGCCCTTCGAAGGCGCTCTCACTGAACATATTTATCTAGTCGATCCGCTGGGCAACCTGGTGCTGCGTTATCCGCGCGACGCCGATCCCAGTCGCATGCGCAAGGACCTTGAGCGACTGCTCAAGGTGTCGCGGATCGGATGAAACACAATCAACCGTTTTGGGTAGGTATTTAAATGTTCCGGAAGCTTGTCTGGTTTGCGGTGATTTACACCTTTGTGGTCGTGGTGGTTGGCGCCTATGTCCGCTTGTCCGATGCCGGACTGGGCTGTCCCGACTGGCCTGGCTGTTACGGCGAACTGACGCCGCACCATGCCCAGGACGACATTGCCAAGGCCGTCGAGGAGCAGGGCGGCACTCACGGGCCGGTATCACTGGGCAAAGCATGGAAGGAAATGTTCCATCGGTATATCGCCGGCGGACTGGGGCTGGTGATTCTCGCCATTGCGGTTACGGCATGGCTGCGCCGCCGCGAATTGCAGCAATCACCGCTTTTAGCTACCAGCCTGGTGGGCCTGGTGGCGTTTCAGGCAGCCTTGGGCATGTGGACGGTGACGATGCTGCTGAAGCCGGTAATCGTGACGCTGCATCTGCTCGGCGGTCTGGCGACGTTGGCGCTGCTGGCCGGGCTGGGGCTGCGCCAGGAGAAATTTCAGCCGGCATCACCCGCTGCTGTGCGGCTACGCCCCTGGGCGCTGCTGGCATTGTTGATCGTGATCGCGCAGATCATGCTCGGCGGCTGGGTATCGACCAACTATGCCGCGCTGGCCTGCATCGATTTTCCGACCTGCCACGGTGTCTGGCTTCCCGAAATGGATTTCCGTCATGGTTTCCAGCTGGTGCGTGAATTGGGCATGACCGCGGCGGGCACCCATCTGAGTTATGACGCGATCACCGCCATTCACTGGACACACCGGGTCGGGGCGGTGGTGACTTTTGTGTATGTCGGCGGTTTTGCGCTGGCCTTGCTCCGCAATCCCGGTCTGACACGTTACGGCGCTGCGCTGCTGGGCGTATTGCTGCTGCAAATTGCGCTGGGCATCGCCAATGTCGTGGCCGGCTTGCCGCTGGCCGTGGCCGCCGCGCACAATGCCGGCGCCGCAATTTTATTGGTGACCACCGTGGTGATAAACTTCGCCCTCCGTCGGAAGTCTGCCCCCTGATGTCCACCACTCTCGCACCAAGCCCGCTGTCATCCCGTATCCGCCAGTTCTATGCGCTGACCAAGCCGCGCGTGGTGTCGCTGATTGTCTTTACGGCAGTGATCGGCATGTTTCTGGCGACGCCGGGCATGGTGCCGCCGGGGATTCTGATCGCGGCCACCATTGGTATCGCACTGGTGGCCGGTGCGGCGGCCGCGGTGAATTGCCTGGTCGAGCAGAAAATCGACGCATTGATGACGCGCACCAAATACCGCCCGCTGCCGCGCGGCCAGATCACGCCGCTGGAGACGCTGATTTTTTCCGGCATTGTCGGCGGCATCGGACTCGCGCTGCTGTATCACGGGGTCAACGCGCTGACCATGTGGCTGACCCTGGCCACTTTTGTCGGCTACGCGATCATCTACACCGTTATCCTCAAACCGATGACACCGCAGAACATCGTCATCGGCGGCGCTTCCGGCGCAATGCCGCCGGTATTGGGCTGGGCTGCGGTGACCGGCGATGTCACGCCCCAGGCACTGACGTTGTTCCTGATCATTTTTGCCTGGACGCCGCCGCACTTCTGGGCATTGGCCTTGTATCGCAAGCATGAATACGCCAAAGCCGGCGTCCCGATGCTGCCGGTGACCCATGGCGACAAGTTCACCCGTCTGCATGTGCTGCTCTATACCATCGTGTTGCTGGCCTGTTCCGCGCTGCCCTTCGTCACCCGCCTCAGCGGAATGACCTATCTGGTGGCGGCGATGGCGCTCGGTGCGGTGTTCCTGTTTTATGCCGTGAAGATATACGTTGAATACAGCGACGAGCTGGCGCGGCGCACTTTCCGCTACTCGATTCTCTACCTGACGCTGATTTTTGCAGCGCTGCTGGTGGATCACTACCTGCAGTTGTTGTTCTGACCCGATGAAAAACTTTATCGCGGTGCTGCTGACAGGTGCGATGATTGCACTGGCAGGATGCGGCGGTCAGGCCGAAAAGCCGGCGTTCAAGCTGACCGACGTCACCGGTGCATCGTTCGGTAAATCTCTGGAATTGACCGATCACAACGGACAGCGTCGCACGCTGGCCGATTTCAAGGGCAAGGTCATCACGCTGTTTTTCGGTTTTACCCATTGCCCCGACGTTTGCCCGACCACGCTGAACGAAATGGCAGTGGTCATGAAGGAACTGGGGGCTGACGCAGCACGGGTACAGGTACTGTTTGTTTCCGTCGATCCCGAGCGCGACACTGCTGAAGTGCTGAAGAACTACGTGCCGCTCTTCAACCCGTCTTTTCTCGGACTGACCGGCAGCGCCGATGAGGTTGCCCGCGCTGCCAAGGAATTCAAGATTTTCTTCCAGAAACAGAAACTGCAAGGCGGCGCCTACACCATGGATCATTCCGCCGGCACTTACATTCTGGATACGGAGGGTCGTCTAAGACTGTTTGCCCAGTATGGCGCCGGCGCCCCGGCCCTGCTGCATGATATCCGGCAGTTGCTGAAACCATAAAAAAAGCCCCGGAGAAACGGGGCTTTTTGTTTGAGTCGCGGACTTGCTCAGGCAGCGATCAACGATTTCATTTTATCCAGCGCCTTGTTTTCGATCTGACGGATGCGTTCGGCCGATACACCGAACTCGGCAGCCAGATCATGCAGCGTGACCGATGCATTGTCAGTCAGCCAGCGCGCCTCGATGATGCGACGGCTGCGCGGGTCAAGGCTGGCCATCGCCTTTTCCAGGCCTTCGCCGCGCAGACGTGCAGTCTGTTCGGCTTCGAGTACCACATCGGGCGCGGCATCCTCGGAAGCCAGATAGGCAATCGGTGCGAACTGTTCGCGTTCGTCATCACCGGCAGGTTCCAGCGCCAGATCCTGGCCGCCGAGCCGTGTTTCCATTTCAACAACTTCTTCCGGCTTGACGCCGAGCTCACGCGCAATTTTTGTCACTTCCGCGGCGCCCAGCGTGCCCAGATCCTGTTTCATGCTGCGCAGGTTGAAGAACAGCTTGCGCTGGGCCTTGGTGGTGGCGATCTTCACCAGCCGCCAGTTGCGCAGCACGAATTCGTGAATTTCGGCGCGAATCCAGTGCATCGCGAATGACACCAGACGCACACCGCGTTCGGGGTCAAAGCGCTTTACCGCCTTCATCAGCCCGATGTTGCCTTCCTGGATCAGGTCAGCCTGAGGCAGGCCGTAGCCGACGTAATTGCGTGCGATCGAAACCACCAGACGCAGGTGGGAGAGCACCAGATGGCGTGCGGCCTCCAGGTCGCCGGTGTCGCGCAGGCGGCGCGCGTACTCGGTCTCCTGCTCCTGGGTGAGCAGCGGGAAACGGTTCACCGCCTGGATGTAAGTTTCCAGACTGCCGGTCGCCGAAAGTACGGGCAAAGACATGGTGTTCATCGTCAGCTCCTTCATAACAAGAAGTCTAGCACTCCCTGTATATGAGTGCCAATGAATGCCGGAGTTCCCGGGCAACCTACAATAAAATCTATTTAAAAACAGATATTTATGATGGATTATGTGCGCTGAGATGACGCCGCACAGAGAGCCAGGCACCAAACCAGCCGAGACCGGCGGCGAACAACAGAGCGAACAGGCTGTCCGCCCAGACGAGGTGGCTCAGTTTGAGCGGAACCCCGTAAAGTCCGGCCAGCGCGCCCAACTGATTGTTGAAGACCAGCAGGGCGAGTGCGGTCAGCAGCCAGGCGGTGATGCCGCCGGCCATGCCGATGAGGCCGCCGAAATAAAGGAAGGGGCGCTGGATCCAGCCGTCGGTGGCGCCGATCAGTTTGGCCACTTCGATTTCGTCGCGCTGGGTGAGGATCTGCAGGCGAATGGTGTTGAAGGTGATCGCCACCAGCGCCAGCGCCAGCGCAACCGCGAGCATCAGCACGGCATAACGGCCGACAGCCAGCAGTCCATCGAGTCGCCTTGCCCAGTCCGAATCGACATGCGCTTCCGCGACCTTGGGCCAGGCGGCGAATTCCGTGCGCAGGGTCTCCAACGCGGCCGCATCGCTGACGCCGGCGGTAACGACAAAAGCATCCGGCAGCGGATTGCCGGACAGCCCTGCAGCGACATCGGTCAGTCCGGAACGTGACTTGAGCTGTTCCAGTGCCTGTGCGCGCGGAACAAAGCGGAAACCCGCCAGGCCGGAACGCGACTTGAGACGCAGTTCGAGAACGCGCACGTCGGTGGCTGTCGCTTCAGGGACGAGGAAAATGCTGATCTCTGGCTGCGGCGTGAAATCGCGTGCGAGTCCCTGCAGATTGGCGAGCACCACATAAAAACCCAGCGGCAGTGCGAGGGCGATACCGATGACGGTGATGTTGAGCAGATTGGCCAGCGGTGCTGCAGCGAGGCGCGCAAAGGCGCTGACGCAGGCCCGGCGGTGTGCGGAAGCCCAGGCTCTCATGTGACCAGTCTCCCGCCGCGGATATTGACGATTCGCGGATTGAGACGCTTGGCGAGCTGGGCGTCATGCGTGGCCAACACGACGGTGACGCCGACCTGGTTGAAGTCGCTGAACAGCGTGCCGATTTCGGTGGCGTATTCCGCATCCAGATTGCCCGTCGGTTCGTCGGCGAGCAGGACGGCCGGACGGTGCACGATGGCTCTTGCAATGCAAAGCCGTTGCTGTTCACCGCCGGACAGCGTAATTGGCCGCGCTTTTTCCTTGTGCAGCAGGCCGACCTTGTCGAGGGCGGCTCGCGCGCGGCGTGCACTTTCGCGGCGGTCGTAGCCGGTGATGTCTAGCGGTAGCATCACATTCTCAAAGGCGTTGCGGTCGAACAGCAGTTTGTGGTCCTGGAACACCAGGCCGAAATTACGGCGCAGGAAGGGAATGCCGCGGGCGCGCAGCGTGCCGATGTTCTGGCCGTTGACGATGACCGATCCCGAGGTCGGCCGTTCGATCGCCGCCATCAGTTTCAGCAGTGTGCTTTTGCCTGCACCGGAATGGCCGGTGATGAATACCAGCTCACCGGTTTCCACGGTCAGGGTGATGTTGGCCAGCGCGTCATGCCCGCCGGGATAGCGTTTGCTGACGCTACTGAGGACGATCTGGGTCATGAGCCGAGAAGTGCCGTGACAAAATCATCGGCGACGAAGGGACGCAGATCATCCATGCCTTCGCCTACACCGATGAAACGCACCGGAACCGGCGGCCCGCCAGCACGGCTGTGCGCGATGCCGGCAATGACGCCGCCCTTGGCGGTGCCATCGAGCTTGGTCAGCACCAGGCCGGTAACGCCGATAGCGGCATCAAAAGCCGAGAGCTGTGCCAGTGCATTCTGGCCGGTGTTTGCGTCCAGCACCAGCAGCACTTCATGCGGCGCACCCGGCATGGCTTTATCGATAAC
>CANHZX010000061.1 GCA_947465215.1 Betaproteobacteria bacterium | reverse complement strand
TCACCGTGGCCGGCGCCGCCGTTGAAATCATCCACGCCTATTCGCTGGTGCATGACGATCTGCCGTGCATGGACGACGATGTCCTGCGCCGCGGCAAGCCCACCTGCCATGTCGAGTTCGACGAAGCAACCGCGCTGCTGGTCGGCGATGCCTTGCAAAGTCTTTCCTTCCAGTTGCTCGGCGAATACACGCTCGCGCCTGACGCTAAAGCACAACTGGAAATGGTCAAGCTGCTGGGTCTGGCTTCCGGTTCGCGCGGCATGGCCGGTGGACAGGCGATTGATCTCGCCGCGGTCGGCAAGACGTTGACCGTGCCCGAACTTGAATTCATGCATATCCACAAAACCGGTGCGCTGATCCGCGCGGCGGCCGTGCTCGGTGCGCGTTGCGGCGCAGGGCTCAGCGAAGCGGAATTCGCCCGCGTGGATGCCTACGCCAAGGCTGTCGGCTTGGCATTCCAGGTGGTTGATGATGTGCTGGATGCCGAAGCCCCGACCGCGACGCTGGGCAAAACCGCCGGCAAGGACGCCGAGCAGGGCAAACCCACCTATGTCAGCGCCATGGGGATCGCCCAGGCCAAGGCGCTGGCCAGTCAGTTGCGCGAGGAAGCCCTCGCCGCCATTGCGCCCTTCGGCGCCCGCGGTGCGCGACTGGCACAACTCGCGGATTTCATCGTCCTGCGCAAGTTCTGAGACAATGCCGGGATGAGCGGAACATTGACCATGGACGGGGCAGCGGATCGCGACCGTCCGAAGTACGAGTTGCTGAAATCGATCGCATCGCCGGCCGATATGCGCCTGCTGGAACGCAGCCAGCTGCCGCGCCTTGCCGAAGAGCTGCGCACCTACCTCGTTGAATCGGTCAGCCAGACCGGCGGCCATCTGTCTTCCAACCTCGGTACCGTCGAACTAACGATTGCGCTGCATTACGTGTTCGACACGCCGTATGACCGTCTGGTGTGGGACGTTGGTCACCAGACCTACGGCCACAAGATCCTCACCGGGCGCCGCGACGGCATGAAAAACCTGCGCATGTGGAAAGGCCTCTCCGGTTTCCCGCAGCGCGAAGAATCCGAATACGACAGCTTCGGTACCGCGCATTCGAGCACTTCGATCAGCGCCGCGCTGGGCATGGCGGTCGCCGCCAAGCTGAAGGGCGAGCCGCGCCGTGCAGTCGCCATCATCGGCGACGGTGCGATGACGGCGGGCATGGCCTTCGAGGCGATGAACAACGCCGGCGACATGGATGTCGACCTGCTGGTGATCCTCAACGACAACGACATGTCGATCTCGCCGCCGGTCGGCGCGCTGAACAAATACCTCGCCAAGCTGATGTCGGGCCGTTTCTACGCCAAGGCCAAGGATCTCGGCACCAAGGTGCTGGGCGACCTCGCGCGCCGTGCCGAAGAACACATGAAGGGCATGGTCACGCCGGGCACGATGTTCGAGGAGTTCGGTTTCAACTACATCGGACCGATCGACGGTCATGATCTCGATGCGCTGATCCCGACGCTGCACAACATCAAGCGCCTGAAGGGCCCGCAGTTCCTGCATGTGGTCACGCGCAAGGGGCAGGGCTACAAGCTGGCTGAAGCCGATCCGATCCTCTATCACGGCGTATCCAAGTTCGATCACAAGGCCGGCATTCCAACGGGAAAAGCGGCCAGCAAGCCTACGTACACGCAGGTGTTCGGCGACTGGCTGTGCGAAATGGCCGAGAAGGACCCGCGACTGGTGGCGATCACGCCGGCGATGCGGGAAGGTTCGGGCATGGTGAAGTTCGCCGCCCAGTATCCGAAGCGTTATTTCGACGTCGGCATTGCCGAACAGCATGCGGTGACGTTCGCCGCCGGTGTGGCCTGCGAAGGTTACAAACCGGTGGTGGCGATTTATTCGACTTTCCTGCAGCGCGGTTACGACCAGTTGATCCATGACGTGCAGATCCAGAATCTGCCGGTGATCTTTGCACTGGACCGCGGCGGCCTCGTCGGCGCTGACGGCGCGACGCACAACGGCAGCTTCGATCTGAGTTATCTGCGCTGCTTGCCGAACATGACGGTGATGACGCCTGCCGATGAAAACGAATGCCGGCAGTTGTTGTTCACCGCATTCCAGATGAGTTCACCTGTGGCGGTGCGTTATCCGCGCGGCAGCGGCCCGGGCGTCCCGATCCAGAAGGAAATGACCGCACTGCCGGTCGGTCGCGGTGAAATACGGCGCAAGGGCAAGGGCGGCGTAGCGATTCTCGCCTTCGGCTCGATGCTTGCGCCGGCGCTGGCCGTTGCCGAAGAATTTGATGCCACCGTCGCCAATATGCGCTTCGTCAAACCGCTGGATGTCGATCTGGTGCGCGAACTCGCCGCCGGTCACAGCCTGCTGGTGACGGTTGAAGAAAACGTCATCATGGGCGGCGCCGGAAGCGCCGTGCTCGAAGCGCTTGAACAGAACGGATGCACGGTGCCGGTCCTGCAACTGGGACTGCCCGACCGATTCATTGAACAGGGCGACCCGGCCGTACAGCTTGCCAGTGTCGGGCTGGATGCCGAAGGCATCGCATTGTCGATCCGCCGTCGCCTTGAAACCGAAGTGACGCGCAAAGCCGCGCAGAAGGACTGATGATGCGCAAAGAGAACGTGATGGACGGCTACGCCAAGATCGACCAGTACAACCCGAAAACCATCCGCAGCATTGCCAAGAAATACACCGGCATTCTGGAAGACATCGGTGAAGACCCGACACGCGAAGGTTTGGTTAAGACGCCAGAACGCGTCGCCAAGGCGCTGCAGTTCCTGACCCACGGCTATGACCTCGATCCCGCGCAGATCCTCAAGTCTGCGATGTTCACCGAGGAATACCAGCAGATGGTGATCGTGCGCGACATCGAGGTGTATTCGCTGTGCGAGCATCACATGCTGCCTTTCTTCGGCAAGGCGCATGTCGCTTACATTCCCAAGGGCCGCATCGTCGGGCTGTCGAAACTGCCGCGCGTGGTGGATGCGTTTGCGCGCCGGCTGCAGGTGCAGGAACGCCTGACCGTACAGATCCGCGACTGCATCCAGCAGACGCTCGACCCCGCCGGTGTTGCGGTGGTAATCGAAGCGCAGCACATGTGCATGATCATGCGCGGCATCCAGAAGCAGCACTCGGTGGCGACGACGTCGGCCTTTACCGGCGAGTTCAACAAGGACGTGACGCGTTCGGAGTTCCTGCGCTTGATCGCCGCAAAAGCATGAAAAAAATAACAATAAAAACAAATGGTTATGTAATACCGTCGGTATGAGCCGCAAGTCCAAGGGCAATGATTATCTGGTCGAGCAGGTCCTGCCGGCGGTGCGCCGCGGCGACCTGCTGATTCTGGTCGACAGCGAAGACCGCGAAAACGAAGGCGATCTTTACATCGCGGCCGAACGCGCGACACCTGAAGCGATCAACTTCATGGCCAGCGAAGGCCGTGGCCTGGTATCTCTGGCGCTGACTGAAGACCGGTTGCGCACGCTGGGCCTGTCACTGATTACCGATGACCGCGGCAACCAGACCAAATTCGGTACCGCATTTGCAACGCCGATTGATGCCCGTGAAGGTGTCGGTTCCGGTATGTCGGCGCAGGACCGCGCGCGCACCATCGCCGTGGCGATTGCTGACAATGCCCAACCCGCTGATCTGATCCGTCCCGGCCGCCTGCAGACGCTGCGTGCCGTTGATGGCGGCGTGATCGCGCGCCGCGGCCATACCGAAGCCGCAGTGGACCTCGCACGGTTGGCCGGACTCAAGCCCGCCGGCGTGATCTGCGAAATCATGAATCCCGACGGCACAATGGCGCGCATGGCCGACCTCGAAGCCTTCGCCCAAAAACACGGCATCCACATACTGAAGATCAGTGACCTTGTCGCCTATCGCGAGAACGAGCGTGAAATTCGCCGCAAGGCCGAGACCGTGTTGCCGACCAGCAAGGCCGGCACGTTCAAGATGATTGTTTACGCCGACAACCTCGAATCGGAACTGTTCGTCGCGCTGGTGAAGGGAGAGATCAAGCCCGATGAACCGGTGCTGGTGCGTCTGCATTCACAGTGCCTGACCGGCGACGTGTTCGGCTCCGAGCGCTGCGACTGTGGCGAGCAGCTCGAAGCCGCGATGCACAAGATCGAAGAAGCCGGCCGCGGCGTGCTGGTCTATATGTTCGACGAAGGCCGCGGCATCGGCCTGCTCAATAAGATCCGCGCCTATGCGCTGCAGGACCAGGGCCAGGACACCGTCGAGGCTAACCATGCGTTGGGTTTTGCCGCCGACATGCGCGACTACCGCGCCGGCGCACAGATTCTTTCAGACCTCGGCGCGCATCAGGTTCGCCTGATGACCAACAATCCCGAAAAGGTCGCCGCATTGCAGGATTACGGCCTGACGGTGGTGGAGCGGGTGGCGGTGGAAGTGCCACCGCGTGATGCTAACCGCAAGTACCTCGATACCAAGCGCAGCAAGTTCGGGCATTTGCTGGCGATGGTGGGTGGGGCTCCTGAGAAGAAATAGAAGGGAAGGTTGTCGATTAGATTGAACGTGAACAAATTCATCTGCACAACAATCATTTCGATACTGTTTCTTGTGACCATGCTTTCCGAACGTGCTTACGCGCAACGGGGTGAGGTGCGCGAACGTGGCGGGGAATCAAATCGGAGCTGGATTCAGGAAACTGGGTTGCAGCCGGTGTTCCCGGTCGGCTATCAATGCCCGAAAATTACTTCCGCCTTCGCCGCCACCACCGATGGCGGCGGCAACCGGCGGGATCCCGCCATCCACGGGGGCAAGCATGGCGGTGTGGATATCGGCTTCGAAGTCGGCCATCCGCTGATCGCCGTGGCCGGCGGGCAGGTTGTCGCGAAAGGTCCCGAGTCCGGTGACGGGGCGCAGATGGAGGGCATCTTCCTCTGGCTGCGTCATTCGCCGGAGGACACGGGTCTGCCGTTCTGGACCTTCTCGAAATACCAGCATCTGAAGGAGCGCCCGGCGCTGGATATCGGCGACCGCGTCAGCCCCGGCCAAGTGGTTGCGCTGGGCGGGGACACCGGCACCTATTCCCGCAAGTTCGGCGGCACATTGCCACATCTGCACATGAGCACCTTTATCAGTGAGCATGAGGAGTACGAGGTGATGGGCCGTGGCCGTAACCTGGTCAAGGCGCGCGAATCGTTGCACGTGGACATGATGATCCTGTTTATCCAAGGCATCTCGATGGACAAGGCCCGCAGCAACCTACCCCAAGACGGCATCGACAAACGTTTGCCCGTGGCGGCCTCGACACGGGATGGTCAACTTTCCGATCCGGCAGCCCGGCTGGCTTGGCCGGTGGCCTGCAAAAAGGCGGAGCAGTAACGGCGCACACCAGGTGGGGCTGATGACCGCAATCCCGACAAGGTCGCCGCATTGCAGGATTACGGCCTGACGATTGTGGAGCTGGTGGTGGTTGAAGTGCCACCGCTTGATGCCAACCGCAAGTATCTCGATACCAAGCGCAGCAAGTTCGGGCGTTTGCTGGCAATGGTGGGTGGTTTGCCGGAGAGCAAGAAGTAAGGCTGGTCGGGCGGGGTTACTGCAGTAAACAGTGCGCCGAAAAGTAAATTGCTCCTGGTTCTTGTCAGCTTATTTTTTCTAGCGCAACTTAAAACCGCTTCACCAACGTCAGAGCCTGCCCATCGCGCTTCATCTCCGTGCGGTTCAGGAAACTCATCCCCAGCAGCGCAATCTTCAGTCCATCGCCTTCCAGCACGACGGCTTCGACGTTGTAGAGCATGATGTCGCCGACTTTCACCGTGTCGAGGGTGATGCGGTAGGCGGCGGCTTTTCCATTGGCGGTTTCGGTGAAACCGCGCTGGCCGTTGAGGTAGTTGATGCCGAGCCGTCGTGCGTCGGCGCTGGGGATGGCAATCACCGTGGCGCCGGTATCGACCAGCAACTGGATCGTGCCGCCGTTGATCTGGCCCATGGTGACGTAGTGGCCGCGATCATCGGGGCTGAGTGTGACCGAACCGCTGGTGGTGCCGGCGGGTGCGCCGCCGCCGAAGCGGCCGCTGCCGCCGGGCGTCAGTGTCTGACGTTTGCCCTGGAATTCGATCACCGCGCTGCTGCTGTCGGCGCTGATCAGGCGGATGCCTTCCGGGGTGCTCTGGCCCACCGAAACAGTGCGCGGCGCACCACCGTTGATCACCAATACGGCTTTGCCGGTGAACAGCGCCGCTATGCTGATGTCATTGGCATGCGCCGTGCTTGCAAGGAGCAGCATTGCAGCGAGCCACAAGGCTTTAAGATTCAGGGGCCGCTTTGCTGGAGAGTGCATGAAACCGATCGCCATATTTCGCCATACCCCGACTGAAGGTCCGGCCTATTTTGCCACGTACCTGGAGCGCCGGAATCTGCCGTTCCGGATGATCAAAATCGATGCCGGCGAAGCCGTGCCTGCTGATGCTTCGGCGTATGCCGGCCTGTGTTTCATGGGCGGACCGATGAGCGTCAACGATGACCTGCCGTGGATTGCTCCGGTGTGCAGCCTGATCCGTGATGCAGTGGCGCGCGATGTGCCGGTGCTGGGTCATTGTCTGGGCGGGCAGCTGATCGCCAAGGCCCTAGGTGCGCCGGTGACCCGCAATCCCGTGAAGGAGATCGGCTGGGGCGCGGTGCAGGTCCTCGACGTCCCCGAGGCACGACGTTGGTTCGGCGACGGCCTCAGTGAGTTCCAGTCTTTCCACTGGCATGGCGAGACCTTTGCTGTCCCCGAAGGCGCTGTGCGGCTGATGCAGAGCCCCTGGTGCGGCAATCAGGCCTATGCAATGGGCAAACACTTCGGCATGCAGTGCCATGTCGAGATGACACCGGAACTGATCCGTACCTGGTGCCGTGATTGGGCGAAGGAAGTGGAAGCCCTCGCCGGGCGCGTGCCGTCGGTGCAGACCCCGACGGAAATGGAGGCTGGCATCGACGAAAAAGTGCGCGCGCTGAACGCGGTCGCTGACCGTATCTACGACCGTTGGATCAGCGGACTCGCGTCCTGATGTTGTTGCGGGACCTCAGGTCAGCAGCGTCCACAGGCCGCCGGCCAGTGCGCAGGCGCCGATCACCGGCATGATGCCGATCTTGTAACGCCACAGTGCGAGGAAGGCGGCAACGCCGATCACCGCCGATGGCCAGTCAAAGCGGCCGGCCAGGCCGTCCGGCCACATGACGTGGTACGCAAAAAACACCGCAAGATTGAGGATCACGCCGACGACAGCGGCAGTAATGCCGGTCAGCGGCGCGGTGAAGTGCAGTTCGCCGTGCGTGGTTTCGACCAGCGGACCGCCGAGCAGGATGAAGATGAAACTCGGCAGGAAGGTGAAGTAGGTCGCCACCGTCGCGGCCAGCGCGGCAGCGGCAAACATATGGTCGCCGCCGAGGAACTGCGTGGTCCAGCCGCCGACGAATCCGACAAAAGCCACAATCATGATCAGCGGTCCCGGCGTGGTTTCGCCCAGCGCGAGTCCGTCGATCATCTGTAGCGGCGTGACCCACTGATAGTGCTCCACAGCGGCCTGATAAACATAGGGTAGCACCGCATAGGCGCCGCCGAAGGTTAGCAGCGCTGCCTTGGTGAAAAACCAGCCCATCTGCGCCAGCGTGCTGTCCCAGCCAAATACGGCAATGATCAGCGCGATGCCGGAACCCCAAAGCAGCAGGCCTGCGGCCAATACCTTGAAAAAATGCGGCCAGTTGAAGCGCGCGTGTTCCGGTGTTGGCGTTTCATCGTCAATCACCGCGGGGCCGTAACTCTTGCCGCCGGCGCCGTGCCCGCCACCGGTAGCGAACAGCTTGGGTGAGACCCTTCCGCCGATCCAGCCGATGATGCCGGCGCCGATGACGATCAGCGGGAAGGGCAGCTTCAGCGCGAACAGCGCGACAAAGGCGGCTGCCGCAATGGCCCACAGCACGCCGTTTTTCAGCGCGCGTGAGCCGATGCGGATCGCCGCGAAGACGACGATCGCAGTGACCGCGGGTTTGATGCCGTAAAGAATGCCGGCTATGGCGGGCAGGTCGCCGAAAACAAGATAAATCCAGGTCAGCGCAATGAGGATGAACAGCGACGGCAGTACGAACAGTCCGCCGGCGACAATGCCGCCCCAGCTGCGGTGCATCAGCCAGCCGATATAGGTTGCCAGTTGCTGCGCTTCCGGGCCGGGCAGCACCATGCAGTAGTTCAATGCATGCAGGAAACGACCTTCGGAAATCCAGCGCCGGCGCTCGACCAGCTCCTGATGCATGATCGCAATCTGTCCGGCGGGGCCGCCGAAGCTGATGAAGCCGAGCTTGAGCCAGAAGCGGAAGGCATCGGCGAATGAAATCGCGGCGGGGGCTTCAGTCGATACGGCGTCGTTTTTGTCAGTCATGGATTTGTTCTTGCCGTTCAGCGAGAAAGGTCAGGGTTCCAGCTGTGGTGTTCATCCTGCGCCTCCTTGCACCACAGATAGAGCGCATCGTACATCACCATGCCCTGTTGCAACTGTTCATGGTCATCGCCAATCAGGCGCGACAGGCCCAGCGATAGCGCAACCAGTCCTGCGGACTGCGGCGTGATTTCCGGGTGCCCGGTGTCGGCGCCGCGTACGATGTCCGCCAGTTTCAGCAGGGCGGGATCGTTCAGGCGATAGCTCTTGATGAAGGCGTCGAAACTGCAGTCGGGGCCGTCATGCGTGAACGCGCCATCGGCAACGTCGTAAGCAATGGCACTGGCGGCCGCGGCTTGGGCTTTGACTTCTGCAGTGGGCACATAAAGAAACTCGGCGGCGGGGTCGATGAAACGTTTGATCAGCCACGGGCAGACGATGCGGTCGACCTTCGGGCGCTCGCGGGTGATCCAGCGTGTTACAGCGGCGTCCGCCGGCTTGGTCATCAGGGCATGGCCGGCAGCACGCAGGCCTTCCTCGATCCCGTCTTTGACAAAAGTGGCTTTGAAGCCGCGGGCGCAGAGCGCTTTGGCAACGTTCTGGCTGACCTCGTGGCCGTGCACACAATACACCGCAATGCTTGCTGCGGCCGGCAGTTCAGCGGCCCAGCTGTCCACAGTAGCCGGATCGCGCCGCAGTGCACCGCTGGCCATGTCTTTCGCGGACCGGAAAGCCGCCTCGCGGCGTACATCGATCAGCAATGGCGCGTTCGTGCCTCTGCGGGCCTGGATCAGTTCTTCAGGGGTAATGCTTGGAATGCTCGCATCCATACAGTCTCCTTCGCGGTGGCGAAATCACACGAAGGCAGCACTTGGACGCGGGGCGTCTGGGTGCGGGGAGTCTGCCATCGTCCCCGTTTGAGGCGGCCTGATTCTGCTTGGCAGTACCGGCGCTGTCAACACAGCGCCGCGGTCAGTCGCGGAAGTTCTTGAACTGCAGCGGGAAGTCGGTGATGGATTTGCGGATCAGCGCGATGGCGTCCTGCAGCAGGTCTTTCTTGGCACCGGAGACGCGCACCACATCGCCCTGGATGCTGCCCTGGACTTTCATCTTGCTGTCCTTGATCAGCTTGACGATTTTTTTCGCCAGTTCCTGCTCGATGCCTTCACGCACCGTGACCGGCTGTTTCATCTTGTTGCCGCTGATGGTTTCGCCGTCGCCGATTTTCAGGCAACGCGTATCGACACCGCGTTTGGCCAGCTTGGCGGTGAGCACGTCACGCACCTGGCTCAGCTTGAAATCATCATCGGCGAAGACGGTGAGGGTTTTTTCCTTCTCGTTCATTTCGACGCGGGCGTCGGAGCCCTTGAAATCGAAACGGGTGGAAACTTCCTTGTTGGTCTGGTCGACGGCGTTATGCACTTCGACCTGATTGACTTCGGAAACGATGTCAAAAGAGGGCATGGCTTCCTCACTGTTCTTGGATCAGGTGTGGATTATACGCCCCGCGTCCTGCGGGGCGTGCAGTGCTCAGCGCGCGCGTTTGCGCGGAGCGGATTGGCTTATTTTCTGCGAATCGACCGGTAGTCCGGTTGCATCGTCGAATTCGGCTGCCGTTTCAACGGCACGGTGTGCCAGTGCTTCAGCGGTGATGGCGCGATCGCCGTAAAGCGCGTGCAGGGCGCCCATCGCGTAATTGCTGCCGCTGCCGAAGGCGTAGTAGCGAGAAAACTCCTGCACCGTGCGGTGGGCCACCACGCCGAAAATGCCGTGACGGTTGGCGACCAGTGCATCAAAACGCGTCGATTCCAGCGGTTCATCGTCATGGCTGGTGGCGATCAGCTGGTAGTCGGCTTTCAGCGCAACGTGCAGCGCCTGCCAAGTGCGGAAGATTTCCAGCGGCGTGTCAAAGCGCGCACGCACCTTCGGGCGCGAGAAATAGTCGCGCAGGATGGTCTTGAAGGTGGCGTTGCCGGTGAGGCCGAGCCAAGTATCACCAACCTGCAGCAGCTTGCCGTGGTTGACGACGTAGTCTGCGGTTTCCTTGCCCGAGCCCCACTTGGTCATGGTGTCGGCAGCGATCGCGATGTCGCGACCCTTGCGCACCACGACAATGGTGGTCATGCGCGCTTAACCGAAATGACAGACGTAGTGCAGCGGCTCGGTTTGCTCGATCTGGAAACTGGATTTTCCGGGGACGTCAAAGCTCTCGCCGGCTTTCACGGTTTTCCAGTCGGCGGCGCCGGCCAGTTTGTAGCGGCAGCTGCCGGCGACGATTTCCATGCGCTCGGGGGCATCGGTGTTGAAGGTCAGGGTCGAGGGCAGGATCACGCCCACCGATTTACGCACGCCACCGGCGAGAATCACGGTGTGGCTGACGCACTTGCCGTCGAAATAGACGTTGGCTTTTTGGATGACGGATACGTTGTCGAACTGTGACATGCGGAACTCCGGAAAAGGTTGTCGGCCTTGATATTTAAAAGGCTTATTTGCGCTTCTTGCGCAGGTTGGCGGCAATGCGCATGCGCAGCGCGTTGAGCTTGATGAAGCCGCCGGCGTCGGCCTGGTCGTAGGCGCCCTTGTCGTCCTCGAAGGTGGAGATCGCGGGATCAAACAGCGAGTCGGTTTTCGAGGCGCGGCCGACGGTGGTGACCGTGCCCTTGTAGAGCTTGACCTTCACCGTGCCGTTGACGCACTTCTGCGATTCGTCGATCAGCTGCTGCAGCAGCAGGCGTTCCGGGCTGAACCAGTAGCCGTTGTAGATCAGGCGCGCGTAGCGGGGCATCAGGTCATCCTTCAGCGCCAGCACTTCGCGGTCGAGGGTGATCGATTCCATCGCGCGGTGGGCGCGCAGCATGATGGTGCCGCCGGGGGTTTCGTAGCAGCCGCGGGACTTCATGCCGACATAGCGGTTCTCGACGAGGTCGAGGCGTCCGATGCCGTGTTTGCCGCCGAGCTTGTTGAGTTGCGTCAGCACCTGCGCGGCAGACATTTTCTTGCCGTTGATGGCGACGATGTCGCCCTTGGCATAGGTCAGTTCGACGTACTCGGGTTTGTTCGGCGCCTTCTCCGGCGAAACCGTGATGCGCCACATCGAATCTTCCGGCTCGAAGGACGGATCTTCAAGGATGCCGCCTTCATAGGAGATGTGCAGCAGGTTGGCGTCCATTGAGTACGGCGCGCCGCCTTTACGTTTTTTGTAGTCGACGGGAATGCCGTTTTTGTCGGCGTACGCGAGCAGCTTCTCTCGCGACAGCAGGTCCCATTCGCGCCACGGCGCGATAATCTTGACGTCGGGCATCAGTGCGTAAGCACCGAGTTCGAAGCGCACCTGATCGTTGCCTTTGCCGGTCGCGCCATGCGACACCGCGTCGGCGCCGGTCTTGCGGGCGATTTCAACCATGCGCTTGGCGATCAGCGGACGCGCAATCGACGTACCGAGCAGGTATTCGCCTTCATAAACCGCATTGGCGCGGAACATCGGGAATACGAAGTCGCGCACGAATTCTTCGCGCAGGTCTTCGATGAAGATCTGTTTGACGCCCATCAGCTTCGCTTTTTTGCGCGCCGGGGAGACTTCTTCACCCTGACCGATGTCGGCGGTGAAGGTGATCACTTCGCAGCCATAGACGTCCTGCAGCCATTTGAGGATGACGGAGGTGTCGAGGCCGCCGGAATAAGCGAGAACTACCTTGTTGATTTTATTGGACTTTTTCATGATTTTCAGGTTTGCAGAAATTAAGTGTTCTCGACTTTGTCGAGCAGTAGATATTCCATCAGCGCTTTTTGCGCGTGGAGGCGATTCTCCGCTTCGTCCCACACCACGCTGTGCGGGCCGTCGATGACTTCAGCGGTGACTTCCTCGCCGCGGTGCGCGGGCAGGCAGTGCATGAACAGAGAATTGTTGCCCGCAGCGCGCATCATATCGGCATCGACGCACCAGTCTTCGAAGTCGCGTTTGCGTTCTTCGTTCTCGGCTTCAAAACCCATGCTGGTCCACACGTCGGTGGTCACCAGATCGGCGCCTTTGACGGCGTCCATCGGGTCCTTGAACTCTTCGTAATGGTCGGTGCCGTAGAGGCCTGCGCGCTCGGGCTCGACTTCATACCCCGGCGGCGTCGAGACGTGCACGTTGAAGCCGAGCACTTCAGCTGCCTGCAGCCAGGTGTTACAGACATTGTTGGAATCACCGATCCACGCCACGGTCTTGCCGCGGATCGAACCGCGATGCTCGATGAAGGTGAAGATGTCGGCGAGGATCTGGCAGGGGTGGTATTCGTTGGTCAGGCCGTTGATCACCGGCACCCGCGAGTGGTCGGCGAAGCGCTCGATGATCTCCTGCTCGAATGTGCGGATCATCACGATGTCGACCATGCGCGTGATCACGCGGGCGACGTCTTCGATCGGCTCGCCGCGGCTCAGTTGGGTCTGGCTCGAGGTGAGATTGATCACCGTACCGCCCATCTGCAGCATGCCGGCTTCGAAGGAGACGCGCGTGCGCGTCGAGTTCTTCTCGAAAATCATAGCCAGCGTGCGGTCGTGCAGCGGCAGGTAGGGTTCGTAGCGCTTGAAGCGCTCCTTGATCCAGCGCGCGCGTGCGAACAGGTGATCGTATTCGTCGGCGGTGAAATCGTTGAACTGTAAATAGTGGCGCAGTTGCATGGTGTCTCGCGGCGCGACGGGCCCGCCGTGGATTCAGGCGGTCGCCGGGGCAGTCTTCATCAGGAATGAACGGATCATTGGCGCCAGTTCGCTGGTCAGCTGGTCGGCTTCTGACGCCGACATCACCAGCGGAGGCACCAGACGCACGACGTTGTCGGCGGTGACATTGATCAGCAGACCGGCTTCGAGTGCGGTTTTCACAAGATCGCCGCAGGGCCGGTCGAGTTCGATGCCGATCATCATGCCCTTGCCGCGGATTTCCCGGACACCCGGCGTCTCGGCCAGTGCACGTTGCAGGTTGGCGCGGATGCGAGCGCCGATTTCGTCGGCGTTTTTGCAGAGGCCTTCAGATTCGATGATGTCGAGGGTGGCAAGCGCCGCCGTGCAGGCCAGCGGGTTGCCGCCGAAAGTCGAGCCGTGGCTTCCCGGCTGGAACAGCGTCGCAGCTTCGCCGCGGGCGACAGAGGCGCCGATCGGTACACCGCCGCCGAGACCCTTGGCGAGCGACATCACATCGGGCATCACGCCGTAATGCTGGAAAGCGAACATCTTGCCGGTACGCGCCATGCCGGTCTGTACTTCATCGAGCATCAGCAGCCAGCCATGGGCGTCGCAGATTTCACGCAGGCCCTTCAGGTATCCGTCGCCGCAAACGCTGACGCCGCCTTCGCCCTGCACCAGCTCCGCCAGTATGGCAACGACGTTGCGGTTGGAATCGGCGACACGGCGCACGGCCTCAAGATCGTTGAACGGCACACGGACGAATCCGGTCATCAGCGGCTCGAAGCCGGCTTGAACTTTGCGACTGCCGGTGGCCGACAGCGTTGCCATGGTGCGGCCGTGGAAAGATTTTTCAAGCACCACCACAGCGGGATTCTCGACACCTTTCTTGTGGCCGTAGTAGCGCGCGAGCTTGATCGCCGCTTCGTTGGCTTCCGCGCCGGAATTGCAGAAAAACACCTTGTCCATGCCGGAGGCCGCAACAATACGGTCGGCGAGTTTTTCCTGGGCCGCGATCTGGTAGATGTTGGAGGTGTGGATCAGCTTGCCGATCTGTTCGCGCAGCGCTGCGACCAGTTTCGGGTGGCTGTGGCCGACCGCGTTGACGGCCACTCCCGCGAGTGCGTCCAGGTAGCGTTTGCCTTGCGTGTCCCACAGCCAGACACCCTCACCGCGCTCGAAGGCGACGGGCAGGCGGCCGTAGGTGTTCATG
>CANHZX010000060.1 GCA_947465215.1 Betaproteobacteria bacterium | reverse complement strand
GGTGAGGCGCGCACCGAGAATTTGCCTTCTATTTTTCGCGTCGACAGTCCTTCCATGCCGCGCTCGAGAATAAAACCCCGGATCACGCCGCCGTCGTCCTTGGCCCACACGACCATGATGTCGGCGATGGGTGCATGGGTGATCCAGATCTTGTTGCCGGTGAGGCGGTAACCGCCATCGACGCTGCGCGCGCGGCTCAACATACTGCCGGGGTCGGAGCCGTGGTTGGGTTCGGTCAGGCCGAAGCAGCCGAGCAGCTCTCCGGTGACCATCTTCGGCAAATACTTTTGGCGCTGTTCTTCGCTGCCGTAGGCATAGATCGGCGTCATCGCCAGACCGCCCTGCACGCCGACGGCTGAACGGAAGGCGGTGTCGACACGCTCGAGTTCACGCATGATCAGGCCGTAGGCGACATAACCGATGCCGGAGCAGCCGTAACCCTGCAGCGGCGCACCGAGAAATCCCAGCGCGCCCATTTCGCGCATCACTTCGCGGTCGAAGGTTTCGTTGCGGTTCCAGTCACGGATGCGCGGCGCGAGTTTTTCCTGCGCATACTGACGTGCCGTATCGCGGATCATGCGTTCTTCGTCGCTGAGCTGTGCTTCGATCAGCAGCGGGTCGTCCCACTGGAACCGGCCACCGGTGAGGGTGACGGATTGGCGGTCTTGAGCCACGTTGGTTTTCCGACAGAATTATTTGAGGAACGGCACGGACAGCAGGCGCAGGCCCACTGAAAACCAGCGCGGGTCATGTTTGTCGCCGTACTGGTTGCCGTAGGTGGTATCGACTTGCACATGGTTGGGAACAACCCAGAACCGTACGCCGAGCTGGTAGGACGCATTAGCGCGGGTCTCGCCGAAGGTTTCCGCGATCAGGTAAACGCGCGGCGTGATCATGGTTTCCGAGCCCAGGCCCCAGGTGGCGCGTGCCTTGTTTTCATCGCGGACATGCCGTGCGCCGGCGTTGGTATGCAGCACCACACGGTCGCTGGCGAATGAGAAGCTGACCGGCACGTAAAAATACGGATCGCCAAGCAGACGGTGGTCCTGTGCCGCCGGATGCGCGGCATAACCGACGGCAAGGGCAACGCCGTAGCCGTTGGTCTCCAGCGGCTTCAGCAGGGTCTTGCCCTGGAGAATGATGTCGGAGGTTTCACTGCCGGTGGCATCACTGGTGCGCGAGCCGCCGAGGGTCATTTCCAGGTTGCCGGTGAAGTTGCAGGCGGGCAGCGCCCAGTATTCGCGGCTGCCCTGGTTGGTGCGCACCCAGGATTCGACCTGACAGGCGTAGGCATCGACCGTGCGTGCGTCGTCGGTAATCATCGGCCGCGCCGGATGTGCAACGGCGGGGTTGAGCAGCAGGGCTGCAATTACGGCGGCAAGTGGACGGCGTTTCATCAATACTCCAGGTTCAGCGCGTGACACGGTCGAGGAACAGCTTCACGTTGCGCACCAGTTCGTTGTCCATGCCCTGGAAAAAATGATCGGCGCCGGCGACGCGGATCTGCGCCGAGCCGCGTACTGACCGGATCGCCGAAGCGCGTTTGGCGGCGAGTTCAAGCACTCCGGGGAAGTCGTTTTCGCCAAAGAGGTCGAGCACCGGCGCCTTGAAGGTCGCCGGGCTGGTGTATTCGCCGGTGATGCCGATGGACACCCACGCCGTGATGGCTGGCGCGTCGGTCTGATTGAGAAGGACATTGGTCATGCGCGCACCATAACTATGGGAAACGATGACGATTTTGGCATGGCCCTTGTTGCGCAGATATTGCACCGCGACGGCGATGCGTGCCGCAGCCTCCGGAAACAGCGGCGTATATTGTTCGCTGGGTACGCCGGCTCCCATCACCGGCATCTGTACCGACAGCGTGGCGTAATCCTGCTCCGCAAGCTGGCTGCGCAGCGGATGGACCACGCTCCAGTCGGGATGCATGCCGAGACCATGGACGAGGACAATGCCCGCCCGGGCTTTGGCGTTCGGCGCATGGATGCCGAGGAATTTGCGTCCGTCCTTCAGCGTCAGCGGTACGGTGTCGCCGACGATGATGGCGGGCGTGATCTCGTCCGCCCAGCGCTGTTCGCGGGCGTAGTCGGCCTGGGCAAAACAGTTGCTGCTGACCAGCGCAAGCAGCAAAGCAAGCCAGAGGCGCATCAGCGGCCTTCAAACTTCGGTTTGGTTTTGTCGAGAAAGGCTTTGACGCCGGTGCGGTAATCATCGGTGTCGAAGCAGGCAAAGCCGATGTCCCATTCTTCGGGCGAAATATCGGTGCGGACAGTGAGGCGTTCGATGAACTGCTTGTGCCAGCGCGCGACCAGCGGTGCGCCGTTGGCGATACGCCGGGCGAGCGCATAGGCCTCGGTTTCCACCTGGTCGTCGGCGACCACCTGATTGACCAGGCCTTTGCGATAAGCCTCGTCGGCGGTGAATACGCGGCCTTCGAGCAGGATTTCCAGTGCCACCGCACGCCCGACCAGCGACAAAAGACCGGCGAGTTCGCCGTAGCCCATGGTCAGGCCCAGTTTGTTGATCGGTACGCCGAAACGGCTGGAGGTTCCGCAGACACGCATGTCGCACATTGCGGCGATTTCGAGGCCGCCGCCGACACAGGCGCCTTCGATCAGCGCGACAGTCGGATGGCGGCATTGCGCGACAGCCTGCATGGTGGCGTGGATCAGGTCACCGTAATGTTTGGCCTGGCGCGCATTGGCGCGTTCGGTGGCGAATTCCGCGATATCGGCTCCAGCGGCGAAGGCTTTGCCACCCGCGCCGCGCAACACGATGCAGCGCAGGCTGTCGTTGGCAGAGAGCAGGCGGATGGTCTCACCGAGGCCTTCCCACATGCCGCGGTTGAGCGCGTTGAGTTTGTCCGGCCGGTTCAGCGTGATGGTGACGATGTCGCCGTCACGCGCGGTGAGAATGCATTCGCTCATGGGTGTTCAGACGGTGACGCCGGCAGCACGTGCCTGGTCGACAAGATAGTGGCGAGCGGACAGCATGTCGTCGAGTTTGGCAAAAGCGTTGGTGTAGGTGCCGCAAAAACCTTTGCTTTCGATAAGCTTGAACATGGCGCCGAAATCGAGGTTACCCTTTCCCGGAATCAGGTGCTGTTCCTTACCGTTCGCGAAGCAGTCGGCCAGCCGGACCTCGCCGACGCGCGTAAAGTCGAGGGCATTGACGAAGCCTTCAATGCCTTCCGGGACCAGATGCGCATGGTTTGCAGTAAACGAGAGTTTGAACGCGGGCGAGGCGATATCCCAGTAGTACTGCCATTCCTCGAGCGTGTGGGCGAGATAATGGACCTCGGCGTCTTCCGGTTCCTTGTTGAGGTTTTCCAGCAGGATCACCGCCTTTTTCTTTTCTGCGTGGTTGCAGATGCGTTTCAGGCGTTCCTTGCCCGCATCCATCCGCATCTTCTTGTCGGAACCGAAGTGGTAGCCGGCATGAACCACAATCCATTGCGCGTTGAGTTTGGAAAAGATGTCGACGTAGCTGCGCAGGTAGGCTTCGACACCTTCGCCGACATAGGGCGAATATTCAGCGACATTGACCGCGGACAGCGTGTGCAGCGCAAGATGCACGCCGTGCTGATCGAGCGCCGCACGGACTTTGGTGCAGCGTGCCTCATCAAAGCTGGTGATCGCATTCGCAGCCGTGTCGAGCTGAATGTCGATATGTCTGACGCCGTGTTTCGCCGCCCAGGTGATGGCGTCTTCTAGTGGGAGGCGGCGGCCGATGTCGATGCCAATGCGGTCGAGCAGACTCATATCAGGGTTCCAGTCGGTGTGTGTGAAGTTTACTCGGCCTTGGCGCCGGTGGCTTTGACCACCTTGCCCCATTTTTCGGTTTCGGATTTTACGTAAGCCGTGAACTCTGCGGGAGTGTTGACGATCGGATCAACGCCCTGGCTTTCGAGCCTCTGTTTGATGTCATCGCGCGCCAGCACCTTGCGGTTGGTGTCGTTGAGTTTGTCGATGATCGCTTTGGGTGTGCCTGCCGGAGCCAGCAGACCATACCAGGTGCTGTAGTCGTAGCCGGCAACGCCGCCTTCGATCAGCGTCGGCACATCGGGTGTTGCCGGAGAACGTTTGGCGGTGGTGACGCCCAGTGCGCGCATGCGTCCGCTTTTGACATGGGGCAGCGCCGAAGCGAAGGTCGATACCATCATGTTGATCTGGCCGCCGAGCAGATCGGTCAGTGCCGGGCCGGTACCTTTGTAGGGCACATGGACGATGTCGATTTTGGTCTGCAGCTTCAGCAGTTCGGCGGCGAGATGCGTCCCGGATCCGGTGCCCGCGGATGCATAGTTGTACTTGCCGGGATTGGCGCGTGCGAGTTCGATGAACTCCTTCAGGTTTTTCGCCGGCAGGCCGGGATGGATGACGAGGATGTTGGGTTGTACGGCTGACAGCGAAATCGGCGCGAGGTCGCGGATCGTGTCGTAGCGCAGTTTGGTGTACAGCGTGGCGTTGAAAGCAAGGCTGATGTTGCCGAAGAGGATGGTGTAACCGTCCGCCGGCGATTTGGCGACGATTTCGGTGCCGAGGGTGGAGCCGGCGCCGCCGCGGTTGTCGACCACCACCGGCTGTCCTAGCGCATCGTTCAGCGCCTGCGCAACAATGCGTCCGATGATGTCGGTGCCGCCGCCGGGTGCAAAGGGCACGACGAAGCGGATGGCTTTCGACGGGTATTGCTGCGCACCGGATGGCAAAGGTGCGATCAGCGCGGCACCCATCAACAGTGCGGTCAGCGTTCGGCGATTCATGGTGTTCTCTCCCGGGGCAGAATGTTTTTAGATGTTTTAAATGCAAACGGCCCGCTACTTTATCGCGGGCCGTCCGGTCACGCTATGCCGGTTTTCTCAGGCCGCTTTGGCAGTTTTTGCAGCGGCGTTGGCGCTGGTGAGATAGGCCATCGCAGCGTCGACGCCGCCTTTTTTGTGCGGCACGCCAGCGAGTTCCAGGCCCATCTCGACGCCGGCGAGCGTGCCCATCAGCGTGAGATCGTTGAAATCACCGAGATGACCGATGCGGAACACCTTGTCGGCGACTTTGCCGAGGCCGCTGCCGAGCGACATGTTGAAATGCTCGAGCACGACTTTGCGGAAGGCGACTTCGCTGTGGCCGGCGGGCATCATCACCGCGGTCAGCACCGGCGAATATTCAGCCGGGTTCTGGCAGACCAGCTCCAGGCCCCAGGCGTTGACCGCGCGACGGGTGGCTTCGGCATGGCGCTGGTGGCGCGCGAAGACATTATCGAGGCCTTCTTCATCGAGCAGCATTTTCAGCGCTTCCCGCAGGCCGTAGAGCAGATTGGTCGCCGGGGTGTATGGGAAATAGCCGTTCTTGTTCGGCGCGAGCATTTCATCCCAGGACCAGTAGGAGCGCGGCAGCTTGGCGGTTTTGCTGGCGGCCAGCGCTTTCGCGGAAATGGCATTGAATGACAGGCCAGGCGGCAGCATCAAACCTTTTTGCGAACCGCCGACGGTGACGTCGGCGCCCCATTCATCATGGCGGTAGTCGACCGAGCCCAAGCCGGAGATGGTGTCGACCAGGAACAACGCCGGATGTTTGACGCGGTCGATGGCCTTGCGTACTTCGTGCACGCGGGAGGTCGCGCCGGTGGAGGTTTCGTTGTGGACGACGCACACCGCCTTGATGGTGTGGGCGGTATCTGCCGCAAGGCGCGCTTCTATCGCGGCCGGATCGGCGCCATGACGCCAGTCGCCTGCGATGAATTCGGGTTTGAGGCCGAGGCGGAGCGCGAGGTTTTTCCAAAGGGTCGCGAATTGGCCCGATTCGTACATCAGCACGGTGTCGCCGGGTGACAGCGTGTTGACCAGCGCCGCTTCCCAGGCGCCGGTGCCGGATGCCGGGTAAATCACGACGTCACCTTTGGTCTTGAACATGCGCTTCATGCCGGCGAGTACGTCCTTGCCGAGCTGGCCGAAATCCGGGCCGCGATGGTCGATCACCGGCATGTCGATGGCGCGCATCACGCGCTCGGGGACAGTGCTCGGACCGGGGATTTGCAGGAAATGGCGGCCGGCGGCGTAGGTCATGGTCAACTCCAAGGCTTGGGTGAGCCGGCATGGTAATCCCGGCTTTCGGGTACGGCAACCATTTTTGTATGCAAAATTAACAACGTCACCGACGTCCATACCATAGACATTTATAAATATTTGTTTTTATTGATGTTTATTAATTGCGGTGATAGTCGATCAAAGGTATTATGCATACAAACGGAGTTATCGCATGTCCAATCCCCAGCCATCCCCCAATAATGTGACCTCGCTGGCCGATCGCCGGCTGCTGCACGAAACCGTGATCGACCAGCTGCGCGATCTGATCGTGCAGGGTGAACTGGCACCGGAAACCAAGCTCAATGAACGCGTGCTGGCCGAACGGCTAGGCACGTCGCGGACACCGCTGCGAGAGGCGATCAAGTTTCTCGCCTCCGAAGGGCTGGTCGAACTGCTACCCAACCGCGGTGCTGTCGTTGCGCCGCTGAAGCCGGAAAAAATGAAGGAAGTGTTTGTCGTGCTTGGCGCTCTGGAAGCGCTGGCCGGCGACCTTGCCTGCCGCAATGCCACCGAGGCTGACATCGCCGACGTCCGTGCACTGCATTTTCACATGCTTGCGCACCATGCTGCCGGTGAGCTGGCGCAGTACTTCAAATACAACCAGCAGATCCACAGCAGGATCATGGATTGCGCCGGCAACGCCACGCTGGCGGCTTCCTACCGTAGTCTCAACGCGCATGTGAAGCGCGCGCGCTACCTCGCCAACCTGTCGCGCGAGCGCTGGGACAAGGCAGTGCAGGAGCACGGTGAAATTCTCGATGCGCTGACCCGGCGCGATGGCGCTCGGCTGCAGGCGCTTTTGCGTGATCATCTGGCCAACAAACTGGTACTCGTAATGGAAGCTCTCGATAAACGCAAAGCGGAGGCTGCGCGATGAACGCACCCGCCAAACCGGTTCAATTCGTCCGCCCGTCACCCGAACACAGTGCGCTGGCGCAAAAGCTACGCCGCGAAGTGCGCGGCGCCGTACTGTTTGACGCCGCCACGCGCGGACGGTATTCGACCGACGCATCGATTTACCAGATCGATCCTGTCGGCGTAGTGGTGCCCAGGGATGAGGACGATGCGCTGGTTGCGATGCAGATCGCGCTGGACGCCGGTGTGCCGGTGTTGCCGCGCGGCGGCGGTACTTCGCAATGCGGTCAGACCGTGGGTGCCGCGCTGGTGCTGGATGTGTCCAAGCATCTCAACGAAATCATCGCTTTCAACAAGGACGCCGCAACGATCACGGTGCAGCCGGGCCTGGTGCTCGATCACCTCAATGCCTGGCTGAAACCGCATGGGCTGTGGTTTCCGGTGGACGTCTCAACCAGCGGGCAGGCAACCATCGGCGGCATGACCGGCAACAACTCCTGCGGCTCGCGCTCGATCCAGTACGGCAATATGGTGCACAACGTGCTGGGTATCGATGCCTGGCTGGCGGACGGCGGCGCCTACCGTTTCGGTGCGCTGCCCGAAAACCTGGAACAGCTTGATGCACCCCAGGGCTACCGTGATCTGGTTGCCCGCATCAACCAGATTGCGCGACGCGAAGCCGAAGAGATCGAGCAGCGTTATCCGAAAGTACTCCGTCGCGTCGGTGGTTATAACCTCGACATGATGCTGCCGGCGGGAGCCAATATGGCGCACCTGCTGGTCGGATCCGAAGGCACGCTGGCGTTTTCACGGCGCATTGAACTCAAGCTGTCACCGTTGCCGAAACACAAAACACTGGGCGTGTGCCATTTCCCGACCTTTTTCCAGTCGATGGAAGCGCCGCAACACATCGTCAAGCTGAAGCCGGCGGCGGTCGAGCTGGTAGACAACACGATGATCGATCTGGCGCGCAGCAATCCGGCGTTCCGGCCCATCGTCGATCAGTGCGTCAAAGGCGAGCCGGCGGCGATTCTCCTCGTCGAGTTTGCCGGCGATGACCGCGATGAACAGATCCGGAGACTGAAGGAACTGGTCGAGATGATGGCCGACCGCGGTCTGCCCGGCAGTGTCGTTGAAGTGATTGATCCGGCCGTGCAGCGCGAATTCTGGGAAGTGCGCAAGGCCGGGTTGAACATCATGATGTCGATGAAGGGCGACGGCAAACCGGTGTCTTTCATCGAAGACTGTGCGGTACCGCTCGAGCATCTTGCAGAATACACCGACCGCCTGACGCAGGTGTTCCACAAAAACGGTACCAAGGGCACCTGGTACGCGCATGCCTCGGTGGGTTGCCTGCATGTGCGCCCCATTCTCGACATGCGCCGCGACGGCGCACAGAAAATGCGCGCGATTGCAGAGGAAGCGGCTGCACTGGTCAAGCAGTACAAGGGCTCCTATTCCGGCGAACACGGCGACGGCCTGGTGCGTTCGGAATGGATCGCACCTTTCTTCGGACCGAAGTTGGTTGCGGCCTTTGAGGAAATCAAGGATGTGTTCGATCCCAAGGGTCTGCTCAATCCCGGCAAGATCGTGCGCCCGTCGAAGCAGGACGACCGTAGCCTGTTCCGCTTCAAGCCCGATTATCAGGCGCAGCCGCCGGTACCTGCTCTGGATTGGTCAGAGTGGGGCGGTTTCGACAAGGCCGTCGAGATGTGCAACAACAACGGGCATTGCCGAAAGTTCGATGCCGGCACGATGTGTCCCTCGTACCGCGTTACCCGTGACGAAAAACACCTGACACGCGGACGCGCCAACACGCTGCGTCTGGCGATGTCGGGCCAGCTCGGTCCGGACGCGCTGACATCCAATGCCGTGCGTGAGGCAATGGACCTGTGCGTGTCGTGCAAGGGCTGCAAGCGCGAATGCCCGACCGGCATCGACATGGCGAAAATGAAAATCGAGTTCCTGCATCACTGGCGGAGGCATCACGGCCTGCCGCTGAAGGAACGCCTGATCGCCTATCTGCCGCGTTACGCGCCATGGGCCAAACGGCTGGCGCCGGTGCTGAATCTGCTGCAGGGCTTGGCCAAACCGCTGCTGGGTTTTGCATCCAAACGCACATTGCCGGCCTGGCGCAGTGATGCTTTTGTCGCACCGGCGACAAACCCGGCCACGAAGGGGCGCGAGGTTGTGCTGTTCGTCGATACCTTCAGTACTTACTTTGACCCTGAAAACGCCCGCGCGGCAATCCGCGTGTTGGAGGCGGCCGGTTATACCGTGCATCTGCCGCGCCCGGCGGATGAAGGGCGTCCACTGTGCTGCGGCCGAACTTTCCTTTCCAGCGGTCTGGTGAATGAAGCGCGCGCCGAAGCACAACGCATGATCGATACGCTGAAGCCTTATGTCGAACGCGGCGTGCCGGTCATCGGCCTGGAACCGTCCTGCCTGTTCGGTTTGCGCGACGAGTTCGTGTCGATGCTGCCGGGCGGGGACACGGCAAAGCTGGCGATGCAGGCCTTTTTGTTCGAGGAGTTTCTCGCCAATGAACAGGATGCCGGCCGGCTGCAGCTGAAGCTCAAGGCGTTGCCGCAGGCCAAGGCGCTGCTGCACGGGCATTGCCACCAGAAGGCTTTTGCTGCGATGCCGGCCGTCAAAAAAATCCTCGGCTTGGTGCCGAACCTCAACGTCGAAGTGATCGAGTCGAGCTGCTGCGGTATGGCCGGCAGTTTCGGGTATGAGGCACGGCACTATGATGTGTCGATGCGCATGGCCGAGGCCTCACTGCTGCCGAAAATCCGCGAGGCCGGAAAGAACACTCTGATTGTTGCTGACGGCACCAGCTGTCGGCACCAGATTCACGACGGTGCGAAACGCAACGCAGTTCACGTTGCGCGGGTGCTGGAGTCAGCCCTCGCGGACTGACCCCTGATCGCGGCGGTCAGGCTTCGCGGGTGTAGCGCCGCACTTTCGCTTCATCGACGCGGATACCCAGTCCCGGGCCGGTCGGTACATTGAGCCAGCCGCCGGCCAGTGCAATGGGTTCGGCGACGATGTCATCGGCGAGGTAGGGGCTGGACAGGCTGACGCCCCAGTCCACCGCGGGAATCGCTGCGGCGAGGTGCATCAGTCCGGCGCTGGCGATGCCGGCTTCGGCGATCTTGCAGGCGAGGTTTACCTGCATGCCGAGTTTTTCACAGAGCAGGGCGGCGTTATAGACCGGGCGCATGCCGCCCAACTTGATCGTTTTAAGACTGCATCCCTGCGCGGCCTTCATGTCGTGGTGCTGCTGCAGGTCATCCATGCTGTGCAGGCCTTCATCGACGCCGATCTTGACGCGGCTGGCGGCTGCAACACGAGCCATACCGGCGACATCGTGACCCGCGACCGGCTGTTCAAAAAATTCAATGCGTGTGTCGGCGATACCGCGCACGAAGCGGATGGCTTCGTCGGGCGTCCAGGCCTGGTTGGCGTCGGTGCAGATCAGCACCTTGTCGTCTTTGACTGTGGCGCAGATCGCGCGCGCGCGTTCGGCATCGGCTTCCGGTGAGGCGACGCCGACCTTGATCTTGATCGCGACATAACCATCGGCCAGCCGTTTTTGCGTTTCGGCGATGTCGCCTTCGGTGCTGCCGGTGCCGATCAGGCGCAGCGCGGGTACGCGCAGGCGTTTGGCGCCGCCGAGCAATTCGTACACTGGTTTGCCTTTGGCCTGTCCCAAGGCATCCCACAAGGCCATTTCAATGGCGGCCTTTGCGCTGTTGTTGCCATAGAGATACTGTCCGGCGCGATGCATGGCGGCACCGATGTCGTCAGCCGGAAGGCCTTCGAGTTTGTCGGCAAGGTAGCGAATCGCGGCGACCATGCTGCCCGGGGTTTCGCCGGTCATCGTCGGCGCCGAGGCTGCTTCACCCCAGCCGATGATGCCGTCGCTGGTTTCGATGCGTGCGAGTACATTCTCGGCGTTGCGCACTTCTTCGAAGGACATCTTCACCGGCTTGATCATCGGCAGGCTGATGGCGATGGCCTGGATCCGCTTAATTTGCATGTTGGTGATTCCGGTAAAAAAAGCGGCGCCGCAGCGCCGCTTTTAGATCAATAAAAACAAATAATTACTTACTTTTAAATCTTGCCGATTTTCTGTACGGCCTTGGCCATACGTTTGTAGTCGGCGTCGAAGAAAGCCTTGAACTCGTTGACGTCACGGTAATCCGGGATCACCTGCACGTTTTTCAGTGCTTCAACGAAGGTCGGATCATGTGCGGCCTTGCGTACCAGTTCGCGCAGCTGGTTGAGTGTCGCATCCGGCAGACCGGCGGTGGTGAACAGACCGACCCACAGATAGGCTTCAACATCGATGCCCTGTTCCTGGAAGGTTGGCGTGTCCGGGAAGGACGGATGGCGTTTCGCGCCGGTATTGCCGATCGGCTTGAGTTTGCCCGACACAACGTGCGGATGAATTGCCGCGGCACCGCTGGCGGTGGCGTCGACGTGACCGCCCAATGCCTGGGTGATGGCCGGGCCGCCGCCGGTGGTGGGCACGTGGCGCATCTTGATGCCGACGGTGTCGATGAACATTTCAAACGGCACATGGGTGATGCCGTAGGGGCCGGACGACGAGAAGGTATAGACGCCGGTTTTCTTTTTCAGCAGTGCAGCGAATTCCTTGGCGGTTTTCACCGGTACCGAGGGGTGGGTCACCATGATCAGCGGATCGGCGCTCATCAGCGCGACCGGCTGGATCTGCGCCAGGGAGTACGGCGACTTGATGCCGTAGAGCTTGTCTTTCTCAATGACCAGATAGATGTTCGGCGTGGTCACCAGCAGCGTGTGGCCGTCAGCCGGCTGGTTGGCGACAAACGCGGTGCCGACGGCAGCAGTGCCGCCGGAGCGGTTGACCACCGGCGCCGGCTGTTTGGTCAGGCGTTCGACGATTGCCGACAAGGGCTGGGCGTGGATCTGGTTCATGCCGCCCGGTGGATTCGGTACGACAATGGTCATCGCCTTGTTCGGAAAACCTTGTGCGGCAGCGGTCGAAGCCGCGCCGGCACAGGCAATGGCCAGCAGCATACGTTTCATCAGGTACTCCTCCAGTGTGGTTTTTGCGGCGGCCTGATTGGCGGCCGGTGCTATTGGTGTTGTTGTGGTGCTGTTGATTTTCTATTGAATCTCGCGAGAAAACGTTAAACCGTACGCTACAAGGTGTCAACCGGATTCGGCCCTCTGCCGGCAGTTGGCAACATGAGACAAACTCGTTAGCCTAAGCGCTCGGCGGGCAGCGTTGCGCGCTGCGTCGGTAACCTTCTGCGGAAATTCCGAACAATGACCAAAAAAATCCAGACCGTTCTGATCTATGGATATGGCGTCATGGGACAGGGTGTGGCCCGTACCTTCGCCAAAGCAGGCTTTGACACCATCATCCGCAGCAGCCGCGCTGCGGAATTGAAAGACCTGCCCGCCGGCGTACGCGCAGTGGCCAAACTGCCGGAGACGCCTCCGGATCTGGTGCTGGAACTGGTTCCGGAAGAGATCAAAACCAAGCAGGCGGTTTATCTCGAAGTGGAAGCGGCTTATCCCGGTGCGGATGTGATCATTGCGACCGGTACCTCAGGTCTTGATCTGGTGGTGCTGGCGAAACCGCTGAAACACCCGGAACGTTTTATCGGGCTGCATTACTTCATGCCGGCCGATCAGGCACTGGTGGTCGAAGTGATGGCCGGACCGGATACGCCGGCTGATCTGGTTGATCTTTGCGCCGAGGTGCTGCGCCGTACCGGCAAGGAGCCGGTGGTGCTGTACAAACCCATCGTCGGTTTTCTGGTCAACCGCCTGCAGCATGCGATCCTGCATGAAGCCTATTACCTGATCGAAGCCGGCGTGGCGAGCGCCGCAGACATCGATCATGCTGCACGCCGTATGCTGGCGCCGCGCATGTGCATCAACGGGTTGATTGCGCAGAAGGATCTGAGCGGCCTGAGCATCCATGCCGGTGCACAGGCCTCAATCGTCCCTGAGCTGTTTCACAACGGCGTGCCCAACCCGATGCTGCAGAACATGGTCAAACGTGGTGAAACCGGTACCGCGGCCGGCAAGGGTTTTTATACCTGGGACGGTTGTGACACGGAAGCCGTGCGCAAGCAGGCTTCAGTACAGCTGGCGAAGCTGACCGAATTCCTCGACTCTGACGTGTTCAAACCCGCGCCCAAGACCCAGCCCAAGCCGCGCGATCCGCGCCAGTGACATCCGGTCAGGCGCTGCGCGCCGGTGCGCGTGAAGCCTTGGGCGTACCGGCTGCCGTGCTCGGTGCCGGATTTCTCGGTTACGGCTCGCTGGCGGGTGATGCTGGCTACCCCATCTGGCTGACACTGTCGGCGACGCTGGCGATCTGGGCGCTGCCCGGTCAGCTGGTGCTGATGGAAATGCATGCCCGCGAGGCGGCCTTTTTCGCCACCGTGTTTGCGGTGTCGCTGAGCGCCGCACGTTTCCTGCCGATGACCCTGACGCTGATGCCGATGATGCGCGGCGGCAGCCGTGTTCGAAGGTTGTGGCAGTTCCTGTTTGCCGCGCAACTGGTATCGATGACCACCTGGGCAGTGGCGATGCGCCGCTTCGAAGAAATGGATGTCGACGCGCGCTGGAATTATTTTCTTGGCTTTTCCGCGATTTGCATCGGTTCATCCATGCTGTTTGCGGTGATCGGACAATTGCTGATCGGCGCCTTGCCGCCGCTGGCACGTTATGGCCTGGCCTTGCTGACCCCGTTGTATTTTTTTGTCACGCTGGTCGGTGAAGCGCGTACGCGCACCGCGATTGCCGCACTGGTCTGTGGCGCGGCAGTCGCCCTTGTGCTGCATGTCTATGCTCCGGCATGGAGTCTGTTCGGTGCCGGCTTTATCGGCGGCACCATCGCCTGGGCCTGGCAGGGATCGCATGTCCGCCACCGCTGAACTCTGGCTGCTGATGCTCGCCTGTGGCGGCGCGACCTATCTGTGGCGGGGTCTCGGCGTACTGCTTTCCGGCAAGCTCAACCCGAAAAGTGCGGTTTTTGAATGGGTGTCTTGCGTCGCTTACGCACTGGTGGCCGGGCTGATTGCGCGCATCATTGTCGCGCCGTCGGGCCTGATGGCTCAGACCGCGCTGACAGACCGGTTGCTGACATGCGTCGTCGCGTTCATCGCCTATCGGCTGTCCCGCCGTAACATGTTTGTCGGTCTGCTCAGCGGCGTGCTGTTTTTCGTTGCCGCGACGCATGTGCGCAGCGTATTCCTCTAAAATTACACCATGAGCGGCGAAATCCTGGTGACGCGCGAGGCCGATGTGGCCACCGTCACATTGTCCAACCCCCCGAAACTGAATGCGCTGACGGTCGCGATGTGGCGAAAGCTGGCCACG
>CANHZX010000059.1 GCA_947465215.1 Betaproteobacteria bacterium | reverse complement strand
GATGCGCAGGATTGCAGCAAACGGCCGGCCCATCTTTGAGCGGAAACCCTGCAGCGGGCCGATTTCGCGTTCCTGCAGCAGCTGTTCCACTTCGGGTATTTCGAACTGGCGGCCACCGGGGATTTTCGTAATAGAAAATTCGCAGCCGTCGCAGGCAAAACGCCGGTAGTTCTCCTTGATCACGCCGCCGCAATTCGGGCAGGGTGTTTTCAGGGTGGAGTAATCGCCGGGGATGGTTTCGTTGTTGTATTCCTTGGCCGTCTTGACGATGCGTTCTGTCATGCGGGCGATTTCCTTCATGAACGTCGCCCGTTTCAGCTTGCCGCGCTCCATCTGCAGCAGCTTGTATTCCCATTCGCCCGTGAGTTCCGGTTGTGTTAATTCCTTGACGTCCAGTCCGTTGAGCAGCGTCAGCAACTGGAAGGCCTTGGCCGTCGGAATCAGTTCGCGGCCTTCGCGCACCAGATATTTTTCCGCGATCAGGCGCTCGATTACTGCCGCGCGCGTTGCCGGCGTACCGAGACCTTTCTGCGCCATCGCTTCGCGCAGCTCGTCATCGTCGATCAGTTTGCCGGCGCCTTCCATCGCGGTCAGCAGTGTTGCTTCCGAGTAACGCGCCGGCGGACGTGTTGCCAGTGAAATCACATCGACGGCCGAAGCCAACGGTTGTTCACCTTTGGCGACCGGCGGCAGATTGGCACTTTCCTGTTGTTCATCTTTGCCGTAAATCGCCAGCCAGCCCGGCTTGACCAGGATCTTGCCCTCGGTCTTGAATTTGTGTGTCGCAACTTCGGTGATGCGTGTGGTGACCAGATATTCTGCGGCCGGGAAAAACACTGCCATGAAGCGACGCACCACCAGATCGTAAATCTTCTGCTGCACGTCGTTGAGCGCCTTCGGCGGCTGCGGCGTCGGAATGATCGCAAAGTGGTCGGATATTTTCGTATTATCAAAAATCCGCTTGTTCGGCTTAACCCACTTGTTCTTGATGATTTCCTTGGCGTGAGGACGCAACCCGGTGTCCTCGGCCAGCGCATCGATCGTCGCCTTGACGGTATCGATATAGTCTTCGGGCAGGTGGCGTGAATCCGTCCGCGGATAAGTCAGCGCCTTGTGCCGCTCGTAGAGTTCCTGGGCGATCGACAGGGTAGTCTTTGCCGAAAAACCGAAACGGCCGTTGGCTTCACGCTGCAGCGAGGTCAGGTCAAACAGCCCCGGCGCCAATTGTGAGGACGGTTTCGATTCCTCTGTGACTGTGCCAACTTTGCCGCGGCAGACTTCGGCGATCTTGTCGGCCTTGGCTTGTTCCCACAGCCGGCTTTCGCGGCGCTCGGCGTCGTTCTCGTCTTTCCGGAACGCTGGATCAAACCAACGGCCTTCGTAGGCGCCGGCCTTGGCACCGAAGGTCGCACGGATTTCCCAGTAATCACGTGGCACGAACTTGCGGATCTTCTGCTCGCGATCAACTACGATCATCAGCGTCGGCGTCTGCACGCGGCCGACGGTGGTCAGATAAAAACCGCCACCCTTGCTGTTGAACGCGGTCATCGCGCGGGTGCCGTTGATGCCGACCAGCCAGTCGGCTTCGCTGCGGCTACGCGCGGCGTCGGCCAGCGGCTGCATGTCATCATCGGTACGCAGATGTGCGAAGCCATCGCGGATTGCTGCTGGGGTCATCGACTGCAGCCACAGCCGCGATACCGGTTTGTTGGTTTTTGTTGCCTGAGCGATGTAACGGAAAATCAATTCGCCTTCGCGGCCCGCGTCACAGGCGTTGATCAGCGCGGTAACGTCTTTGCGTTTGAGCAGCTTGGCCAGCACCTTCAGCCTCGGCTCGCTTTTGGCGATCGGGTTCAGATCGAAGTGCGGCGGAATCACCGGCAGATTGGCGAAGGACCACTTGCCGCGTTTGACTTCGAACTCTTCCGGTGCGGCGATTTCAAGCAGGTGGCCGACCGCGGACGACAGTACGTAATCGTCGCTTTCGAAGTATTCGCCATGTCGCGTAAAGCCGCCAAGCGCCTTGGCGATGTCGCCGGCAACCGAAGGTTTTTCCGCGATGATGAGCGTTTTGGCCATTCTAAGCTTTTGATTTGCGGACGTTAATGCCGCGATACAGAAGCGCGATGAGGCTGCGCCGAGGAAAAGAGCGCCCGATGATAAGAACAATCCCCGGCCAGCGCAAGCCGGGTTCAGCGGATGCGTTGCCAGCGTCCCCCGGGCAAGGACTCGATTAATCCTGTTAATTCAAGATCCGTGAGCCCACTATTAATAGCCGCCGCATCAAGACCGCTGCGTTGCTGCAAGGTGTCGGTGTCGACCGGATCAAAGCCCAGATGCTGCAACAGCGGATGTTCTTCCACAGGATCATTGACCGACGAGTCCTGCGGCAATCGTGACGAAAGTTCTCCCAGTTCTTCCAGCACATCCTGCGCCGATTCCACCAGCTTGGCGCCCTGCTTGATCAGTGCATGACAACCTTTGGCCAGCGGGGAATGGATCGACCCCGGGATCGCAAAGACATCGCGACCCTGTTCGGCTGCAAGCCGTGCCGTGATCAGCGATCCGCTGGACACCGCCGCTTCAACCACCAGCACCCCGCGCGATAGTCCGCAGATCAGGCGATTGCGTCGCGGGAAATTGGCGGCGATGCCTGGTGTGCCCAAGGCGAACTCCGAAATGATCAGGCCTTCTGCAGCGATCCGGTGCGCCAGTTCCCGGTTGCGTGCCGGATAAACCACATCCAGTCCGGTGCCGACGACGGCGACGGTCGATGCGGCCCCCGCAAGACCGCCGCGATGCGCAGCGGCATCAATACCCAGCGCCAAGCCGCTGATGATGGTGAGCCCGGCGTCGCTGAGTGTCTCAGCGAAGGCCTCTGCATTATTGGCGCCCTGCGCCGTGGCATTGCGGCTGCCGACGATCGCGAAGCCGCGATGGTTCAGCAGTTCAAGCCGGCCTTTGGTGTAAAGCAGCGGAGGTGGATCGGAAATTTCGAGAAGCGCCCGCGGATAGTCAGCATCGGCGAATGTGATGACGTGATTGGCGGGATCAGCCAGCCATTGCACCACAGCCTCGAGTTGTTCGTTGGATGCGCCGCCTTCTCGGATCGCAGACGCCATTTTGGCGGGGACGGTCTGTGAAAGATCACGGACGCTCGCCGACAGGATATCCCGTGGCGAGCCGTGGGCGATCAGCAATTTGCGCAGCGATTGCGGACCGATGCCTTCGAGCAGGCTCAGACGAAGCCAGGCCTCGAGATCGGGGTCCAGCACCATGGTGACGGGGCGTTAAATCGCGAGACTCAAGGCCCCGAGGAATCAGGGATTGGTGACGACGTCGCTGATCGCGACCGGACGGCTGGCCTGCATCACCAGCGCGAACGAGGCGCGGTCGAAGGTGCGGAACACCATGACCATGCCGTAACGGTCGTCCGGCAGCTTGGCAATATCGTTACGGGTCACGGCGTCGCCCTTTCCCACGAGGACATCGCGCGGCGGCAGCGGCTCGGTGTAATAGACGCGCGGCGCGTCGCTACCGCTGGGGCCCGAGCGTCCGAACAGCGGTTCGGTGCGCTGGCTGTAGCGCGCAGTGGTCTGGCTGCGTTCAATGGCCAGAACGGCGCCGACTTGCAGGCCGTCCTTACTGCCTTTCGACAGCGCGACAATCGACAACGGACCGGTTTCCTGCAGGCTGCCGTAAGTCGAGATGATGCGGCCCTTGACCGGCACCAGCGGCGAGTGCGGCACATAGGCGAACACCGGCGCCTGTTTGCCCAACGCAATCAGCCGGTCATCGCGGTAGATTTCCTGCGTCGAGCGGACGATATCGATGGTCGCCACTTCGCCGTGTTTGCTGACCCGTGCCTCCCCGAGATAAGTCGCTTCGTAGCCGAGTACTTCATTGGTATCCGGATCAATCAGCGCACTGCCGCGGCGGAAAATCTGCCACTGGTCGCCCTTGTCCTTGGTGATGCCCTGCGCGAAGGCGCGGTCGCCGGCGCCCAGCGTGACACGGCTTTCCGAGGTTGCGACGATGCGCGGCGCGCTGTCGAGTTCATTGGCACTGACCACCAGCGGTTTGGACAGGAAGGGCTCAATGGCGGAAGGCGGAATGCTCGGCACGGCGTTGCGCGAGGAACGTTCCTCGCGAATCCGCGGTTCGAGCTTTGTTGTTTCAAGCTGGACCAGCTGCAGCTTGGCTTCGCCGCTGCTGCGGTCCAGAACGAGGGTGTCGCCAGGGAAAATCAAGTGCGGATTTTTCATCTGCTCCTGGTTCATTTTCCACAACTCGGGCCAGCGCCAGGGTTCCTTCAAATAGCGGCCGGAAATGTTCCACAAGGTGTCGCCTTTTTGGACCACATAGCGTTCAGGGGCGTTGTCCTTGAGGGCCGGGGCGTCAGCGGCAAGCACAGTCCATGCGGGAGTTATCAACAAAATCAGGGATATAATTGCTTTTCGCATGTGGAGCCCCACCTTATGTGCGCGTCGTTGACGCAGGGTGCAGAAAGCCGCCTGCCGACGTGAGAGTTTGGTTTAAATTCTGCATCTAGTTGATTAAATAGGCAAGTTTTTCATGGCTTTGCTACAGATCCTTCACTACCCAGATCCGCGTCTGCACCAGGTTGCTGCGCCGGTTACCCGGGTAGATGACAAAATACGCAAATTAATCAAAGACATGGCTGAAACCATGTATGCGGCGCCGGGTATTGGTTTAGCCGCAACACAAGTCAATGTGCATCAGCGCGTACTGGTGATCGACATTTCGGAAACCCACGATCAGTTGCAGGTTTTCATCAACCCAGAAATCATACGCGCCGAAGGCGAAGAAGAATGTGAAGAAGGTTGTCTTTCGGTCCCCGGGATCTACGAAAAAGTCACCCGTGCGGCAAAAGTCACAGTCAAAGCGCTGGATGAACAGGGTCGCGAGCGCATACTCGAAGCAGACGGACTGATGGCCGTGTGTATCCAGCATGAAATGGATCACCTGGTCGGCCGTGTGTTCGTCGAAAAGCTGTCTCGCCTGAAACAACAACGCATCACCGCAAAACTGACCAAGCTGACCAAGCAGCAGCGTCAGGCCCTGTAACGCCGGCCCAACCCCGGCGACCCCAACCACGTGAATATCCTATTTGCAGGAACGCCGGCTTTCGCCGCCGCCGCTCTGGACGCGCTGTTGCAGGCCGGCCATCAGGTACCGCTGGTGCTGACCCAACCGGATCGCCCGGCCGGTCGCGGGCTCAAACCGCAGGCCTCGGCGGTGAAACAGCTGGCCTTGGCCAATGGACTGTCGGTGGCACAACCGGTCACGCTCAAGGATGACACGGTGATTGCGCAGCTTGCCGCTGTGAACGCCGACGTGATGGTTGTCGCTGCTTACGGGCTGATCCTGCCGCAATCGGTTCTCGATCTGCCGCGTCTGGGCTGTCTGAATATCCATGCGTCACTGCTGCCGCGCTGGCGCGGAGCGGCACCGATCCAGCGCGCCATACTTGCCGGAGACAGTGAAACCGGCGTCACCATCATGCAGATGGATGCCGGACTCGACACCGGTGGGATGCTGCTGAAGCAGACGATCCCGATAGCCGGGGATGACAATGCACAGACGCTGCATGACAAACTGGCCACACTGGGCGCACAACTGATCGTGCGCGCCCTGAATGAACAGCCCGCAGCGCTGGCGCAGGATCCGGCACAGGCCAGCTATGCCGCAAAAATCACCAAGGCCGAGGCGCGCATCGACTGGAGCCGGCCCGCTGCGGAACTGGCCCGCGCTATCCGCGCTTACAACCCGATGCCCGGCGCCTATACCGGCTGGCAGGGCCAGCCGCTGAAACTGTGGCGCGCCGAGGCGGTTACGGCGGCGTCTGCCGTTCCCGGCACCGTATTGCAGGCGGATGCGCAGGGTATTGTCGTTGCAACAGGAGAGGGCGCGCTGCGACTGCACGAACTGCAACGCGCCGGCAGCAAACGTCTCGCCGCGCAAGCGTTTCTTGCCGGCGCCACCCTCCATCCGGGCGACCGCCTGGATGTCTAAACCGCACAGGATGCCCTGAACATGGAACGCACCCAGTGCCTCGCTGCGCATGTCGTCGGCCGAGTACTCGACGGCCGCAGCCTTGATTCCGAACTCACCGCCGTGTGGCGGCAACAGACTGCACTGAGCCCGCAGCAGCGCGGCGCCGTGCAGGATGTCGCCTACGGCACGCTGCGCCATCTCGGTTATGTTGATGCCGCAATCGATCGTCTGCTGTCGCGGCCATTGACCGATCTGCCGGTGCGCAACCTGCTGCAGGTCACGCTGTACCAGCTGATGCATACCAAGGCGCATTCGTATGCGATCGTGAATCACGCGGTTCCCGCTGCGGCCCGGCTCGGATTTCCCAAGGCGCAGGGACTGGTCAATGCCGTGTTGCGCAATTTCCTGCGCCGCCGCGATGAACTCGATGCGGCAATCAATGCGACCGACCTTGGCAGATATTCGTACCCGCAATGGTGGATCGACCGTGTTGCCGCCGAATATCCTGAAACCTGGCGTGAAATTCTCGAAGCCGGCAATGCCCGGCCGCCGCTCACGCTGCGGGTGAACCGCAGGAAGATCGCCCGCGACGATTACCTGGAAATTCTGCGACTGCAGGATATTGCCGCGCATGCCGTCGGCCGTCAGGGCATCGTCATCGAAAAGCCGCGGCCGGTTTCACTGTTGCCGGGATTTGCCGAAGGTCAGGTCTCGGTGCAGGACGCCGGCGCCCAGCTGGCGGCCGAACTGCTGGACGTGGCTGACGGCATGCGTGTTCTCGATGCCTGCGCGGCGCCTGGCGGCAAGGCGGCGCATCTGCTGGAACTGGCCGATATTGACCTGACTGCCGCGGATATCGATGCGCAGCGGCTACAGCGGGTTACTGAAAACCTGACCCGGTTATCGCTGAACGCCAAACTGCTGCAGGCGGACGCCGGCAATGTTGCGGCCTGGAGCAACGCCGGACTGTTTGACCGCATCCTTGCCGATGTGCCGTGCACGGCCTCCGGCGTGGTGCGCCGTCATCCCGACATCAAATGGCTGCGCCAGCCCGCCGACATTGCCGCCATGGGACAGCGCCAAACCCGCATTCTTGACACGCTTTGGCAGTTGCTCAACAGAGGTGGTAAATTGCTGTATGCGACGTGCTCCGTTTTCAGTGAAGAAAATGGCCTGCAGGTCGAACAGTTTATTGCCCGGCATGCCGATGCCCGGCAAATCGCCGTCTCACTTTCCGCCGAAGGCTTGAGACAAAGCCACGGTCAACTTTTTCCTGACGCCGCGCATGATGGTTTTTTCTACGCCCTTCTGGAAAAAGTTTGACGCGACAGCGCAAAGACGGCGCCACGTGCGCCTGACGGCGCTGGTGCCGCGCCTGGCCGGGCTGCTGCTGGCGCTGATGCTTTTCACTCCGGTCGCACAGGCCGCTCAACCGCACGGCATCGAAGTGCGCCGCGCTGCTGTCTCACCGGTCGAGGACGCCTACGTGCTGGATGCCGATATCGATATCGTGCTGTCGGCCCCGCTGGAAGAAGCCTTGAGCAAGGGCATCCCGCTGTACTTCCAGCTTGAATTTGAAATGGTGCGGTCCCGCTGGTACTGGTTCAACGAAAAGTCAGTCACCCTTCAGCAGCAGTACCGTTTGTCCTATAACGCACTGACCCGGCAATACCGCATCGGTGTCGGCGCCTTCTATCAGAACTTTGTCACGCTCAATGAAGCGCTGCAGTTTCTCAGCCGCGTGCGCCGGCGCGAAGATCTGGAATCGGGCGCTCTGAGCAAGGGATCGGTTTACACCGCCGCATTGCGTCTGCGGCTCGACACCACGCAGCTGCCGCGCCCCTTCAATCTGAATGCGCTGGGTTCGCGTGAATGGAGCCTGGGCTCCGACTGGTATCGCTGGACGGTCGCACCATGAATACCGCCGCCGCACGACTGCCCCGCCTTGGCGCCGTGATGCGCTATCTGCTGCTGGTCTGCGTCGGCCTGGGCGTGGCCGCGGTGTTCCTGCTGGCCTCGGTCAGCACCAATACCGCACTGTTTTCCGAGTATTACCCGGTCCTGCTCGGCGTCAATCTGGTGATCGCCATACTGCTGGCTGCGATGGTGACCTATCAACTGGTCAGCCTGCGCCAGAAACTGAAAGCCGGCGTGTTCGGTGCCAAACTGACGTTGCGACTGGTGATGCTGTTCGGATTGATGGCGGTGCTGCCCGGCGCGTTGATTTACGGAGTGTCGGTGCAGTTTGTGTCACAGAGTATTGAATCCTGGTTTGAAGTCCGGCTCGACAGCGCGCTCGAAAGCGGCCTTAACCTCGGTCGTGGCAATCTCGACGGCCGCCTGAAAGAACTGAGCGCCAAGGCCGAAAGGATGGCGCTGACCCTGTCAACGCGTAGCCCATCGGAACATGTGACGGTATTGAATACCCTGCGCGAGCAGGCGGCCGTCGACGAAGCCGCGCTGTTTACCGTTCGCGGCAAGGTGCTTGGCTTTACCGGCAATGAACTGAGCGGCATCGCGCCGGAATCGCCGAGCCCGGCGGCGATGCGCCAGATCCGCCTGCAGCAACCGTATAGCGCGATTGAGTCGGTGCCGGACCGCGGCCTTTATCTCCGTGTGCTGGCGCCGGTGGATGTGGTGTCCCTGACGGAAGATGCGCGGGTGTTACAGCTGCTGCAGGCAGTGCCGGCGCAGCTGGCTCATGACGCCGAAGTCGTGCAGTCCGGTTACCGCGAATACCAGGAATTGCAGCTGTCGCGGCGCGGCCTCAAGCGGCTTTATGCAATCACGCTGACACTGACGCTGCTGCTGGCGCTGCTTTCTTCGCTCGGCCTGGCCTTCGTGCTGTCGAACCGGCTGTCGGCGCCGCTGAGCGCGCTGGTCGAAGGCACGCGCGCGGTGGCGCAGGGCGACTTCAGTCGCCGGGCTGCAGTCGCCAGTCGCGATGAACTGGGCCAGCTCACCCAGTCCTTCAACAGCATGACGCTGCAACTCGCCGAAGCCCAGTCACGCGTCGAGCGCAATCAGGCGCAGCTGGCCCATGCCAAAACCTATCTCGAAAGCGTGCTTGCCCACCTCTCGGCGGGCGTACTGACTTTTGATGCGTCGATGCGCTTGCGCTCGGCAAACCCCAGCGCCGCGCAGATCCTCGGCGCCGACAGTGCTGCACTGATCGGCAGCAGCGTGAAGGAATGGCCTGATCGCGAAGCTTCTTTTGCTTCGCTGGCCCAGGCGCTGGCCGAGGCGTTTGACGGTGCCGTGGGAGCAGAATGGCAGCGTCAGGTCGAACGCGAACTGAAGAACGGCACACAGGTGCTGCTGCTGCGCGCGACCCGCTTCGGCGAAGCGGAGAATGCCGGCCTGATCGTGGTGTTCGACGACGTCACCCATCTGCTGCAGGCACAGCGTGATGCTGCGTGGGCGGAAGTGGCGCGACGACTGGCCCATGAAATCAAGAATCCGCTGACGCCGATCCAGCTTTCGGCTGAACGCCTGCAGCTCAAACTGGAACCCAAGCTGGAAACAGCGGATGCCGAGATCCTCGCACGCTCCACCAAGACTATCGTCAACCAAGTGGCCGCATTAAAGCGCATGGTCGATGCCTTCAGCCAGTACGCACGTACGCCGGAACCGGCGATGCGCGTGCTCGACATGAACGGCCTGATCCGCGAAGTGCTGGCATTGTACGAATCCCTAGGTTCCAGCATGAAGCTGAATCTCGCGAGTGATCTGCCGGCGGTGCAGGGTGATGCCACCCAGCTGCGCCAGGTCATCCACAATCTGCTGCAGAACGCGCAGGATGCTATGGGCGGGGCTGAAGCGCCACGCATTGAAATCGCCACCGCGGTGCGCGACGGCCGGGCCGAGTTTTCAGTGACCGACAACGGCACCGGTTTTCCCGAACATCTGATGAAACGCGCATTCGAGCCCTACGTCACCACCAAGCCCCGCGGCACCGGCCTCGGCCTGTCCATTGTGCGAAAGATCGTCGAAGAGCATAACGGCGAAGTCACCATCACCAATGTTGCGCCCCACGGCGCGCGCATTGCCATCGTGTTGCCTCCGGCAGTCAGTAACGCCGGTGCACGCTCCGCGGCATGAACCTGTAGAAACCGACCATGCGACAGATTCTGGTAGTAGACGACGAAATCGGCATCCGCGAACTGCTCTCGGAAATTCTTTCCGACGAGGGTTATGACGTGCAGCTCGCGGAAAACGCCGGCGCGGCACGCGCCTTCCGCACGCAGAACCGTCCGGACCTGGTGCTGCTCGATATCTGGATGCCGGATACCGACGGCATCACGCTGCTCAAGGAATGGGCGAGTACCGGCCAGTTGACGATGCCGGTGGTGATGATGTCCGGCCACGGCACCATCGACACCGCGGTCGAAGCCACCCGTATCGGCGCCTATGACTTCCTTGAAAAACCTATCGCACTGCAAAAACTGCTGACCACCGTCGGCAAGGCGATCACCCGCGGCGAACAGCGTCCGCAGGCGGCGGCGCTGGGCATGCTTGGCCGCACACCTGTGGTTCAGGAGCTGAAACAGCGCCTGGAACGCATTACGGCGAGCCGTTCGGCGGTACTGATCCAGGGCGCACCCGGCTGCGCTTTCGAAGCCTGTGCGCGCATCCTGCACACGCCCAGCATGCCGTGGACTGTGGTGGATCTCGGCGCACAGACGGTGGAAGCGCCGCTGGATCTGCTGCAGGCGACGCGAGGCGGCACGCTGCTGGTACGCGACGTCGCCGATTTCAGCAAGCTCGAACAGCGCGGCCTGTTTGTCTTGCTGTCTCAGGCTGAGCGCTACAACGTCCGCGTGGTGTGCTGCGCGACGCTGCCGCTGGCCGCGCAGGTGGCGGCCGGTGCATTCGACGACCGTGTCTACCAGATCCTCGGCGCGACGACGATCCAGCTGCCGCGCCTGCGCGATCAGCGCGACGACATTCCCGAACTGGCTGCCGCGCTGCTTTCCGAGATGGTCGAGCAGAAGCAGGTGCCGTCACGGCATTTCAGCACCGCTGCGCTCAATGCGCTGCGCAATTACGAGTGGCCGGGCAACCTGTCGGAACTGCGCAGCGTCGTGCAGACGCTGGCCAATACCGCCGCCGGCGAACAGATTTCGCTGGAGGAAACCCAGCGCGCTGTGCCGCAGACGCCGACGCCTGGCGCCGAGGCGGTACTCCAGCTCGACGCGCCGCTGCGAGACGCCCGCGACGCCTTCGAACGCATTTATTTTGAGTACCACCTGGCGCGCGAGGGCGGCAATATCAGCCGTGTAGCAGACGTCGTAGGCCTGGAGCGCACGCATTTGTATCGAAAGCTCAAGCACTTGGGCATCAAGACCTCGCGCAAGAACGACGACTAGGAAATGTGCGGCCAGTTCGGCCGCACCGCGTCTGCCGCCCTCGCGCGGCCATGGGCTCAGCCGTTATAATCAGGGCTTTTCCGCCCCGCCATTCCACACCAGGATTGCAAGCCATGAGTTCCCGACCCGAGTTGGCGAACGCGCTGCGCGCGTTGGCTATGGACGCTGTGCAGCAGGCCAACTCCGGCCACCCCGGCATGCCGATGGGCATGGCGGAAATCGCGGAAGCCCTGTGGCACCGCCACCTGCGCCACAACCCTGCCAATCCGCAATGGGCCAACCGCGACCGCTTTGTATTGTCGAACGGCCACGGTTCGATGCTGCTCTACGCGCTCTTGCACCTCACCGGCTACGACCTGCCGATTGAAGAGCTGAAAAACTTCCGTCAGCTGCACTCCAAGACTGCCGGCCATCCCGAACACGGTCTGGCCCCGGGTGTGGAAACGACCACCGGCCCGCTGGGTCAGGGCATCGCCAACGCTGTCGGCATGGCCATCGCCGAGCGCGTTCTTGCGGACAGCTTCAACCGCGACGGCCACAATATTGTCGACCACCGCACCTATGTTTTCCTCGGCGACGGCTGCCTGATGGAGGGCATCTCGCACGAAGTCTGCGCGCTGGCCGGTACGCTCAAACTGAACAAGCTGATTGCCTTATACGACGATAACGGGATTTCCATTGATTCCGAAAAAGGCAATATTAAACAATGGTTTACAGATAACACCCCGCAGCGTTTCGCGGCTTACGGCTGGAATGTCATTTATGGCGTGGACGGCCATGATGCCGATGCCGTCGATGAAGCGATCCGCAATGCGCAGCGCGAAACCACGCGGCCTACGCTGATCTGCTGCAAGACTGTGATCGGCAAGGGTTCACCGAAAAAGCAGAACACCGGCGGCGCGCACGGCGCACCGTTGGGCGCCGAAGAAATCGCTGCCACCCGCGAAGCCATTGGCTGGTCGCATGCGCCCTTCGAAATTCCCGAAACCATACGTGCCGAATGGAATGCCCGTGAAAGCGGCGCAGCGCAGGAAACCGACTGGTCTCAGCGTTTTGCTGCCTACGCGGCCGCACATCCGGAGCTGGCTGCAGAATTCAAACGCCGCATGGCCGGCGAACTGCCTGCGGGATGGCCGGCGCATCGCGATGCCTTCCTAGCGCAGACCCTGCAGAAGGCGGAAACCATTGCCACACGCAAGGCTTCGCAGAACGCGATTGAAGGTTTTGCGCCGGCGCTGCCGGAACTGATCGGTGGTTCGGCGGATCTCGCCGGCTCCAACCTGACGCTGTGGTCGGGTTCGAAAGGTGTCAGCGCCAGCAGTGGCGGCAATTACATTTATTTCGGTGTACGCGAATTCGGCATGGCCGCGATCTGCAACGGCATCGCGCTGCACGGTGGCCTGATCCCGTACCACGCGACTTTCCTGGTGTTCTCGGATTACGAACGCAATGCACTGCGCATGGCGGCGCTGATGAAGCAACGCGTGGTCTGCGTATTCACCCACGACTCAATCGGCCTTGGTGAAGATGGTCCGACCCACCAGCCGGTCGAACAAGCGGCCACGCTGCGCCTGTTACCCAATATGCATGTCTGGCGGCCCTGCGACACGGTTGAAACCGCGGCGGCCTGGGCCAGCGCAATCGAGCGCAATGACGGACCGAGCAGCCTGCTGTTGTCGCGGCAGAATCTGGCCTTCCAGAACCGCAGCAGCGAACAGGTTGCGGCGATTGCCCGCGGCGCCTATGTGCTGTCCGAAGCTTCCGGTGCGCCGCGTGCAGTGATCATCGCAACCGGCTCTGAAGTGTCGCTGGCGCTGGCTGCACAACAGGCGCTGGCCGCTGAAGGCATTGCGGTGCGCGTGGTGTCGATGCCCTGCACCCAGCTGTTCGACAGCCAGGATGCCGCTTACCGTGAGTCGGTATTACCGCGCGGTTTGCCGCGGGTCGCTGTCGAAGCGGGCGTTACCGATTACTGGTGCAAATATGTCGGTCTCGAAGGCAAGGTCATCGGTATCGACCGTTACGGCGAATCAGCGCCTGCAGGCGAACTATACAAATTCTTTGGCATCACCGGCGACGCCGTCGCCGCAGCAGTACGCAGCGTGCTGTAACTCATTTCATCAACGGATTTTTTGGGGGCGTCATGGCTATCAAGGTCGGCATCAACGGGTTTGGGCGTATCGGTCGGATGGTGTTTCGTGCAGCGGTGCAGGATTTTCCCGATATCGAAGTGGTCGGCATCAACGACCTGCTGGAACCGGATTACCTTGCTTACATGCTGCGCCATGACTCGGTGCACGGCAAATTCAAGGGTGAGATCTCGGTTTCCGGCACTACGCTGATCGTCAACGGCAAGAAGATCCGTCTGACCGCAGTGAAAGACCCCGCCGAACTGAAATGGAACGAAATCGGCGCGGACATCGTCATCGAAGCCACCGGTCTCTTCCTCGACAAGGCCTCGGCGAGCAAACACCTCACCGCTGGCGCGAAAAAAGTCATCATGTCCGCGCCGTCGAAAGACGACACGCCGATGTTTGTGTACGGCGTCAACGACAAGAGCTACGCCGGACAGGACATCATCTCCAACGCTTCGTGCACGACCAACTGCCTGGCGCCGGTCGCGAAAGTGCTGAATGACAAATGGGGTATCAAGCGCGGCCTGATGACCACGGTGCATGCCGCCACAGCGACGCAGAAAACCGTCGATGGCCCGTCGAACAAAGACTGGCGCGGCGGACGCGGCATTCTCGAAAACATCATTCCGTCCTCGACCGGCGCGGCCAAGGCTGTCGGCGTGGTGATTCCGGAACTGAACAAGAAACTCACCGGAATGTCCTTCCGTGTGCCGACCTCCGATGTATCGGTGGTCGACCTGACGGTGGAACTGAACAAGCCCGCGACCTACGCTGAAATCTGCGCTGAAATGAAAGCGCAATCGACGGGTGCTATGAAGGGTGTGCTCGGTTACACCGAAGAAAAAGTGGTGTCGACCGATTTCCGCGACGAAACCTGCACCTCGGTGTTTGACGCCGAAGCCGGCATCGCGCTCGACAGCACCTTCGTCAAAGTCGTGTCCTGGTACGACAACGAATGGGGT
>CANHZX010000058.1 GCA_947465215.1 Betaproteobacteria bacterium | reverse complement strand
GCCGCCACCTGTTACGCGCCGCCGGCGAACTTGAAGCCCGCATCAAACGCGTCGCTACCGGATGGGAAGCCGAACTGCGCATTGCCTACGACGGCATCCTGCCTGCCGCAGCCATGCTCCGGCTGGCACAGGATTTTTATACGCAGAACGCCGATACCCGACTACGCTTCAGCAACGAGGTATTGGGCGGCTGCTGGGATGCACTCGTGTCAGGTCGCGCTGACCTCGCCATCGGCGCATCGGGCGACGGTCCTTCCGGCGGCGGATATCAGACACGGCCGCTGGGCGAGATTGATTGGGTGTTCGCCGTGTCGCCGTCACACCCGCTTGCCGGTGCCGCGGAACCGCTGCTGCGCACCGACATCGTCAATCACCGCGCCATTGTGGTCGCCGACAGCTCGCGCAACCTGCCGCCACGCACCACCGGCCTGCTGTCAGGTCAGGACACGCTGACCATCGCCGATGCCGGCATCAAACTGCAGGCGCAAGCGTTGGGGCTCGGCGTCGGCTACCTGCCGCAATTCCTTGCAGAAGCCGCTGTCGCCCGCGGGGAACTCATCATCAAGGAAACGGAAGAACCCAAAGTCAGCCAGATGCTGTTTCTCGCCTGGCGTACCGCGCACCGCGGTAAGGCACTGAAGTGGTTCGTCGATCAGGTGTTTGTGCCGGGCTGGCTGGGTCGCGCATTACGCGCAGGCAAAACCTGAGGGTCAATGTGTTCCCCGGTTTGCCGCGATCGTATGCCGTTCGCCGGCAATATAGGTATAGGCGACGGGAATCACAAACAGCGTAAACAGCGTGCCGACAGTCATGCCGCCGACTACCACCCAACCGATGGCCGAACGTGATTCGGCACCGGCACCGGTGGCCATCGCCAGCGGCACCGCGCCAAGAACCGTCGCCGCCGTCGTCATGAGGATCGGTCGCAGACGCAAGGCACAGGCCTCGACCAGCGCCTCGACTTTCTCATGCCCCTTGTCGCGCAGCTGGTTGGCGAACTCGACAATCAGGATGCCGTTCTTGGTGATCAGTCCGATCAGCATCACCAAACCGATCTGGCTATAGACATTGAGTGTGCCGCCGGTGAGCTTGATCGCCAGCAGTGCGCCGGTCATCGCCAACGGCACCGTCAGCATGATCACCAGCGGGCCGCGGAAGCTCTCAAATTGCGCTGCCAGCACCAGATAGATGAACGCCAACGCAAGGATGAAGATCAGATAAAGCTGCTTGCCCGATTCACGGAATTCGCGCGACTGTCCGTCCAGCGCCGTCTGATAATCCGGCGTCAATACCTCGTTCGCCGCCTGATCCAGCGTGCCCAGTGCTTCCGAGAGTGTGTAGCCAGGCGCCACGTTCGCGGAAATGATTGCGGCGCGCAAACGGTTGAAGTGATTGAGTTCCTTGGGCGCAACCGTTTCGGTCAGCGATACCAGATTCGACAATTGCGTAATGTCGCCGCGAGAGCCGCGTACATAGATCGAGGTCAGATCATTCGGCTGCCGCCGATCCTTGTCCTCGAGTTTGACGATCACGTCGTATTGTTTACCCTCGCGTTTGAAACGCGTCACCTGACGGCCGCCGAGCAGTGTTTCGAGTGCGCGGCCGATGGCCTCGACCTGGATGCCCAGCGCCGCCGCCTTCTCGCGATCAATAACGACGGAGAGTTGCGGCTTGTTCAATTTCAAATCACTGTCGACGTTGGTCAGGGCGGGGGAGCGGCGCGCCTTGGCCATAAGCGCAGTCACTGAACGGTCGAGCTCTTCATAGGAATTACCCTGCACCACGAACTGCACCGGGGGGTTACGGAAATTCTGCCCCAGCGACGGCGGGTTGATCGGGAAGGCCAGCACGCCCGGCATGGTCGCAAACATCTTCGGCGCAATCGACGCGGTGACTTCCTGCGTTTTACGGCTTCGCTCCGACCAGTCCGTCAGACGCACGAAAGACAAGGCGAAGTTCACCGGATTGGGACGATCCAGTCCCGGCGCGACCACCACAAAATAGGAACTGATTTCCGGCACCGCGGCATAAATGCGCTCCCAGGCCCGTGCATAGTCATCGGTATATTCCTTCGTGGCTCCTTCGGGTGCAACCATCACACCAAGGAAGAAACCGCGATCTTCCAGCGGAGACAGTTCTGACTTGATGGTCAAAAACAATGCGCCGCCGCCGGCCGCGAGCAGTACAAACAGCGCGACAACCACACCGCGGCGCGCCAGGCTGCGTCGCAGCAGGCGTTCATAACCCGCAGCCATGCCTTCAAAGAATCGCTCCAGCGCGTTGTAGACGGGGCCATGCGAGGCTTCATGACGCAGCAGTTTCGAGCACATCATCGGTGTCAGTGTCAGCGCCACAAAGCCCGAAACCGCCACCGCCGCCGCCACTGTCAGCGCAAACTCAAGAAACAGGCGTCCGGTATTGCCCGTGGCAAAAGCCAGCGGCGCAAACACCGCAGCCAGCGTCACCGTCATCGCCACTACGGCAAAAGCGATTTCACGGCCGCCGGTCAGTGATGCCTCGACCGGCGACATGCCGTCTTCGATATGGCGGTGAATATTCTCCAGCACCACGATCGCATCATCCACCACCAGACCGACCGCGAGAACGATACCCAGCAGCGTCAGCACGTTGATGGAGAAACCCATCAGCCAGATCAGGAAAAACGCACCGATCAGCGATACCGGGATGGTCACGAACGGGATCAGCGTCGCTCGCATGGAACGCAGGAACAAGAAAATCACCAGCACCACCAGTACCAGCGCCTCGGCCATCACGCTGTAAACCGAGGTAATTGATTTTTCGATGAACACCGAGGTATCAAAGGCCACCGCGATCTGCATGCCTGGCGGCAGCGCAGCAGCGATTTTCGGCACCTCGGCTTTTACCGCCTGCGCAACACCCAGCGTGTTCGCCGTTGACTGTTTGACGATGCCCAGCCCCACTGCCGGCTTGCCGTTGACGCGCAGAATGTTGCGTTCATCAGCGGCGCCAAGTTCGGCCCGGCCGACGTCGCGCAGCCGTACCGGATAACCCTTCACTTCGCGGATGATCAGTTGATTGAACTGCTCAGGCGAACGCAGATCGGATTCCGACAGCACGGTGAATTCACGCTGCGTGCTTTCGATGCGCCCGGAAGGAACTTCAACATTCTGGCGGCGCAGGGCATCTTCGACATCCGGCGGCGTCAGTGCATAAGCAGCGAGTCGTTCACGGTCCAGCCAGATACGCATCGCGTAGCGCCGCTCGCCGCCGATGATCACCGAAGCCACGCCAGGCAGTGTCTTGAGTCGGTCAGCGACATAACGGTCGGCATAATCGGAAATCTCCAGCGCGGCATGCTGCTCGGAATACAGCCGCAACCAGATAATGGCCTGCGCATCAGCCTCGACCTTGGCGATGATCGGCTCCTTGACCTCCAGAGGCAGCCGGTCGCGTGCCCGGGATACGCGGTCGCGCACATCACTCGCCGCCTGGTCGGGATCCCGGTCATTGGTGAACTCGACGGTAATCTGGCTGACCTCCTCGCGGCTGACCGATTTCAGCGTCTTCACGCCTTCGATGCCGGAGATGCTGTCTTCCAGCGGCTGGGTCACCTGCGATTCAATGACCTGCGGACTGGCACCGGTGTACACCGTACGCACCGACACTACCGGCGTATCGATCTTGGGATATTCACGAACGGTCAGACGGTCAAACGCGATGATGCCGATCAGCACGATCAGCAGGCTCATCACCGTGGCCAGCACGGGACGCTTGACGGAGATTTCCGGCAGGAACATCGCGCTGTGCTTTCCTACTTCTTCGCAGCCGGTTTATCGTTCGCCGCCGGCTTGTCGCCAAGCACACTGACGGCAGCGCCGTCCTGCAGCTTCAGCTGTCCGTCGACGACAATGGTATCCCCTGCCTCCAGGCCCCTGAGGATTTCAACTTCACCCGGACGCCGCGAGCCCATCTCGACTTTCACCAATTGCGCCTTTCCTTCGGCAATACGGTACACAAAACGGCCGTCACCGCGCGGCACAATGGCCTGCTCGGGTACCAGCAGCGCGTTTTCGCGGCGCTCCAGATCCAGATTCACCCGTGCAAACATCCCCGGCTTCAGACGCACACCGGGATTGGGCAGGCGCGCACGCAACAGCACGGTGCGCGTCGACTCATCCACCGCGGGCTCTATGGCGTAAATCGATCCGTTGAAGGCCTCCCCGGGATAAGCATCAACATTGATGACCAGCGGCTGCCCGACCTTGATGCGTCGCAGATAGGCTTCAGGCACCCGGAAATCGAGTTTCAGCACGCCGATGCCTTCCAGCCGTGCAATATCCTGACCGGCCTTGGCATAGGCGCCGGGGCTGACCTGACGCAGACCGGTCACACCCTCAAACGGCGCCCTGATCGTGCTCTTGGCCAGCTTGGCCTTGATCTCGGATTCGCGCGCGACCGATTGATTCAGATTTTCACGGACCTCGTCCATGGCCTGCGCACTAATGAAATTTTTCGCCAGCAGCTCCTCTGATCGCTTGAGCCGGCTGCGGTTCAGGTTGGCAGCCGCCACGGCAGAAGTCAGCTGCGCTTCGACTTCCGACGCATCCAGCGACACCAGCTTGTCGCCCTTGCGCACCAGTTGCCCTTCCTGAAAATGGAACGCCTCGATGCGACCGTCGATCTCGGGACGGATCATCACCGATTCATTCGCCAGCAACGTGCCGACCGCCGTCACGCCGTCTGTCACAGTGCCGCGACTGACGGCAGCCGCTTTCACCGGCAGGGCGCGCGCCGGACCGGCCCCGGGTTTTGCCGCGGGCGCGGACTGCGACTGGGAAAAATGTTTCCAGGTGAATCCAGCGCCAGCCAGCAGCGCGACCGCGAGGGCGAGGTATGCAATGCGTTTCATGGGGAAAACTGCGGAAAAGTGGGTAACTTCTGATGAACAAAGGATGAACTGCGCAGCAGGAGCAGGCAGTTTACCGCGCCCGCAACCGCCCTGTCAGAGGGAAATTACCGTCTCTCCACGTGTTTTCCGCCCGAAAACTGCCGGGAACGTCGATCAACCCGGCAGGTGATCGGCAATCCAGTCGGCAACAAAATCCACACCGACCTGACGGTTATCGACATGCGCGTGTTCGGAACCGCCGTCTTCGGCAGTAAATATGCGCAGGGTTTTGCGCTGGGAACCCAGCGCTTCGTACAGCTTCTGCGCGTTTTCTGCCGGCACCACCCGGTCATTCGCACCATGAGTGACCAGGAAAGGCATGGTGATCTGCTGTGCAACTTCCTGCAGGCGGAAGCGTTTCGCCACTTCAATGCCGCCGTCGGCGTCGGCTGCGCCGACTACCCACTGGAACTGGAAGTTGGATTGCGCCACTTTGTGGCCCTCAGCCAAAGCCTTTTCCTTGATGCGCTGCTGCCAGCCCGCCAGATCCCAGTGCAGCGCGGTCATCGCCACGCCGGCGGCGTAACGCTGATCGAATGCTGCAATACGCGCCGAGTAATAACCGCCAAAGCTGTAGCCCATGATGACAACACGCGCAGGATCGACATCGGCGCGCTGTGCGACATAGTCATAAGCCGCCTTGCCCGGCACCTCGTAGTCATGACGGCTGTGAATACCCCGGAAGCGCAGCGTCTCACCCTGCCCCGGCCCGTCGATGGCGAGCGTGTGCATGCCGCGCTTCGCGAACTCAAGACCCGCAAAGATGACGCTCATCTCCTTGCAGTTGTCCATGCCATTGAAAATCACCACGGTCGGCGCACGCAAAGAAACACCGGGCGCTTTCATAAACAGCGCGGGTAATGTTGTTGCTTCGTACGGCACCTCGACAAACTCGATTTCGGGATGCCGGCGCGTCAGCCCCTCCCGGAAGCAGCGGTAGGCTTTGCGCCCTACGGCCGCCTTGGTGTCACCGGGCGGAATGAAACGCTCTCCGGTGTAGTAATAGTTACCGGCTCGCAGATAAAAGTTCCCTGCACTGCGGTCATGGCCGCGAGCCGCTTCGGCATCAGCCGTTTTTTCGACCTGTGTCGCCATTGCGCACCACTCCTGCTGCCAGGCGTCGGGTTCGCTCTGCCGCGTTTTCAGTTTCTCGGCGACGCGGTCAATCTCGTCCATTGCCACTACGCCGTAGGGCGCCATACCCTTGCACGCCAGTGCGGCGTTGGACCACAGGAAGTTGCCGGGGAAATGATCTATCCAGAAACCGCGTGTGCTCATAAAACACCCCCCCGCCTGAACAAGAATGAACGTCGATGCATAGTGCGCATCGCCGGTATTTTTTATATTGTTATGAATTTACTGCTGTTGTTGCTGCGACTGCTGTTCACGTTCGGCGATGTCGCGGCGAACCTGGCCCATGTCCAGCGCCTTCGCCTGATCCAGAACACTGTCCAGACCCGAAGCCGGCAGCGCACCGGACTGCTGGAACAGCACTATCTCTTCACGGAACAGCATGATGGTTGGGATCGAGCGAATGCCGAAATGACCGGACAGCGCCTGCTCATCGTCGGAGTTGACCTTGGCAAACACCACATCCGGATGTTTTTCCGATGCCGCCTCGAAAACCGGTGCAAAACTCTTGCAGGGGCCGCACCACGGCGCCCAAAAATCAATGATCACCATCTTGTTGCCGGTGACCGTGGCTTCAAAATTTTCTTGGGTGAGTTCCAGGACAGCCATCATGACGCTCCGCAGTTTGTGAACCGCGATAATGGCATAAAACCACCGGCATCAGGCGCCGCCGCTGGCGCTCTCCGCGCTCTGCTGCAGCAGGTTAAGCAGTGCCGCCGCCTTGTCGAAAGTCTCCTGGTATTCGGCGTCGCGCTGCGAGTCGGCAACGATGCCGCCCCCTGCCCAGAATCGCACGATGCCGCGCGAATGCACCAGGGTTCGGATAGCGATGTTGGTATCCATGTCGCCGTCGTAGCCGATGTAACCGACCGCACCGCAATACACGCCTCGGCGGTGCGGCTCCAGTTCCTCAATGATCTGCATCGCGCGGGTTTTCGGCGCTCCGGTGATCGAGCCGCCGGGGAAGGCGCCGCGCAGGAGGTCGATGGCGTCGCGCCCTTCCGCAAGGCGTCCGGTCACCGTGCTGACCAGATGATGCACCGTTGCAAAACTCTCGACCTCGAACAGCCGCGGTACCTTCACCGAACCGATGGCGCAGTTCTTCGATAAATCGTTGCGCAGCAAATCCACAATCATCAGGTTCTCGGCACGATCCTTCTCGCTCGCCACCAGCTCGGCGATGCGTTCGGCATCGAGCTTCGCGTGGCCGGCGCGCGGCCGCGTACCTTTGATCGGCTTGGTTTCCACCTGACCATTGACCACCCGCAGGAAACGCTCCGGTGATGCCGAAAGAATCTGCGCGTAGGGCGTATTCAGGTAAGCCGAGTACGGCGCCGGATTGATAAGCCGCAGCCGCTGATACGCAAGCCACGGATCGCCGCTGGCATGCGCGGTGAAGCGCTGCGCCAGATTGACCTGGTAACAGTCACCGGCACGGATGTAATCGAGGATATGGTCGAAAGCGTGGCCGTAACCCTTGGGCGTGAAATTGGAGGTCACCGGTGATGTGACGCGGAAAGGTGCACGCTGCCGTTCGGGCGATGCCGCGGTAAACAGCTGCACCAGTCCGTCCCATTTGCGATCGGTATCCGGATCACGCCCATGCCCGACCAGCCAGGCACGCTGTTCGGAGTGATCGACCACCACCGCCCAGTCGTAGATGCCGACGGCCATATCCGGAATGCGTTCGCTGTCGCGTGCGCGAGCCGGCAGACGCTCCAGACGTCGCGCGAGGTCATAACCGAAATAACCGATCGCACCTCCGGAGAATGGCAACTCACCGCGGCAGGAAGGATCTATCTCCAACTGATCACGCAGCAGTTCGAAGGGATCGGCGCGCGAGAGTTCGCTGGTCTCACCGTGGACCTCGGTCAAACCGCCGCGCGTCACCAGTCGCACATGCGGCTCGGCAGCGATGATGTCGTAACGCGCCTGCCCCGGATAGTGCAACCCGCTGTCGAGAAACACCGCCCACGGCCGATCAGCAACCGCCTCAAACAATGCGGCACTGTCAGGACGGTAGGGCAGTTCAGTCAGCAGCTGGATCGTCATTTCGGCAAATTAGAGCACATGCGCGCCTGAGCCGGAGAGGAGGTGACAGTTGACACGTAAACGCAATCCCAGGGTCACATAGCGGAAATAAATACTGATTAACCTTACAACCGTAAAATCGGAATGCAATCATATCCTTTGCTCAACACACTCACAAATCGTGTTAATGAAAGCGTTTTCAACGCGCTGTATGCCCGTTCGCTGATTTACAACACTTGCTGGGAAGATCCGGCGGTGGACCGCCAGGCCCTGAACATCAGCAGCGACGATACAATTCTGGTCATCACCAGCGCTGGCTGCAATGCGCTCGATTATGCCCTTGCCGGACCGCGACGCGTCCACGCCGTAGACGCCAACCCGCGACAGACCGCGTTGCTTGAACTGAAACTGGCAGGCATCCGGCGCCTCGAATTTGATGATTTTTTCGCCCTGTTCGGTAAGGGCCGTCACCCCCGATTTGAAGAAATGTACCGCGATAGCCTGCGCCGGGACCTCTCGCCTTTCGCGCAGCGGTTCTGGGATGACGCCGGACAGTGGTTCAACCGCCGCAATCCGCGCAATACCTTCTACTTTCACAGCCTGTCGGGACGCGTTGCCATGCTGTTCCGTCAATACGTGGATCTGCAGCCTCAGCTGCGCTGTGCAGTCGATGACCTGGTTGACGCCAAATCGCTGGACCAGCAGCGCGACATCTACGATTCGCTAATCGCGCCGCGCATGTGGGGCCCCAGCATGAACTGGGCACTGTCGCGGCAGATCACCATGAGCATGCTCGGCGTACCTGCGCCCCAGCATGAGGAAGTACGCAAACAGCACACCGGGGGCGTGCCGGGGTTTGTGCGCGATGCCATCGAATATGTGTTCCGCTGCCTGCCGTTATGGAGCAATTATTTCTGGCGGGTCTATGTACGCGGCGCCTATACCCGGGACTGCTGCCCGGAATACCTGAAACCGGACAACTTTCTCGCGCTGAAAATGGGCCTTGCCGATCGCATCACCCACCATACCTGCACCGTCACGGAAATGCTGCAGGGCGTCCGCCCCCGCATATCGAAATTCGTGCTGCTGGACCACATGGACTGGCTGGGCTCTTTCCGGCCGGATGCACTGCGCGAGGAATGGGCCGCGCTGCTGGAGTGCGCCGCGCCGGGCGCGCGCACCATCTTCCGCAGCGCCCATGCCCAACCGTCCTATCTCGATACGCTCACAGTTCCGGGCCCGGGCCGCAATCGCAATTTGCGCGAATTACTGAGCTTCCACCCGGAACTCGCAACCCGCCTGACGCAGGCGGATCGGGTGCATACCTACGCCGGTTTCCACATTGCCGACATTCGTCCCTGAAGGTGGCAACATGAAAACATCGATTGCGGGTGAGTTCAAAACACTTTGGCGTCTCGCCCTAGGTGCGCCAGCGGGGAAAAATCACGCCGACCGACTGGAACGTTTCTACCGTCCACAGGCGGAATCCTACGATGCCTTTCGCGAACGCCTGCTCCATGGACGGTCCGAGCTGATCGATCTGCTATCACCGCCGGATAACGCGCTGATTGTCGAACTCGGCGCCGGCACCGGCAACAACGCCCGGCATTTCGGCTCGCGGCTGGCACAATTTGAAGCCGTTGAACTGGTTGATCTTTGTCCCGCGCTGCTGGAACAGGCGCGCAAACGCTGGGCGCATGAATCGCGGATTCGCGTCATTGAGGCCGACGCTACACATTACCGGCCGCCACGGCCTGCGGATCGTGTGTATCTGTCCTACTCTCTGACGATGATGCCGGAGTGGCGTCCGGCGCTCGAGAACGCTGTTGCCATGCTGAAGCCCGGCGGCATCCTCGGCGTCGTCGACTTTGACCTACCCCGCGGCAACTGCCTCGCTGACCGCTGCGTCTGCGAATTCTGGCGACACTGGTTTGCCCATGACGGCGTATATCTTGATCGCGACCATGTCGATGTCATGCAATCCCTCACGGAAACAATAACCCTCAGAGAATCCAGCGCCGCGCTGCCCTACCTTCCCGGACTGCGCGTTCCTTATTACATCTACATGGGCCGCAAACCCCTTCCGGCGAATACACTCCAATGAATAGAGTCCGCACGCTTTTTCTGTCTGACATCCATCTCGGCACCAGGGCCTGCCAGGCCGAACACCTGCTGGCGTTCCTGAAAGACTACGACTGCGAGAACCTGTTCCTGGTCGGCGATATCATCGACTTCTGGGCGATGAACCGTTCGGTACACTGGCCGGCGGCGCACAATACGGTGGTACAGAAGGTACTCAAGAAAGCACGCCACGACACCAAGGTTTTCTTCATCCCGGGCAATCACGACGAACTGCTGCGCGAACACGTGGATTCGAATTTCGGCGATGTCCTGCTGCTGCGCGAGCATGTTCACACCGCTGCGGACGGCAAGAAATACCTGGTAATCCACGGGGATGAATATGATCAGGTCACAGCGATGCACCGCTGGATATCCGTGCTCGGCGACATTTCGTACACCTTCCTGATCCACCTCAACCGCATGCTGTCATGGCTGCGCCGCAAACTCGGCGTCAGCGGTCACTGGTCGCTGGCCGACTATGCCAAGCGCAACGTACTGCAGGCTGTAAGTTTCATCAGCGATTTCGAAACCGCAGTGGCGCGTACCGCCGCCCATCGCGGGCTTGACGGTGTGATCTGCGGCCATATCCACACCGCCGCGCTGCGCAAAATCGAGAATGTCACCTACATCAACTGCGGTGACTGGGTGGACAGCTGCACCGCAGTCGTGGAACACATGGACGGCAGGATGGAACTCGTACGGTGGGAGCCACAAGTGGACGCGGCGCTGGAAGACTCCGGCAAAGTTGTCCGCCTGCATGCTGATGCCGCATAAAATAATTTAATTAAATCAAATACTTGAATAAATTCCGCATCCGGCCCGGTTAACGCCCCGTGCAGACCCTGCGCTCAACACTCCTGATCATGCTGGCTCTGGCCATCACACCGCCAATACCGGTACACGCCGCCTTCAACGAGCCTGCGGAAGCCCCTCCAGTGCGCGACGCCGACTATGACAACGGGGTCAAGGCGATCAAGGCGGAAAACTGGCCGCAAGCGACCACCCTCCTGGAAAGTGCAGCAAAAAAATATCCGCGCAGTGCCGATGTGCACAACCTGCTGGGCTACGCCAATCGCAAGAGCGGCGACCTCGAGCGCTCGTTCACTCACTATCAGCGCGCGCTTGATCTGGACCCGGATCACCGTGGCGCCCATGAATACATCGGGGAAGCCTGGCTGATCCGCGGCGATGTGGCGAAGGCCCGCTCGCATTTGAACGAACTTGCCCGGCTGTGTCGTTCGGACTGTGAAGAATTCCGCGACCTCGCCCAAGCCATTGCCAAGTTCGAAAACGGGCAGCGACCCCGTTAAACTGTACGGACTCGAACCCCGAACGCTTCCGCCCAGCGCAAAACGCCCATGCAATTCAGTAATATCCGCTTCCTCGCATGCGCAGCCGCGCTGCTGCTGACAACGGCAACGGCGATTGCTGCAGAGCGCTTCAGCTTTGCCGCAATCGGTGACATGCCCTACCGCGAGGCCCATTTCCCGCACTTTGAGCGGCTGATCACCAGAATCAATGCCGCCGGCCCGACGTTCACCGTCCACGTCGGCGACATCAAGAACGGCGTTTCATTCTGCGATGACGACGTGTACCGGCGCATGCGCGGCCTGTTCGACAGCTTTGAAGCGCCACTGTTTTACACGCCCGGGGATAACGAGTGGACGGACTGTCACCGCATCGGCCCCGCAGACCGCTCCGCTTCCGACCCAGTTGAACGCCTGCAACACCTGCGCAGCGTTTTTTTCCCGGGCAATATCAGTCTCGGCCGCAACCCTGTCCCACTGGAACGGCAAAGCGCGGATCCTCGGTTCACTCAGTTCGTCGAAAACGCGCACTGGCGGCACAGTGGCGTGCACTTCGCTACCGTTCACGTGGTCGGCAGCAACAACAACCTCCAGCGCAACCAGGCGGCAGTCAATGAATACGCCGAACGCAATACCGCCAATCTGGCATGGATCAACAAAACCTTCGACAGAGCCGAAGCGGCAAAAGCACCGGCTGTCGTCATCGTACTGCATGCCGATCCGTGGTGGGAACTCGACGGTCGCGAAGATCAACGCTCCGGATTTACCGATACCATCCGACTGCTTAAGGACCGTAGCGTCCGCTTCGGCAGGCCGGTGCTGTTGATCCATGGGGACAAGCACCGTTTCATCGTCGACAAGCCGCTGTATCAAAACCGGCAGTTGATCTACAACGCAACGCGTCTGATGGTGTTCGGTGACCGGGAAGTTCAGGGAGTGGTGGTCACCGTGGATACCGATGACCCCGACGTATTCAGCTTCCGCACACTGACTGTTCCGGAAAATATCGAGCCCTTCGCCGTGCCGAAACCTGCGCACTGAGCGCGGCCCGGCTTTTTAACGTTCAGGTCCCGCAAAAGGTCTGATACCCCGCCGACTCGCTGGCCGTCGCAGGCTCGGTATAAGCGGCGAACTCCATTTTCTCGGCAAACGGCTGCTGCAATACCGTCAGCAATCTTTCGAAGGGTGCGTAGTCACCAAGATCAACCGCAGCCGCCAATGCCTCTTCAACACGATCATTGCGCGGAATGTAAACTGGGTTCAATGCACGCATCGCCTGCGCGCGCCGCACCGGTGCAACCCCTTCGCCATTGATACGCGCACGCCACCGCGGCAACCAGCCGTTTAACGCCGAATCATCGGCGTAGAGTTTGCGTAGCCAGCCTTCGCGAGAAGCATCAGCCGCTTCTGCGGCATCGGCGAGACGACGGAAGGCCTGCGTGAAATCCACGCCCTGCCCCTCCATGCCCTTCAGGAAGTCCTGTGCGAGCGCAAGATCCTCCGCTTCATCGCGGGTCAGCCCCAGTTTGAGACGCATGCCGCGCAGCCAATAGTGTTCATACCGGGGCTGGAAAGCCTCAAGGATTTCCATCGCCTTCTGCACAGCGCGTTCCTGATCGTCGTTTTGTTCAGCTGCAAGCAAGGGCAGCAGCGCCTCGGCAAGGCGCGCCAGATTCCAGTTGGCGATCGGCGGCTGATTGGCATAGGCATAACGGCCCTGCTCGTCGATCGAACTGAACACCGTCGCAGGGTTGTAGTGATCCATGAACGCGCAGGGGCCATAGTCGATGGTTTCACCGGACAGCGTCATATTGTCGGTGTTCATCACACCGTGAATGAAACCGACATTCATCCAGCGCGCGATCAGTTCAGCCTGGCGCTCACAAACCGCGCGCAGCAGGCCGAGGTAAGGATCGACCTGACTCTTGAGTTCGGGGTAATGCCGTGCAATCACATAATCGGCCAGCTTGCGCAGCGTCGCGTCTTCGCGGCGCGCGGTGACAAACTCAAAGGTGCCGACGCGGATGTGACTCGCCGCCACCCGAGTCAGCACAGCGCCCGGCAGATTGCGCTCGCGGCGCACCGTTTCGCCTGTGGTTACTGCCGCCAATGCGCGCGTGGTCGGGATACCCAGTGCATGCATGGCCTCGCCGATGATGTATTCACGCAGCACCGGGCCGAGGGCAGCCTTGCCGTCTCCACCTCGTGAAAACGGCGTGCGGCCCGAACCTTTAAAGGCGATGTCGCGGCGTTTGCCGTGTTTATCGATGACCTCGCCGAGCAGCAGCGCGCGTCCATCACCGAGTTGCGGCGAGAAGCCGCCGAACTGGTGGCCGGCGTAGGCTTGGGCGATCGTCGCAGTGCCTTCGGGGAGTTTTTTGCCGGAAAAAATCTGTGCGCCTTCCGGGGAATCCAGCGCCTCCGCATCCAAACCCAGCTCGTCTGCCAAAGCATGGTTGAGCTTGATCAGTTTCGGCTCCGCCACTTCCGCAGCTTTCCATGGCACATACATCCCCTCCAGATCACGGGCGTAAGTGTTATCAAAGGAAAACACGTTAGAAGGCATGCGGATAAATTCCGTCAAAACACCACAACGCTGCGGATCGATTCCCCGGAGTGCATCAAATCAAATCCCTTATTGATGTCCTCCAGTTTCAGCTGATGGGTGATCAGGTCGTCGATGTTGATCTTGCCGTCCATATACCAGTCGACAATCTTCGGGACGTCACGCCGGCCCTTGGCGCCGCCAAATGCCGTGCCTTTCCACACGCGGCCCGTCACCAACTGGAACGGCCGGGTCTTGATTTCCTGGCCCGCGCCGGCAACACCGATAATCACCGACACGCCCCAGCCCTTGTGACAGCACTCCAGAGCCTGGCGCATAACGTCAACGTTGCCGATACATTCAAAACTGTAATCGGCGCCGCCCTTGGTCAGGTTGACCAGATAAGGTACGAGATCGCCTCCGACTTCCTTCGGATTGACAAAATGGGTCATGCCGAATTTCTCGGCAAGCGGCTTGCGGGCGTCATT
>CANHZX010000057.1 GCA_947465215.1 Betaproteobacteria bacterium | reverse complement strand
TTCAACTCGGCTTTCGAGCGGGCGTCGGCTTCGGCGCGCGCCTTGTTGGTCGCCTCATCGGCGATCTTCCGCTGCTCTTCCTCACGCTGCCGTGCTTCGGCTTCTGATTTAGCCCGGGCCTCGGCAGCAATCCGCGCTTCGGCTTCAAAGCGCGCTCGTGCCTTCGCTTCTTCTAGGGCTTTCATTGCCGCCTCGGCCTTGGCGACGGCTTCGGGATCGGCGACCTGGTTGGCCACGCGGGCTTCGGCGGCGGCCTTCGCACGCGCCGCCTCTTCGGCCATCTGTCGTGCTTCAGCGATAGCCGCTTCAGCCGCTTTAGCGCGTGCTTCGGCTTCAGCGACAGCCTTGCGTTCGGATTCAAGGCGGGATTTGATCTCCGCCTCCATCTTGATTCGGGCCTCCGCTTCGCGTTTGGCTGCGTCCTGAGCGCGGGCGAGGGCTTCACCCATGGCTTTCATCTGCGCTTCTAGGGCTTCCCGGGCTTTGGTTTCAGCCGCAGCGTGGGCATTGGCTTCGCTCTCGGCTTTTTCCTGCGCTTCAGCTTCGGCTTTGGCCTTGGCTTCCGCAGTCGCTTTAGAAACGGCTTCGGCTTTGGCTCTGGCTTCGGCCAGTGCACGGGCTTTGGATTCGGCTTCGGCTTTGACGCTGGCTTCCTGAGCGGCTTTGACCCGCGCTTCGGCAGCTGCCTTGGCTTGTTCGCCGGCAGCGGCTTTGGCTTCCAGTTCAGCCTTGGTGCGGGCGGCGGCGGCTTCTTTAGCGGCTACATCCGCCTTGACCTTGGCTTCCGCTTCCGCTTTTGCACGGGCCTCTGCGGCCGCGCGTGCCTGCGCTTCGACCTGCTGCCGCGCCTTGGCTTCAAGTGCGGCTTTGGCGGCGGCCTGGGCGCGGGCTTTGGCTTCTTCTTCCTTCAGCTTGCGCGATTCGGCTTCAGCATTGATTTTGGCTACGGCTTCGGGAGAGGTGAAATCAAGATCCATTTCCTCCTCGTCGGCCGGAGGCGGGGCGGCAGGGCGCGCCGGTGCAGCGGTGCCGGCGGGTTTGGCGGCTGCGTGACGTTCGGCCGGCGTCGAGAAGATTTTGACGAATCCGGATTTGGTCAGTTCATTGAGGATGCCTTCAACGGCCTTCCCGTCCAGTTTGCACTTGGCTGCAAGTTCGGCAACGGTCGATTTGCCGTCGACCGAAAGAAAGACGTTGCCGCTGTCACGATCAAGCTTGACCGTCTTGTTCTTGATCTCGAGAACGCCTTTTGAGGTTTTGGCGTAGACCGTTTGCGGGTGCATGGCATTAACACCGTGATTTATTGGACAGTTTATTGGGGAGGCGCGGAGCGGGTTGACTCCGTTGCCGCCGGCATCTGCCGCGACTCGTGCAGGCCCTCAGATGGCGTTGCACGCGCCCGTAAATTGTTATCACTATACCCGATAGAACAAGGCCGCAATCATGACTGATAAAACACGGGTCGGAGCTGGCGCATTACCGTTGCGCTGGGTATGACGTGAGCAGCCGGAGCCTGAAGTCCTTTTGCAGCACGACTTTTGTCGTGCTGCAAACCCTGGGGAATGTAATCAGGATACCTGCAGCAGGATTTTTCCGGTGTGCCCGCTGGATTCCATCAGTGCATGGGCTTGCGCCGCTTCGGCCAGCGGCAGCGCCTTGTGAGTCACCACACGAATTTTGCCTTCGCCAATTTTCGGCCACACCTGTGCTTCCAGCTCGCGGGCGATACGCGCCTTGTAGGCATCAGGACGGGTGCGCAGTGTCGAGCCAGTGTAGGTCAGCCGTTTCAGCATCACCGGCATCAGGTTGATTTCCACTTTGGAGCCGGCCGCAAATGCGAGTTGGATGATGCGCGCGTCATGGCTCGCTGCCTTGAAATTTTTCTCGATATTGGCACCGCCGACGATGTCGAGGATCACGTTGGCGCCGCCTTCACTGCGCACGGCTTCGACAAAATCTTCAGTCCGGTAATCCACGACTCGATCCGCACCGAGGTCGCTGCAGATCTGGCAGCGTTCGGCCGGGCTGTCCGTGGCGATTACCTTGGCGCCGAAGACCTTCCCGAGCTGGATGCAGGTGGTACCGATGCCGCCGGCGCCGCCATGGACCAGGAAAGTTTCGCCGGCCTTGAGGCCTGCACCGATGAAGACATTGCTCCACACCGTAAAAAAAGTTTCCGGCAGTCCTGCAGCATCAAGGAGGCTGATGCCTTTAGGTACGGACAGGCAGTGTTCGGCATCAACGGCAACATATTCGGCGTAACCGCCACCGTTGGTCAGTGCGACAACCAGATCACCCGCAGACCAGCGGGTGACCGACGCACCTTTGGCGACGATTTCTCCCGAAACTTCCAGTCCGGGCAAATCGGAGGCGCCGGTCGGTGCGGGATACAGACCCTTGCGTTGCATGATGTCGGGTCCATTGATGCCGGTGGCTTTAACCTTGATCAGCACCTCATGGGCTTTGATGGTCGGCAAGGGGCGTTCGACCGGCTTCAGAACTTCGGGGCCGCCGGGTGCGGAGATTTCGACGGCTTTCATGCTGGCGGGGAGTTGGTTCATGGTTTTCCTGTAAGGCTATTTGCTGGTTTCACGATATTTGCGGATGCGTTCTTTCAGGCCGGGCGTGCCGACTGAGCGGGCGAGTTCCATCATGTCCTCGGCTCGGCTGTCGGTGATGGTGCGCCGGCGCAGCGCGGCGGCGGCGGCAGGGGCCAGTGCTTCGGCGGCAGTCTTCGCGCCAGCGATGGTGGCGGGCCATTCAGCCTGTTGCGCAATGCCGGTGAGAAATCCGCAGTTGAGCGCTTCGTTGCTGCCGAAACTGCGCGAGGTCGAGAGGATTTCACGAGTGCGATCGGCGCCGATCCGGTATGTCAGGCGCCGGGTGCCGAGCACCACGCCAAAGCGCAGACCTGGCATGCGGAAAGTGGTGTCGGGTGCGGCGATGCGCTGGCTGCAACTGGCGACCAGGTCGGCGCCGGCACCGAAGACGCGACCATGGGCCAGCGCGAGGGTTTCAAACGGGGCGTGATAGACCACCTGCAGCAGGGTCTCGATGCGGATGAAGCGCAGTACCAGGTCACCTTCGCTTTGTGCCTGCAGGTCGCTGAAGTCGAAGCCGGCGCAGAAGTGCGGTCCGGCGCCTTCGATGATCAACAGCCGTGTGCCATCGGTGGCGGCGTATTCAACCGCATCAAGTAGCGCTTCCACCAGTGATGCGGACAGTGCATTGGCTTTTTGCGCACGGTTCAGTGTCAGCCGAGTGACGTGATTGTCATGCTGGCGCAGCAGTTCGTCGCTCATGGCTTCATGCGGCCGGCGTGATGCTTGCGCGAACTTCGGCTGAGCGGTCCCAGAAGTTTGGCATCTGCGGACTCGAGTAACCCGAGACAAAGGGCTTGTCGATACCGGTTGCGGGATCAAAGACGTGGCGTTTGACCGCGCCGATGTTCGCGCCGTAAACGTGGATGCTGATCGACGGTTTGTCGCTCAGCGCGTTGGAGACTTCATGGATATCGCCGATGGTCGGGGACACGCGGTCGACCTGGCCTGGCAGCAGTTTTTCTACGGGGCCGATGTGCATCGGTTGGCCGGGGCTGGTGTGTGTGAAACGCCGGGCATTTTCTGCGCCGCGCATCATGCCGACAAGACCCCATACCGTGTGGTCATGCACCGGCGTTTTCTGGCCCGGCCCCCAGACGAAGCTGACGACTGAAAAACGTTCCAGCGGATCGCAATACAGCAGGTACTGCTGGTAATACTGAGGATGCGGCTGGGCGGTTTCATCGGGCAGCCAGTCATCGTGCGCGATCAGATTGCCGAGCAGTTTGCCGCCGGACTCGTGCATGACTTTTTCATCATGGCCGTTTTTTTCGATCAGGCGGGTGAATTCGGCTACGAAGTGGCGGAAGCGCTGGGTGTTTTTCATGATCGTGCCTTTATCTCGGAAAGGATTTCTTCGGTATGCGCGCCCAGTGCCGGCGGTGCCCGGCGTACGCCGAGGCGCTGACCGGAGACGCGCTGCGGCGATACCACGGTTTTGGTCGGTGTTCCATTGGGCAATTTGATGTCTTCCACCCATTCCATGTGTTTGACCTGCGGGTCGGCCAATACCTGCGAGTAGTTGTAGAGCGGCGCGCAAGGTACGCCGCGCGCGTTCATGCGTGCCAGAAGGTCGTTGGCGTCATAGCGGATGAATTCGGCCTCGAGCAGTTCACGCAGCACGTCCTGGTGCTGCGCGCGCAGCGTCGGCGTGGCGAAACGCGGATCGAGCGGCAGAGTGGTGTTCCCGATGGCCTCGCAGGCGGATTCCCACAGCTTGTTGGTGCCCGCCGCGAGCGCAAAGTAGCCGTCGCGGCAGCAGAATGCGGCGTAGGGGGCGTTCATCGGATGTGCTGAACCCAGACGCACCGGATCGCGGCCGGTGCCGAACAGTTCGCTGGTCTGCAGGTTGGCGATGCCGAGCATGCTGCCGAGCATTGACACATCAAGATGATCGCCCTGTCCGGTGGCGCGGGCCTTATGCAGGGCGGCTGTGACGCTGAAGGCGGCATACAGTCCGGCGGAGAAATCGGCGATCGGGATGCCGCATTTAGCGGGGCGTCCGTCCTTGTCGCCGGTGACACTCATCACGCCACTCATTGCCTGCACGGTCATGTCGAAGCCGCCCTCCGTGGCGCGCGGGCCGGTCTGACCGAAGGCCGACACTGAGCAATACACCAGTGCTGGATGTTCTTTGGACAGCGATGCGTAGTCGAGGCCGAATTTGGCCATCACGCCGGGGCGGAAATTTTCGAGCAGGATGTCTGCGGACAGGGCCAGCTTGCGTGCGGCCGCTTTGTCAGTCTCCTGCTTCAGATCAAGCACGACCGATCGCTTGTTACGGTTGACCGAGGCGAAATACTGGCTGTAGCCGTCGAGGATCGGCGGCCATTGCCGCATCAGGTCGCCTTCAGGCGATTCCACCTTGATGACGTCGGCGCCCATGTCGGCGAGCAGGCAACCTGCAAACGGCCCTGCCAGCACTTGGCAGAACTCGACAACACGTACACCTTGTAACGGCAGCATCGGGGGGTGGGTAATCAGAAGTAAAAAGCAGAAGTAAAAGGCGCAGTAAAAACGATTGTTATCGTATCACGCGATGCTCAGCCCGCGACGGTGGCGGCGAAGCTGCCATCGCGATCCAGATCATGCAATGCGACGATTTCGAACTCGGTCGGCGGGGGTGCAGGTTGAGCCTGGCTGTGTTCGAAGCGGAATCCGGTTTGTGCGGTGATCTGGTTGATGCTGGTGGACGGATTGAAGTGCTCCAGCCTGAAGCGCGAGCCCTCTTGCGGTTCGCGCGTGAATACGGCCAGCGGTGTCACCAGCGCGGTCATATGGCCGGAAGCGGTGACGAAATCCAGTTTGTCGACCAGCGCACGTGTGCTGTGGTCTGCACGCCAGGTCACGACGCGTTTTGCGGTCGGCAACATCACGGCTGCACCACCACCGCCGGGCAGCCGCACCCGCGGGTTTTTCCAGGAGCCGATGGCCGATACATTCGTGCGACCCTCGGCATCGATCTGTGCGCAGCCGAGGAAAACCAGGTCGAGTCCGCCGCGTGCGCAAAGATCATAAAAATCCTGATTGGCAAAAATTGCCGCAGAGCCATGAACGATGGCCGGATCGCTGCTCGACAACGGCACCGTGACTGGTTGAGGTTCAACGCCGCCGGCAACATTGATGTAAGTGAAATCAAAATCGTAGGCGCGTTTCGCCAGCAGGCAGGCGATCATCGGTAGCGTCGAGTTGACGCCGCTGAAGGTGATTTCGCCGGCGCGGATCTGGCGGGCGAGGTTGATGACGACAAAGGAAAACGGTGTCCATTTCATGCGGTCAGTATAACGAGCGTAAGGTTTCAGTTGGTTCGGTAAGTGGCCAGCCAGGCAATGGCAGTCACCGTGATGACGGCGCCGCCAATGATGCGTCGGTTGAGTGTTTCGTTGCGCAGGAAGATCGCGCTGCCTAACACGGTGACCAGCGGATAGGCTGCAATCACCGGTGCGACGGTTGAAACCGGCGCCCGCGCCAATGCCGCATACATCAGCACCATGGCGCCGCCGTTGATCATTCCGGTGAGTGCAAACCAGAGCAGGCCGTTCGTGTTCAGCGTGCGCCTTCCGCCACTGCGCATCTGTTCGGCGCCGACCACTGCTGCTGAAGACACCATATAGCCGATGACACTGGCGGCGAAGGGATTGCCCCAAAGCAGCAGTCCGGCTTTCGCGCCGGCTTGGGCAATGCCGCGTACGATAGCGCCGGCCACCGGCCAGACCAGTTTGCCGGCTGCGATGTGTTTCTTTGTTGCGCCGGGTTGCCACGATAGCAGTGCAACGCCGGCCGCGACGGCTACTGCAGCGATGGCGGCCTGTGGCGGGACGCGTTCGCCCAGCAGCAGTGCAGCAGCCAGCATGGCGAACAGCGGTGCGGTGCCGGAGATGGCGCTGGTGACGGTCGGCCCCAGTTCTTCGTTGGAGCGGAAGGTCAGCAGCGTCACCATGGCTGGATAAATGAGGCCTACGGCGGCAAAGATCAGCGCCGCTGCAAGATTGAATGCCGACAGTTCAACGGTGAACGGTGTTGTGATCACAAACAACAGTGCCGCCGTCGGGATGCTGACCGCGGCACCGGAGCGTGCGTCGAGGTGGCGCAGACCGATGCGTGAAGTAATCATGCCGGCGCCGAAGCAGAGTGCGCTAAACAAAGTGAGCGGCAGGGCGGTGTTATTCATAGTCAATTGTTTTATTTAATTATTTTTCAGGACTCGCTGAATGCCGCGCCATTCCTGCAGTTTTTTAGCATAGGACATCGCGGCGTGCGCCGGACTGGTCGATGGCAGGCGCTGCATTTGCAGCACACCGGCTTCCAGTGCCGGTGCTACGTGACGTTGAAATAAGCGTTCGGCGGTGGCGCCGTTGAAAAACACATGCCGGATCTTGGTGTGCTGTGCGAGGAAGGCTACCAGGTCGTTAGGAATGATTGAACGTTCATCGATGGCCGCATCGAGGCTGCCCGGTCGCACGCAGGCGGCAAGTACGTCCCATAGCGCGATACCCGAACGCCGCAGTTTCAGCGTGCGCGTCGCATAGGATAAATCCGCAGGCGCGCCGACGAGATCGCCCATGATGCGCCAGAAGGCGTTGCGCGGATGCGCGTAATACCGGCCGGCGCGCAGTGATTCAACGCCGGGCATGCTGCCGAGGATCAGGATCCGCGCCTTGCTGTCAGCAACCGGCGCAAAGCTGTGGATGACCGGAGCGCGCGACAAAGGATTCAGCTGCGGGCTTTTGCCGCAAGGCCCGCAACTTCGGGCGCTTCGGAGAGATGCTGTTCCAGCACGCCGGGAGCATCCGCCATATAACGTTCGACTGCGGGGTAGTCGATTTCATAATCGGGATGCATCGAGCCGGGCCAGCCGCCGCCCGGCACGACCGCAAACGCTTCAACCATGAAGCCCGGCACCAGCGTCAGTTCCGGTTGTTCGCGCAGACGATCGGTGGGAACCAGTTTTTCCGCAGTGACCAGCACGCGTTTTGCGGCGCGGGTCAGCGGGTGATCCCAGAACGGTGAGCCGTAGATACGCGCATTGCCCAGTTCATCGATTTCTGCGGCATGAATCACGGCGATATCCGGCCGGATCGCGGGAATCACATAGACATCGGTTCCCGAACCGTAAGGGTCACGCAGGGTCTGCCAATGGTTGACGCGCGCCAATTCGCTGCCATGCACACCGGCGACCGGCTGGAAGGGAATTCCGAAGGAGGCTGCACGCAGCCCCGCGACCAGGGTCATTCAGGCGTGTTCTTCGAGATGCGCTTCCTTGCGCTCGATGGCTTTGCGGTACCAGCGCGCCAGGCCGAAGTTGCCTTCCATGGCGACGATGCCGGCACGGACTTTGGCAACAGCGCCGGAGCGGCAAAGCAGATCCAGATCATAGCCGGGCGAGGGTTTGATGATTTCAAGATTGCGGCGGTTCTGGCGCACCAGTTCGCGTACCAGCGCAAAGGGGCCGCGATGCAGGAATACGCCGCCCAGCCCGAGCGCAGCGCCGTCGGGAATGCGCGCGGCCAGTTCGCCGAGACGGATCATTTTCGAGGCGTTAGCGGTCATCTTAAGCTCCGGAGGCGGTGATGCTCTGATTTTACACGGCGACCAGTATTCGGACTGCACTGCGCCGGTTATGCCGGCGGTGCGATAATCGCTGCTCGCTGAATATAACGGAGCAGAACATGGCACAGATCGACCGCGCGGAATACTGGGCGCAAAAAGGTGGTGTAAAGCTGTATGTCTACCGCAAACATGCGGCCGGTTTGCCGAAGGATGCGCCGGTACTGTTCCTGGTCCACGGATCTTCCGCTTCGGGACGCTCGAGTTTTGATCTCGATGTGCCGGGACGTAATGACTATTCGCTAATGAATCATTTTGCCGGCCTCGGTTACGACGTCTGGACCGTGGACCATGAGGGTTACGGCCGTTCCGATCGCACCGACAGTCATTCCGGTATTGCTTCAGGCGCTCTGGATCTGGCGGCTGCGATGGAAATTGTGAAGCGCGAAACCGGTCAAAGCAGCGTCTATATGTACGGCGGTTCTTCCGGGGCGCTGCGCGCCGCGCTGTATGCGCAGCAGAATCCAGGCCGCGTCAAACGCCTGATGGTGTCGGCACTGGTGTATACCGGCGCCGGCTCACCCACGCTGGCCAAGCGCCGTGAAAAAGTCGATGAATACCGTGCGAATCCGCGTCGCAAGGTGGATCGCGCCTTCGTCCATAGCATGTTTACGCGCGACAAGCCGGGTACTTCGGAAATGATTGCGGCGGATGCGCTGGCCGATGCGGAGCTGGCGCTGGGCGATACCGTGCCGAACGGTACTTATCTCGACATGTGCGCCAACCTGCCGGTTATCGACCCGCTGAAAATCAGCTGTCCGGTTTGCATTATCCGCGGTGAATATGACGGCATTGCCGCTGAACCTGACTTGCTGGATTTTTTCGCTAAACTGCCAAGCAAGGATAAGCAGTTCGTGTTCGTGTCTGATCTGGCACATGCGGCGACGCTGAGCATTAATCGCCACAAGTTCTGGCATGCGATGACGTCGTTCATGGCGATGCCGCAGAATCGCGCGCTGGCAACCTGAGGATGCAGGGGCAATACTGATAAAAACAACCCGGGGGAGGGTTCAGTGATGCGGATTTCAGGGATGGCAGCGGCGCTGTGTGGATGGATGATCTGTTCGGGTGCCGTGCAGGCGCAGGATTATCCAAACCGGCCCGTGCGCATGCTGGTTGCCGTTCCCCCTGGCGGACCGGCGGACACACTGGCGCGTCTGGTCGGCCCGCATCTGACCACGGCACTGGGGCAGACGGTGGTCATCGACAACCGTCCCGGCGCGAACGGCGGCATCGCGTATGAAACTACCGCGCGCGCGAACCCCGATGGCTACACTTTCGTGCTGGTTGCCGCCGGCGTGGCTATCAACCCCAGCCTTTACCAGAACGTTCCTTACCACCCGATCAGGGATTTTGCGCCGCTTACCCTTGGGGTTACCGTGCCCAATATTCTGGTGGTTCATCCTTCTGTCGCGGCGAAATCGGTGCAGGAACTGGTGACGGCGATCAAGGCAAAGCAGGGCGGCTTTTCCTTTGCTTCGGCCGGCAACGGCACTTCCGGTCATCTCGCGCTGGAGCAGTTCAGGTTGTCGACAGGCACATCGTTTGTGCATGTGCCTTACAAGGGCGGCGGTCCTGCGTTGCAGGAAACGGTTGCAGGGCAGGTGCAGGCGCTGTTCAGCATTGCACTCGCCGCGACGCCACAGATCAAGGCCGGCAAGGTGCGCGCACTGGCGATCACCAGCGCCCAACGTTCACCGGTGGCACCGGAACTGCCGACGGTGGCGGAATCCGGTTATCCGGGATTCGAGGTTATCGGCTGGTTCGGCTGGTTGGCTCCGGCTAAGACGGGTAAGCCGATTATTGATCGCCTGAACCGCGAACTGGTCAAGTCTTTGTCCAATACCGAAGTCAAAGAACGCCTGCTGAGCCTGGCCACAGTGCCGGTGGGCGACAAGCCGGAGGAATTCGGCAGTTTCATCCGCAGCGAGTACGACAAGTGGGGCAAGGTCATCAAGGCCGCCAATATCCAGATTCAGTAAAACAAGGAAACGCCAATAATGAGCAAATCCAAAGGAATCCGCGAAGTCGCTTACGTTGATGTCCGCGCCGGGGGTGGCGACGGTCATCAGCACAACTGCAGCGCGGGTATGCAGCCGCTGTCTTTTACCGACTGCGCCGGCGGCGGCCAGGTGGTGGTGGAGCGCAACATTGCCTATGTCGGCAATATGCGCAATCCACACGGCACCCTGATATTCGACGTCAAGGACCCCAAGCATCCGAAGTTCCTGTCCGAGATCAACATGCCCACCGGCACGCACTCGCACAAGGTCCGCGTGTCCGGAGACATCATGCTGACCAACCGGGAGGTGATTTCGGCGAAAAATGCAAAGGGCGAGGTGCCGCCGGACGATTTCCAGGGCGGTCTGGGCATATACGACGTGTCCAACCCGGCCAAGCCGAAGCTGATCACGCTGTGGCAGACCGATGACAAGTCCGGTGTGGAATATGCGCGTGGCGTACACCGGTTTGATTTTGACGGCCGCTACGCCTACATCTCGCCGACGATGGATGGTTATCTCGGCAATATCGTGATGATTCTTGACCTGAAAGATCCGGCGAAGCCGCAGGAAGTCGGTCGCTGGTGGATGCCGGGGCAGCATATCGCTGGCGGCGAAAAGCCGACCTGGCGCGGCGCCGCCCACAAATGCCACCACCCGCTGCGTCACGGCAATAGGCTGTACACCAGCTACTGGCATGGCGGTTTTGTCATTCTCGACATCGATGACATGAGTAAGCCGAAATACGTGTCGGGTCTCGACTGGAGTCCGCCGTTCCCTTGGCCGACGCATACTGCGCTGCGTATTCCGTTCAAGATCAAGAACCGCGATTTTCTGGTGGTGTCGGACGAGGACGTCGTGCGTCTGCCCGACTGCCCGCCTTATCCCTCGGCTTTCCTGTGGATGGTCGACATCACCGATGAGAAACATCCCGCCGTGGTGTCGAGTTTCCAGTTGGAAGACATTCCTCCGGAGCAGCAGCCCTATGCAACGGGTTGCCATCAGCCTTGCGAAAAGGTGACCGGCACCGAGATTCCGGTGGCATGGTTTGCACACGGCCTGCGCATCGTTGATATCGCCAATCCGCATTCGATGAAGGAGGTCGCCTATTTTGTGCCCGATGTGCCGCAAGGCTCGGAGCGTGTGCAGAGTAACGATGTCACGGTGGATGATCGCGGTCTGCTTTATCTGCTCGATCGCGTGCGCGGCCTGCACATCCTCGAGCGCACCTGATCTGTTTTAATCAAGCAGCATATTCAAGGAATAACCATGGCATCCGGCGTATTTGACGACATCCTGATCCAGCATCTCTGGAGCACGGAGGAGTTCCGCAACATATTCAACGACCGCAACCGCTTGCAGAAGTGGTACGACTTCGAAGCGGCATTCGCGCTGGAGCAGGGTGAGCTGGGCATCATCCCGAAGGAGGCTGCGGCCGACATCGCCGCCAACTGCAAGATCTCGAAAATCGATGTTGAGGCTGTGGCGGCTGAAATCCGCCGCATCAAACATCCGCTGGTGCCGGCGGTGAAGGCTGTGCAGAAGCTGTGCAAGGGCGACAACGGCGAATACATCCACTTCGGCCCGACCACCCAGGACGTGCTCGACACGGCGGTGATGCTGCAGATCAAGGAGGCGCATGCGCTGTATCTGCGCGACATGAAGGCCATCGGCAACGCGCTGGTCAAACTCTGCGAACAGCATCGCGATACGCCGATGGTCGGGCGCTCGCACGGCGTACAGGCGCTGCCGATCACCTTCGGTCACAAGGCGGCGATCTGGCTCTCGGAAATGGGGCGGCATTACGAGCGTCTGCGCCAGTTAGAGCCGCGGATGTTTGTCGGCGGCATGGTCGGTGCGGTCGGCACCCAGGCGTCCTTCGGGCCCAAAGCCAAGGTGCTGGAGCAGGGCGTGATGAAACGGCTGGGGCTGGGCGTTGCCGACATCAACTGGCAGCCGGCGCGTGACCGTTTTGCCGAGTATGTGAACGTTCTCGGGCTGATTACCGCGACTCTGGGCAAGATTGCCAATGAAATCATCACGCTGGAGCACACAGAGATTGGCGAGCTGTATGAGCCCTTCAGTACCGGCAAGGTCGGTTCATCAACGATGCCGCACAAACGCAATCCTTCGAGCTGCGAAGCCGTTGTCGGCGCGAGCCGCGCGGTGCGTTATAACGTGGCTTATATGATGGAGTGCATGCTGATCGAGCATGAGCGCGACGGCTCGGCCTGGCGCGGCGAGTGGAAGGCGCTGCCCGAGTCCTGTCTGATCACCGGAGGCATTCTGGCGATCATGAAGGGCGTGTTGTCCGACCTGCATGTCGATGTCGACAATATGCGCAAAAATCTCGACAGCCTCGGTGGCTTCCTGCTGTCGGAGCGCGTGATGTTCGAGCTGTCGGAGAAGGTCGGCAAGCAGACCGCTCATGACCTCGTTTATGAGGCCTCCATGCACGGCATTGAAAACGGCATATCTTTCGAAGATGCGCTGCTGCAGAACCCGCAGGTCAAAAAAGCGATGACCCTGGAAGAAGTCAGGGCCGTGCTCGACCCGACCACCTATGTCGGTCGCGGGCCGGAGATCGTCGATGAGGTGATAAAGCAGCAGCGCACTTCGGGGTGGCTTAATTAATTATTAAAAAACAAATACTTATAGATTATTCCGGTTTTCGCTATCATCTTCGGCAAGATTGCGGAACACCACATAACAGCAGGAGGAGGTGGCATGAAGGTCAATCGCGGATGGTGGATTGCGGCTGGTGCCGCAGCGTTGGTGGTTCAACCCGCAATGGCGGCGCAGGATGCGGTGACAGCGTATCCGTCAAAGCCGGTGCGCTGGATCGTACCGTTTACGCCCGGCGCTTCCAATGACATTACGGCGCGTATTTTTGCCCAGAAAATGTCGGAGGCGACCGGGCAGCAGTTCGTTATCGACAATCGCGCCGGCGCCGGCGGTTCCATCGGTGCGCAGATGGCGGCCGAGGCGGCGCCAGACGGTTATACGCTGCTGCATGCCAACCCTGGTCCCAGTGTCAACAACGTGATCATGCGGCGCAAGTCGCCCTATCAGATCAGCGATTTCGCGCCGGTGTTTTTCATGGGTTATACGCCGCTGCTGATCCTCGCCAATCCCAAGTTTCCCGCCAATACCGGACGTGAGCTGGTGAACTATGCCAAGGCCAATCCGGGCAAATTGACCTGGGCTTCTTCCGGTAACGGCAGCAGCCTGCACATCGGCCTCGCACTGTTCGGCGCGGCGACGGGTCTGGATATTGTCCATGTGCCTTATAAAGGCACGGCACCGGCGATGACCGACGTGTTGAGCGGACGTGTGGATGTCATGCATACCACCGTGGTCAGCGCCGAGGCTCAGATCAAGTCGGGAAGGGTCAAGGTTCTTGCGGTGGCGGCACCGCAGCGTCAGGCGGTGTTGCCCAATGTGCCGACGTTGCTGGAGGAAGGCATCAAGAATGCGGAAGCCACCGTCTGGTTCGGTGTCCAGGTGCAGGTGAAAACACCGCGGCCGATCATCAACAAGCTCAATGCGCGCATGAACCAGATCATGGCAATGCCCGACGTGCAGGCCAGGCTCGATCAGCTGGGGCTGGTCAAGGTGGGTGGCGCACCGGAGGAGTTTGGTGCTTTCATCAAAACCGAGGCCGACAAATTGTCCATGTTGATCAAGACAAAGCGCGTGGAGATGATGGAGTAGTTCGTCTGACGAACACTCGATTCCGCTCCAACAAGGGGCGCTTGCACCATGAGGGCGCATTCATTTGTCGCGGTAGAGTCGGATCAAATGACGTATTCCAGCGTATTTTTCATCCGTGGCCCCACTGCAGAATCGAGTCTCGTCAGGCGTAAGCCGGCCGTAAGCGCGGGCTTCTAGACTGCACCCCGATTTTGCGGCTTGCGCAATGAAGTTCTAAGTCGTGCAATTCGCGGAATGTGCGGTTGAAAACCTGTTGTGCGGCGCACAATTTCAGAGCTAAAAAAGCTTTGTGCCCTTCAAGCCTTCGTGTAGAGTTCGCTTCCGGCGTACAAGCACAAAAATTAGTACCAAAAAAAGGAACTAATCAGCAGTTGCCGCTTTGATCATTAGTCAAGCGCGGTGAGCGGCGCACCGCACCGGATGTGTAGTTTGTTCCGGTATCTGTTTTTGAAATCAGGAGGAAGTTCATTTTGAAAATCAAGAATCAGGAAGACTTCTGGGCCGGCATGATGTTCGTCGGCTTTGGAGCCCTTGCCATCTGGTTGTCTACCGACTACCCGATGGGCACTGCCAGCCGCATGGGACCGGGATATTTCCCGACCTATCTCGGCGCGATCATGCTGGTCCTCGGCGCGATCGTGGCGATGATGTCGCTTAAATCAGGGAACGGTGAAAAGATTACGCCGTTTGCTTGGAAACCGATGATCATGCTCAGCTTGGGCTTTGTGCTCTTTGGCTGGGGTGTTGATCACATTGGCTTCATTCCGGCGCTGTTCGGCCTGTCGGTGGTCACTGCGGCTGCCGGTCAGAAGTTCAACGTCGTCGAAGTGTTGCTGATGACTGTGGTGCTGATCGCTGGAGCTGTCGGCATTTTCATTTACGGCATCGACCTGCCGTTCCCGCTGTTCTGGTGGAGATAACATGGACGCTGACATCATCTCGAATTTGGCGCTGGGCTTTTCGACAG
>CANHZX010000056.1 GCA_947465215.1 Betaproteobacteria bacterium | reverse complement strand
GGTGGGGCTGGAGCATCAGGCTGACCGGCCGGCGCGCGTATTGTCCGGCGGTGAGCAGCAGCGCCTTGCGCTGGCGCGGGCCTGGGCTCTGGGGCCGGATGTGCTGTTTCTAGATGAGCCGACTGCCAATCTGGATCCGGCTTCGACGCAGGACATCGAACGCATCATCCAGGCGATTCATGCCTCGGGTACGAAAATCATCATGACCACGCACAACCTCGGTCAGGCGCGCCGTCTGGGTGACGAGATTCTGTTTATCAGCAATGGACGGTTGATGGAGCACACGCCCATTGACCGTTTTTTCAAGGAACCCGCTTCGTTCGAAGCGGCAGCATTCATCAAAGGAGAATTGCCATGGCATTAAGCCGGAGGAGCGTGATTGGTGCGGTGATTACCGCTATTTCCCTGATGGGTTTGCAGGGAGTGGCCGTCGCGCAGCAGAATTTCATCACGGTGGCTTCGACGACCTCGACCGAACAGTCAGGTCTGTTCAAACATCTGCTGCCGGTATTCGAGAAGAAAACCGGTACCCAGGTGCGTGTTGTAGCGCTGGGGACGGGGCAGGCGTTGGACATGGGGCGCCGGGGCGATGCTGATGTGGTGTTTGTGCATGACAAGGTGGCTGAAGAAAAATTTGTCGCTGACGGTTTTGGCGTGCGCCGATTTGACGTGATGTATAACGACTTTGTTCTCGTCGGACCCAAAAGTGACCCCGCGAAAATTGCCGGCAGCAAGGATATTGTTGATGCCTACAAGAAAATTGCAGCGGGGGGCGCTCCTTTTGCTTCACGCGGCGACAAGAGTGGCACGCATGCGGCTGAACTTCGTCTGTGGAAAGACGCGGGCATTGATCCGAACGCAGGTAAAGGTACCTGGTATCGTGAAACCGGTTCCGGCATGGGGCCGACGCTGAACACGGCTTCTGCGATGAATGCCTATGCGTTTACTGATCGCGGTACCTGGCTGTCGTTCAAGAACCGCGGCGATCTGGTGATTGTGGTTGAGGGTGACCAGAAGCTGTTCAATCAATACGGCGTGATGCTGGTCAGTCCGGCCAAACACCCGCATGTCAAAAAGGATCTTGGTCAGTCCTTCGTGGATTGGGTGATTTCGCCGGAAGGTCAGCAGACCATTGCCGCTTACAAGATCGGTCCTGATCAGCTGTTTTTTCCGAATGCCAAACGCTGAGGTTGGATGATCCGGTTGGTGCTGATGCCAGTCCGGGCAAGGGGTGTAGTGCGGTATCCTCTGAGTCTTGTTTAACAGGGATGCCGCACTTTTTGTGTCTGAAACTTCTGGAAACCGCTTTCCGCTGATTATTGCAGCTACCGCGATGGGCTTGTGCGTCATCGTTGTTGTTGCGTTTGCCATCGGCCGTTACCCCGTTCCATTGCCCGACCTGTTGCGCATTCTTTGGTCGTGGGCAGGCGGCGCCCCCCACGGACTCGATGCCACGCTGGAAACGGTGGTGCTGCAGATCCGCGGTCCGCGCGTCATTGCTGCTGTGCTGGTCGGCGCGGCACTGGCTGCAGCCGGTGCGGCTTACCAGAATCTGTTCCGTAATCCTTTGGTCTCGCCGGACATCCTCGGTGTATCCGCAGGCGCAGCCGTTGGCGCGATTCTGGGTATTTTTCTGTCACTGGGAGTGGTGGCGATTCAGTCGATGGCATTTGCCGGTGGTCTTGCCTCTGTCGGCATGGTTTATCTGGTGGCGCGTGCGGTGCGCGGCCATGATCCGCTGCTGGTGTTGGTTCTCGCCGGTGTGGTGCTGGGGGCGCTGCTCAGCGCTTGTGTGGCACTGATGAAGTATCTCGCGGATCCTTATAACCAGCTGCCGGCGATTACCTACTGGCTGCTCGGCAGCCTGGCGTCGACCGATGCCCGCGACATGTGGGTGGCTGCCCCGTTGTTGCTGGCCGGGCTGCTGCCTTTGTGGCTGCTGCGCTGGCGCATCAACGTGCTGTCGCTCGATGATGAAGAGGCGCGTTCGTTGGGTGTGTCGGCGGGTCGTATTCGTCTGGTGGTGATTGTGGCGGCGACCTTGATGACTTCGGCAGCGGTTGCCGTATCCGGCGTCATCGGCTGGATTGGGCTTGTGATTCCGCATTTTGCGCGGCTGCTGACAGGGCCTGACTTTTCGCGTCTGCTGCCGGTGTCGGTATTGCTCGGTGCGGGATTTCTGGTGGCGGTCGATACGCTGGCACGCAGCATTGCCAATATTGAAGTGCCGCTGGGGGTGCTGACAGCTTTTGTCGGTACACCGCTGTTCCTGTGGCAGCTCGCGACGGCACGAAGGGGATGGCAATGAAGCTTGAGGCGCAAAGTCTGGCTTATGGCTATCCCGGCCGCCGCATCGGCAGTGATGTGAGTTTTTCACTAAATGCCGGCGAGGTGCTTTGCCTGCTCGGTCCCAACGGCAGCGGCAAAACCACGCTGTTCAAGACCTTGCTGGGTCTGTTGCCGATACAGGACGGCACGGTGATGCTTGATGACCGTGATTTGCAGCGGCTGGAGCGCGATGAGATCGCGCGATTGGTTAGTTATGTGCCGCAGGCGCACGGCGCGTTTTTCCCCTACACCGTGCGCGAAGTCGTGCTGATGGGGCGGACGGCCCATCTCGGATTGTTTGCCGCACCGTCTGCGCGCGACCACGGCGTCGCTCTGAATGCCATTCGCCGCATGGGCATCGAGCATCTCGCCGATTCGACTTACACGCGCATCTCCGGCGGCGAACGCCAGCTGACACTGATCGCCCGCGCACTGGCGCAGGAGGCAAGGATGGTGGTGATGGATGAACCGACCGCCAATCTCGATTTCGGCAATCAGGTGCGCGTGCTGGAGCGTATCCGTAAACTGGCGGCGGACGGTATTGGCGTGCTGCTTTCGACCCATGATCCGGATCACGCATTTCTTTGCGCGGACCGGGTGGCGATGCTCCATAACGGCGGATTGCTGGCCTGCGGTATGCCGGACATCGTGATGACTTCCGCACAACTGCAACAGTTGTACGGTGTTGAAGTGCTGGTGACCGAAGTGGCACTGGGGCAGGGGAAGCGGCGGGTATGTCTGCCGCTGGGGATGCATCGATAATGTTTTATAAGTTATTGTTTTTATTGTTATTTTTTATGCCGTTTGGGACGCGGGCTCAAGTCGATGCGCCGGCCATTGCTGCGGCTTCCGATCTGAAGTTCGCGCTGGAAGACATTGCCACCCGATTCCGTGCCGACGCGCGACGTGAAGTGCGTTTGTCATTCGGTTCGTCCGGCAACTACTTCCGCCAGATCGGACAGGGCGCGCCCTTCCAGTTGTTTCTTTCTGCGGATGAGGATTTTGTGTTCAAGTTGCATGACGGCGGCCGCACGGAAGATCGCGGCGTGTTGTATGCCACAGGACGTATCGTGCTGTTTGTGCCCAAAGGTTCTTCATTCACAGCCGATGCAAAGATGAGCGGATTGAAGCAGGCGATCGCAGGCAATGTCGTACGCCGCTTTGCAATTGCGAATCCAGAACATGCGCCGTATGGACGCGCCGCTGAGCAGGCCTTGCGCAAGCTGGGGCTTTGGGATGCGCTGCAGGGCAATCTGGTGCTCGGTGAAAACGTGTCACAGGCCGCGCAGTTTGCAAGCAGCGGTTCGACGCAGGGCGGCATCTTTGCTTATTCGCTGGCGCTCTCGCCGAATGTCACGCAGCAGGGGCAATACGTGCTGCTGCCAGAAGAGTTGCATACACCGTTGCGCCAGCGCATGGTGCTGGTCAAAGGCGCCGGGGATACCGCGCGGGCTTTTTATAATTATCTGCAACAGCCGGCCGCACGAAAAATTCTGACGCAGTACGGTTTTGTGCTGCCTGCGGAAGCGGCGAAATAATTCATGGACTGGTCTGCACTCACGCTGTCGCTGAAACTCGCCGGATGGACGGTACTGATCCTATTGCCGCTGGGCATCTGGGCCGGCCATGCGTTGGCCGCCTACCAGTTTCGCGGCAAGGCCTGGGTTGAGGCGCTGATGGCGCTGCCGCTGGTACTGCCGCCGACGGTGCTCGGTTATTACCTGCTGGTCGCCATGGGTGGAGCGTCGCCTGTCGGTCAATTTTACGAATCCATTTTCGGCAAGCCGCTGGTATTCAGCTTTGAAGGATTGCTGCTCGCGTCAGTGATTTTCAACATTCCGTTTGCGATTCAGCCGATGCAGCGCGGTTTCGAGGCGATTGCGCCGGAGGTGCGTGATGCGGCGGCTTGCTGTGGCCTGTCGCGCTGGCGCACCTTGTGGCGGATTGAATTGCCATTGGCCTGGCCCGGTATTCTTTCCGCGGTGGTGCTGACCTTTGCGCATACGCTGGGCGAATTCGGCGTGGTGCTGATGGTGGGCGGCAGCATTCCCGGTGAAACCAAAACCGTGGCAATTGCGATTTACGACCGCGTTCAGGCTTTTGATACAGCGGGTGCCGGGGTGATGTCGGCGGTGCTGCTGTTGATTTCACTGTTGGCCATCGGCGCGGCCTATTTCACCAATGCGCGCTCAAGGATCAGGCGCCATGGCTGAGGGCATTCGCGTACGCCTGCGTCAGCGCGGCCCGATTCCGCTGGATGCCACGCTGGAATGCGCGCCGGGCAAAGTGCTTGCGCTCGTCGGGCCTTCCGGCAGCGGCAAGACTACGGTATTGCGGGCAATTGCCGGGCTGCTACGGGCCGGTGAGGGTGAAATTCACAGCAACGGCGAATGCTGGTTTGATTCGCGTCGCGGTGTTGATGTTGAAACCCGCCGCCGTCGCGTCGGTTATGTATTCCAGAATTACGCGCTGTTTCCGCATCTGAGCGCACTGCATAACGTGATGGAGGCCTTGCTGGACCGTCCTGTGGCTGAGCGGGAGCAGCGTGCACGCGACGTGCTGGCGCGGGTGCGGCTCGCCGGTCTTGAAGGTCGGGTGCCCGCCGCGTTGTCCGGCGGCCAACAGCAACGGGTTGCCGTGGCGCGGGCGCTGGCACGGGAGCCGCAGGTGCTGCTGCTGGATGAGCCGTTTTCCGCGGTCGACCGTGCGACACGGCAACGCCTTTATCGAGAGCTGGCCGAGTTGCGCCGCGATCTGGCGATGCCGGTGATCCTGGTGACGCATGACCTGGATGAAGCACTGATGCTTGCAGATCAGTTATGCGTGCTTCATCAGGGCCGTACCCTGCAGTTCGGTGATCCTTATGCCGTGATGACGCGGCCTGATACCGTGGAGGTCGCGCAACTCGTTGGCTTGCGCAATGTGTTCCGTGCGGGTGTTGTCGGTCATGACGAGGCGCGTGCCCTCACGATCATTGAATGGCGGGGGCATAGGCTGGAAGTACGGCTGCAGGTCGCATTTGCGCCCGGCGCACAGGTCACCTGGGTGATCCCGCAAGGTCACATCATGCTGCACCGGCGTGACCGGCCTTCCCGCGGTGAACGAGAGAATCCGGTATCCGGGCCGGTCATCGAATGTTTGCCGTTGGGGGAGAACGTAGCCCTGACCGTTGCGGTCAATGGACCCGATCGGCCACCTTTGTTTCTGACGGTTCCGGCCCATGTCGCAAGGCGCAATGGCATTGCCACGGGTGTGGAGATTGGTCTGTCCCTGTTGGCCGACGGGATACATCTGATGCCTTCAGACGATACCCGCACGCCGGCCAAGCCCCGCTAAAGCCCTTGGCGCACTGGTAATATTGAGGTCTTCGTTTTAATGCCTAACCCATGAAAATTTTCGGCTTTGCCGGTTATTCCGGCAGCGGCAAGACCACACTCATTGAAAAACTGATCCCGCTGTTCGTGCAGCGCGGGCTGCGGGTTTCGCTGATCAAACACGCACATCACACTTTTGACGTCGATCAGCCGGGCAAGGATTCCTTTCGCCACCGGCATGCCGGATGCACCGAAGTGCTGGTGACGTCATCCCGGCGCTGGGCTCTGATGCATGAGCTGCGTGGTGCGCCGGAGCCGACCCTTCAGGAACAAATGGAACGTCTGTCGCCTTGTGATCTCTTGCTGGTAGAGGGGTTCAAGCACGAACCGATTTCCAAGCTCGAGGTTTATCGTGCCGAGGTCGGTGAGTCGATGATTCATCCGCATGACAGCAATATCGTTGCGATCGCCAGTGATGCCAAAGTCGATAGCCAATTGCCGCAGCTTGATCTGAACGCCCCCGAGGCTATCGCTGCATTCGTACTCAAGCATGTCGGACTGGAGCAGGGCCGGTGATCACGCTGCTGTATTTCGCCCGGTTGCGTGAAGCGCTGGGAACCGGTCGCGAGGAATTAGCTTTGCCGTCCGGCATCAGCACGTTGGGTGCATTGCGCGATCATCTCTCCAAACGTGGTGAAGCCTGGGCAAAAGAAATGGCCGTCGGCCGCAATCTGCGCGCAGCGGTGAACCAGGAAATCGCGACAGCAGACACGCCGTTCAAGGATGGCGATGAGATTGCCTTTTTCCCGCCGGTCACCGGAGGTTAGTGCCATGAGTGTTCGCGTCCAGGAACAGGATTTCGACGTCAGTGCCGAACTGGCGCTGATGCGCCGTGGCAATCCGAAGATCGGCGCCATCGCCAGCTTCGTGGGTGTGGTGCGCGACATCAATGAGGGCGACAGCGTTGCCACGATGACGCTGGAGCATTACCCGGGTATGACCGAGAAGGCCATCACCGAAATCATTGATCAGGCTCGCGGGCGCTGGGAAGTGCTCGATGCGCTGGTCGTCCACCGCATCGGCACGCTGAAACCCACGGACCAGATCGTTCTGGTGATTGTCGCCAGCACCCATCGCGGCGACGCCTTTGCCGCCTGTGAATTCATCATGGATTTTCTGAAGACCCAAGCACCATTTTGGAAAAAAGAAATCACGCCGAACGGTGCGCGCTGGGTCGACGCGCGGGTGACTGATAGCCGTGCAGCCGAGCGATGGGGCTCTGTTGAAAAAGCCTGAGTCTGGCGGCAACCCTTTACGGCGTGAGTCACTTTGACTAAATTCATACTCCTTAATTTTGTCGGGATCCAGGCAGCACGCCAGCGAGGTCAATCCGATATTCCTGCGCTGCAAGGTAACCGCGTTACGTATAATGACCGGTTCAGTCTCAACGTAGAGTGCAGGCCACAGTGAGCCGACTGCTTGATCAGATTCGCAATGCTGCCCGGCTGCGTCTTGGCGTTAAACCCGCTGTACCGCATTTCCCTGAAGAAGGGGTGCCGGATTCCGAAATGAGGCCGTCATCGCCAAATGTGCTGATCCAGGCGATGCAGCGCCAGGCGCAATTAACCCCGGTTATCGTCCCGGTTATCTCTGATGTTGTTGAGGATCCGGTGCTTTCCGAGTTGCAGGAGGCATCCCTGGCTGCGACCCAGGCTGAGACTGATCGTGAAGCTGCGCAGTTGGCCATGGCGATGGGAAATACCGAACGTGCATTGCGAATCGCTTCCGATAAGCGCGCGCAGGCTGAAGCCCAGGCAATGGCAGCTGCACAATTCAGGGCCATTGAAGAGAAAAATGCCGGCAATGAACTGCGCGAACGCATAGCGGCTGACGAAGCTGCGCAACACGCCGCTGCTAAGCGAGAGGCAGCCGACAGGTACCTTGCGGAGACACTCCGTCAGAGTAATGCCATCGAAGAAACGGCTGCGGCCGCGATGCAATCCAGGGCTATTGCGGAGCAGCGTGCGCAAGCAGAGGCTGAATCGCGCGCAGAGGTCGAACGTGAGGCGATCCGGGTCGTAGCAGAAAAGGCAGAAGCCGAGCTGGCTCTAAAATCGGCGGCGGATAAACGAGCGCAAGCCGATTCTGATGCTGCTTCAATGACACAGGAGCGTATCAGGGCAGAACAGCAGGCAGGCAAGGCTGCACGCGATCGTGCGTCTGCCGATGAAACGGCGCGCCTTACAGCGCTTGAACGTGCAACTGCTGAAGAGCGGCTTGCAGAAAAAACCCGTGAACGGTTGGCTGCTGAGGATTTGGCCTTTCAGGCGGCGAGGGCACTTGATGCCGCTGAGAGTGCCTCCCTCGCTCGGGCGGTTGAACGCGAAAAACTGCAAGATGAGCTCGAGAAACAGATACTCGCCAAGTCCGCTGCGGAAGAGCAAGCCTCACGTAGCGCGTCTGAGCGCCTGATTCTTGAGCAGCGCGCAGCCGCGCGTGCCGAGGCTCATGCGGCTGCAGAAGAGCAGGCTGCTCGAAATGCGCAAGAGAAATTGGCTGCCGAGCAGCAGGAGAAGCAAGAAACGACGAAACGTATCGCCGCGGAGAAGGCTGCAATTGAGCAGGCGCGGCAACGCAGCGTTGCAGAACAGGCGGCTGAGCAGGCTGCGCGAGAACGGGCTGCCGAACACGAGCGCCTGATTCAACTGGAGCAAGAGCGCGAACTTGCGGAAGCGGCTGCCGAGGCGGCTGCACGTGATCGCGCGAGAGCGGATGCTGAAGTGGAAGCCAAGGCACGTACTTTGGAACGCCAGCAGCTCAAGACGGCGAACGCCGAGCGCCAGCGGGTTGAATCTGAACGGATTGCCCAGCAACGCCAGAAGGTCAGGGCTGATGCTGAAGCTGCGGTAGTTGCCGCGAACCGAATTCTTGAAGACGCCGGGCAGGTTGCGGTGCCGTCTTCAGCGGCTGTGGCTTCGCCTGTTGCAAGGAATCCTCTACTGCGGCTGATGGTTGCTGCCATGATCATGGTCGCGGTGTTTGGTCTGGGATACTGGCGGGGGCTTTCCGATACGGATGCTCCCCAGCCGCCGACTGTAGTTCGCACCGATATGCCGATACAGCTGCAGCTGCGGTTTGACCGCGATATTGATGCCCTCTCACAGCGGCTCGGTGAAGACAGCGGGCGTGAATCCCCCAAATAACCGCCCCACGTCAGATTATCCGACCGGATATGACGTTTTTGCGCGCAGGCTGCGCAATTGCAGTTCCAGTGCATGAATCCGTTCCAGCAGAGAAATTGTCAGCGCCAGGCTTTGCAGGTCGAGTTCAAAGCTGACCCTTAGCCGGAATGCAGTGCGAACGACGGGCAGGAATTTTCCGCTGAAAGACCAGGGCTCGGCCTCTGAATCCAATGGCAACACTGCGCCGAAATCCACCAGTTCGCGCAGATCCTGTTCGGTCATGCCCGACAGATCCGCCAGCTGAGGCAATGAAAACTCGTGATCGTCACTCAGCCATGTTGTTTCTGAATTTTCAGAACTCATTTCATGCCTCCGGTTGCCATTGTGTTCGTGGATTAAACGTCGATGCCTCGGCCAGCTGCTTCAGTAAGCCACGTTCAGTTTCGTTTGTCGTTGCAGGAACCGCGATCTGCACGATAGCGAAGAGATCGCCGGCTTTGCCGTCGGGTCGCGGCAATCCGCGACCCGACAGCCGCAGCTGCCGGCCGCTCTGCGTGTCCGGCGGCACTTTCAGGCGTACCGGTCCGGCCAGAGTGGGGACGTCGATGCTGGCGCCCAGCGTTGCTTCCCAGACTGTCAACGGCAGATCCAGGTAGAGATCGTGATCGGTGACACGAAACAGTGGATGCGGGAGTAATTGCACATGCAGGTAAAGGTCGCCATCGCGGCCGCCGTTGAGGCCTTTGCCCCCGCGACCTGACAGCCGAAGGCGCTGTCCATCAGTGACGCCTTTGGGGATGCGCACCTTGAATGTGCGCGGCACCCGGCGCAGTTGTCCATTAGCGTCGGGTTCTGCCATCGAAAGATGAAGTTCTACCTCGGATCCTTGATAGGCCTGGCTCAGTGAAATTGTGCTGGTGACATCGTAGTCCTGCCCCGGCATGCGGATTTTTCTGCTGTCCGCACGGTGCCCTCCGGTGAGTCCTGCAAAGAGATCCGCCAGGTCGGCATCCTCAAACGAGAAAGGCGGGTTGCCGTATTGCTGCCCCCAGTCCGGGGGCGGCTGGAAATCCTGTCCGTTCGGGTGACGGCCCAGCTGGTCATAGGCCGCGCGTTTTTCCGGGTTTTTCAGTGTTTCGTAGGCTTCGGCAACGGCCTTGAATTTCTCTTCACCCTCAGGATCTTTGGACACGTCCGGGTGGTATTTGTGCGCGAGCTTGCGATAGGCCTTCTTGATTGCATCAGTGGTGTCATCACGGTTGACCCCCAGGGTTTTGTAATAGTCCTTGTATTTCATTGAAATTATTTCATCGAATATTTTCGGCGGCTCAGGAGGGCGGCTTGCCGGCATAGGGCTGTGTCCATGCCGTTCGTCCATGACTGCTGCCGGGGTGCACGTGATCAACAGTTAGATTATCTGCACGCCGGCCGGAAAATTATGTTCGTTAACGAACATACAAGCCGTGGCTCGCTCTTCATACTTCTCCTCGAAACATCACCGATGAAGAGGCAGGAAAATGAAAAAATTATTGATTGCAGCCGCTGTATCCGCGGCGTTGTTTGCAGGGCAGGCTTCTGCGCAGATGTATGTGGGTGCAGGCGTCGGTTCGTCCAAAAACGACAACCGCGAAGATTCCTGGAAACTCTATGCCGGATATCAGTTTGACCGGACTTGGGGCATCGAAGGTGCATACACCGACCTCGGTAAATATCAAGGTGCTGACGTAGAGTCATGGTCGCTCGCCGGAACCGGAACGATGCACCTGAACGAGCAGTGGTCATTGATCGGCAAACTGGGCGCCTCCACAAACCGCGCCGATTTTGCGGGTGCCAGTGATCATACGGACGTGCTGGTCGGATTGGGTCTGGGTTACAGCTTTACCAAGAGCGTCGGCATGCGTCTCGAGTACGAGGATTTAGGCAAGTTGTCCGATGCGGGTGTCGGTAACTCGCGGGGCAAGAATCTGAGTCTGAGCCTGAAATACGGTTTCTGAGTCGTTCATCAGCAGCAAAACAAAAGCCGGGGTCAAACCCGGCTTTTTGTTTTCTGAGACGGCGTGTTACTTCGTAATCCTGGTGGATCCGGGCTGTCCTTTGCGATGGTCAGGCCCGGTTATGCAAGTCGATCGTCCATCCGCCGCAGGCGGTCGGCAATGACCCGCATCAGCTGCAACGCGAAGTTGGGCGTTTGCTGTATTAGGAACTTGAAGCGTTTTTCGTTGATTTCGACGAGCCGGCAGTCGGTTTTTGCGATAGCACCCGCGCTGCGCGGTATATTGTCCAGCAGTGCCATTTCTCCCAGCACGCCGCCGGGGCCGAGGCTTTCTACGAGTTTACCTTTAACCAGCAAGTCGACGTTGCCTTCAACCACCACATACATGCTGTTACCGGAATCGCCTTCGTTGAATATAGTTTGACCCGCCGGGATGGCGAGGGTGTCTTGTTCGTTACGGAAAATCTCGATGGTGACCAATTGGCTTCCCCGGGCGCCGGAAGGCGCGCAAATATGAAGAAGCTATAACATTGTCGTTACGATTTTATGACAGTGTGACTAAATGCCTCAAAACTAGAGTGTCAGGGTTTCGCCGGCCTTGATCGAGTTGATGATCGCTTCAAACGAGGCAATGGTGTTGACCATTTCATCGGTGGTGATCGGGTAGGGCGCAACACCAGCGACGGCATCGGCGAAGGCGTCAATTTCTGCGCGGATCGAATCGATTTTCGGAAAATCCTTTACTTCGGTTTTTCCGCCCTTGAGGCGGATGATGGTGCGCGTTTCATCCAGCGCCTCCACCGAACCTTCATCACCGAAGACATGAATGCGGAAATACAGCGGAGACGCGCGTACCGCACCGAGAAAGCCGCTTATGTTGTTTTTGAACTTGAACAGTACCGAGACGGTGTCCCGGGGGTCGGCGCCTTCACGGTGTGCGATGAACTGCGCAGTGATCTTCTCGGCCGGGCCGGCGATGTTGGCAAAGGCATCGAGGATGTGGATGCCGGTGCCGGTCATACCTGCGCCCGGTGTCTCCGATGGCAGGTCGCGCCAGGGCGCGAAAAACTTGCTCGAATGTTCGTTGGAGTAGTGACCTTCGACATGCATGATGCGTCCCAGCACACCGCTGGCGATGACGCGACGCATTTCGACGGTTGAGGGCCAGAAACGTTTGTTCTGTCCGACGCCGATGGGCACTCCGGCGGCTTTGCAGGCATCGACGGCGCGTTGCGCATCGGCGCGGGTCAGCGACAGCGGCTTTTCGCAGAACACGGCCTTGCCGGCACGGGCGACCTGCACGACCTGGTCGGCATGCAGCGAGTGTGGGGTGGCGAGGACGATGGCCTGCACCTCGGGGTCGGCCAAGGCTTCTTCCAGCGTGGCTGAAAGCCGGAAGCCTTTGGTTTTGGCAAAGTCCCGCGTCGCGTCCAGTTCCTGGGTGACGCCGTGTACGAATTGCAGTTTGCTACTTTTGCCCTGAACGGCGTCTGCAATGTTCTTGCCCCACCAGCCGAGTCCGACGATTGCTGCTTTGATCATGTTGTTGCCAATATAAAAAGTAATTGAATCAGGCGGTTTTCTGAGCGCAGATGCGGCAGGCGTAGTCTTCCAGGGTCGCGCGGGTGACGCCGACCGCGCCGTGCTGGCGACGGTTGTATTCTTCGCTTTCCAGTTCGGTGCGGAATGAATCGTTGAGGCGGTTGATCATGTTGAACATACCGGTGATCAGGGATATCTCGACGATCTCGGCATCCGAAAAATGTTTCTTCAGGTTTTCCCAGACCTTGTTATCGCGCTTTGCCGTGTTCAGCGTCATTGCTTCAGCCCACGCCATCACGGCCTTTTCACGATCATCAAACAGCGGGCTGTCGCGATAATCATCAGCCTGCAGTGCATCGAACTCTTCGTCTTTCAGTCCCAGTGCTTGACCAAGCACGTAGTTGTGTTCCGTTCAATACTTGCAGCCGTTCACCGTTGACGTTTTCAGCACCGCAAGGTTTCGTAGACGCACATCGGAAACCGCGCCTGCGTTGGGCTGACGGACGGCTGCGATGAAAGGCAGTGTCCAGCGGGCGAGATAGGGGCTGTGCGCAAGGATGCGCATCAGGTTGGCGGTGCGGCCCAGCATCTTGTTGGAGGCTTCGAAAAGTTCCTTTGCCGGGCCGGTCGCCTCTTCGTCGGTGATGCCGCGTATTCGTTGCGTCATGGGGCCTCTTCCTTGTGAAAGGATTTCAGGTTGGATCAATCGGCGTCGTGGAGATATATCGCCCGCGGTGGTAACCCAGCGCATCGCGGTCGGCATGGCTGTAGTGCAGCACATGGCCGATGAAAATGACATGGTCGCCTGAGTAGTGCCGCGCTTCCGTGCGGCATTCGAAGTGTGCAGCCGTGCCTTCGAGCAGTGGCATGCCGTTGGCGCTGTAGTTGCAGGTGATGCCTTCGAACTTGTTGGGGATGGGCTTTGAGAAGCGCTGCGACAGAGCGATCTGGTCGCGTGCCAGCACGTTGATGGCGAAGTGTGTGGCCTGCAGAAAGTTCGGCAGGTTGGGCGAGCGCAGCGACAGGCTCCATAGCACCAGCGGTGGTGACAGCGACACCGAACTGAAGGAGTTGGCGGTCAGTCCGATCGGCTCACCGGCGCTGTTGCGCGTGGTGACGACGGTGACACCAGTGGCAAACTGGCCCAGTGCGTTTCTGAAGTCGCGCGGATCGAAGTCCGGCGCGTCCGGGGAATTGGATTCGGCAGCCATGGCTTAAAGGGTAGGCAGGTCAGCGGCAATGCCGAGCAGCGATTTGCCCGCCATCGTCGTCGCGATATCCCAGGCCAGCGCGTAGTGACTGTTGGCGGCATGGACATCGCGGAAGCAGCGTTGTATAACCTGTTGATTGTAAAGGAATTCCCCGCCGCCGGCGCCAAACAGCAGATCGACGCCTTCGGTACATAAATGTGCAGCGTAGGCACCGTCGCGACGCAAACGGATCTTGTAGTCGCGTGCCGGCAGTTCGTGTCGGGCGGCCATCGCCATGACTTCGCGGCAATTGCCGACGAGAGTGCGTTCTGCGGCGGCAATCGCCGCAGCGGCATGACCCAGCCGTGCCTGCGTGGTTGCGTAGTCCGCCAGCAACGTCGTTGAATAAGCGGTGATGCGATGACGGATGTCTTCGGTGAAGACTTCAATCGCGCCCTGAGCGATGCCCAGTGCTGCACCGGCAACGACATAGGGGAACATGTCGAACACGGGCAGGCGGTAGAGCGCAGCGGTTTCACCGCCCGGCGCGACACCGCCTTTCATCTGTTCGACGGTCAGCGCGCGGTGCGCCGGCACAAACACTTCTTTGACTTCGACATCCTTGCTTCCGGTGCCGCGCAGTCCTGCGACATGCCAGGTATCGATGATCTTGTAATCGGACTTTGGCACCAGAAATACGTGGTACTCGGGCATTTCGCCTTCAGCGCTGGCGACGATGCCGCCGAGCATGCACCAGTCACAGGCGTCGATTCCGCTGGAAAACTTCCAGTGACCGGACAGGCGGTAGCCATGACCGTCACGTTCGGCGTGTCCCGCCGGGAACATCAATGCCGAGCCGACCAATGCATCCGCGTTCTGGCCCCAGATTTCGTTCTGTGCATCCCGCGGCCACAGCGCCAGCATCCAGTGATGATTGGCGAGGTTGGCCAGCACCCAGGCGGTCGAACCACAGCCGCGGCCAATGATCGCCGTCAGTTCAACAATGGCTTCGTAGGAGAGTTCACTGCCGCCGACGCGTTTGGGCTGCAGCATGCGAAAGAGGCCGCTCGCATGCAGATCATTGATGGTCTCATCGGGGATGCGCCGCAATTCCTCGGCACGCGGCGCGCGCTCCCGCAGAACCGGAACCAGTGCATGGGCACGGGCGACGAGGTCGGCGTGGCTGGGCTGCGTGGCGGGTGTCGTCATGCGGGTCAGGATTCGACGTTGACGATGGCGTTGGTGGAAGCCGATTTGAAAATCGCTTCAAGGGCCGAGATATTGGCGATCATCTGCGACTGCGGTACCGGGTAGGGTGCGCGGCCTTCGGCGGCATCGGCAAAAGCTTCCAGATTGGC
>CANHZX010000055.1 GCA_947465215.1 Betaproteobacteria bacterium | reverse complement strand
CAGGCCGACCAGGTTGCCGAGCACGATGCCGTGTTTGTGGCCAAGGCCCGAGCGCGGCAGGATCATCGCTGCGAGTCCCGGATCGGCAATGTGAATGGCCATTCCCGCAGGAATCAGCGAGGTTTGTCCGGGATTCAGCGTCAGCGGTGCATCAAGGCAGGCGCGCAGGTCGAGGCCGGCGGAACCGGGGGTTGCATATTGGGGTAGTTGGTCGCGCAGGCGCGGGTCGAGGATTTTGACGTCGATGGATTTCATGTGAGCGGTGGGTGGTGTCGTGTTGATCGCCTGAGCCGGTGACGGCTAAGGGGTATCCGTTTATTTCGAGTTGCGTGCTTTTGAACCGCAAAGCCCGGCGATGTGCGCAACGATCTGTTGTGCGACCGCATCCTTCGATGCGCGCGGCAGGCGGTGGGTGCCGTTGTCGTCAAGCATCGACACTTCGTTGTCATCGGCGCCGATGGCTTGTTGTGCGAGGTTGGCGATCATCAGCCGCACCTTCTTGCGGCGGCGTTTCTCATCAGCGTACGCGTCAAGGTTGCGGCTTTCCGCGGCGAAGCCCACGCAGAAAGGCGGTTTCGGTCGCGAGGCAATCCAGCCGAGGATGTCAGGGTTCGGCAGCAGGCTGATGTGCAGCTGGTCCTCCTCGGTTTTCTTGATCTTGTGTTTGCGCGGTGCGCTGGTGCGGTAGTCGGCAACTGCGGCGACGCCGATGAAAATGTCGGCTTTGGCAGCATGTTTTTTAACTGCTTCGAACATTTCCGCGGCGGTCTGGACGCGTGTGATTGCGGCACCGACCGGCGGGTTCAGGCTTACCGGACCCGAGATCAGCGTGACGTCGGCGCCCGCTGCAATCGCAGCACGCGCCAGCGCGTAACCCATCTTGCCCGAGCTGCGGTTGGTGATACCGCGCACGGCATCGATCGGTTCAAAGGTCGGGCCCGCGGTCATCAGTACGCGTTTGCCCTTGAGGATTTTCGGTGCGAGGAAGGCGCTGATCGCTTCGGCCAGCGCATCGGGCTCAAGCATTCGACCCATGCCGGTTTCGCCGCAGGCCTGGTCCCCGCTGTCTGGGCCGAGGAGGGTGACCCCGTCACGTTTCAACTGGGCAACGTTGCGTTGAGTGGCCGGGTGTTCCCACATCTGGCGGTTCATCGCAGGTGCGACGATCAGCGGGCAGTCGCGCGCGAGGCAAAGTGTCGACAGCAGATCGTCGGCGAGTCCGAGTGCGGCTTTGGCCATGAAGTCGGCGGTTGCCGGCGCCACCACGATGGCGTCCTTGTCGCGAGACAGTTCAATGTGCGGCATGCCGTTTTCGATGCGGCCGTCCCACATGCTGGTGTAGACCGGATGTCCGGAGAGCGCCTGCAGTGTTGCCGGCGTAATGAAGCCGCAGGCGGCTTCAGTCATCACCACATGCACTTCAATGTTACGGTCGCCGAGGCGGCGCACCAGTTCCGCAGCCTTGTAGGCGGCAACACCACCGGTCAGGCCGAGCAGAACTTTTTTACGCTCATTTTTACTTTGCATATCAGGGACCTAGCGCTTACGGCGTAAGGGGAGGGCAAGTGTAACTGCAAATCCGGCGACGGGTAAACCGCGGCCGCTCTGGCGCGTTTTTGAGAATCAACCCGGAGAAACCGCGATGGCGATTACCGACTGGCCGCTGGATGACCGTCCCCGCGAGAAACTCCTCGCCAAGGGGCCGCAGGCGCTGTCGGACGCCGAACTCGTGGCGATTTTTCTGCGCACCGGCATCAAGGGCAAAAGCGCCGTTGAACTGGCGCGCGATCAGTTGACGCGTTTCGGTTCCCTGTCCGCGCTGGCCGGTGCTGCCAATGAATCATTCTGTGCCGAGCCCGGACTCGGACCGGCGAAATATGCGCAGCTGCAGGCGGCGCTGGAAATCGCAAGGCGCACGCTGCGCGAGAAACTGGAGGCGGGGGCGGCGATGTCAGCTCCAGGCGCCGTGCGTGACTATCTGCGCCTGCTGTTGCATGCCCGGCCACATGAGGTGTTCGTCGCCGTCTTTCTCGATGCCCAGCACCGCGTAGTGGCCTCGGAGGAACTGTTCCGCGGCACGCTGACCCAGACCAGCGTCTATCCCCGCGAGGTCGTCAAACGGGCGCTGCATTTCAATGCCGCTGCGGTCATTTTTGCCCATAACCATCCCTCCGGCGTGGCCGAACCCAGCCGGGCGGACGAGGCGCTGACCGCAGCGCTGAAACAGGCCCTGGCGCTGGTCGATGTGCGTGTACTGGACCATTTTGTTGTTGCTGGAGACGGTGCTTTGTCCTTCGCTGAGCGCGGAATATTGTAAGTTATTGTTTTTATTGAATTATTGTTTTTGCCCTTGCCGGGCTTCAGGGTGCTAAAGGGTTGAGGCTGAGGGGCATTTCAGTGTATGATCGCGCCTTTTCTGAATTTGCGGAGCACTGAAATGGCACGGGTATGCTGCGTCACCGGCAAAAAGCCGATGGTTGGGAACAACGTTTCCCACGCCAACAACAAGACGAAACGGCGTTTCCTGCCCAACCTGCAAAAGCGCCGGTTCTGGGTCGAAAGCGAAAACCGTTGGATCAGCCTGCGTGTATCAACCGCCGGCCTGCGTACCATTGATCGCAAGGGCATTGATGTTGTGCTCGCCGACCTGCGTGAGCAGGGCGTGCGCGTCTAAACCAGGAAACGATCATGCGTGAAAAAATCAAACTCGAATCGACCGCCGGCACGGGTCACTTCTACACCACCACCAAAAACAAGCGCACGATGACTGAAAAGATGGAGATCAAGAAGTTTGATCCCGTCGCGCGCAAACACGTGGCGTACAAAGAAGCGAAGATCAAGTAATCGCCGCGTCAGCGGCAATGAAGAACCCGCCTTCAGGCGGGTTTTTTATTGCCGCAAAATTCACCAATCAAGAAGTTGGTGGGAAGTGGCGTACAGGCAAGCGAAGATCAAGTAATCGCGCGTCATAAGCAATGAAAAAAGCCCGCTGATCAGCGGGCTTTTTGTTTGGTGCTTGCTGCCTGTCAGGCGGCGTAGCAGCGCAGCTGTCGCGAGAACTGCTGCAGTGCTTCGATGCCGCTCGCTTCAGCGCGATGGCACCAGTCTTCCAGTTGCTTGACCAACTGCTCTTTAGAGGCCGTAGAGCGCTGCCAGACCTGCGCCAGTTCGTCGCGCATGGTGAGTACGGTTGCGAGCTTCTGGCTCTGGCGGATTGCGGCTTCACGCTGCTCCAGTTCGGCGGCAGGCAGTGCGGCCTTGTCAATACGCAGCCAGCGCTTGAGCTTGCCCATGTCGACGCCGGCGCTTTTGAGCGCCTGCAGTTCGCCGGCGCAGGTTTTGCGCAGCGACGTCGCATATTTGGCGATCACCTCGTAGCGGTGGGTCAGAACGGCCTGCAGCGTTGCCAGATCGCAACTGGTTTTCGAGTTGTCGAGCACCAGCTTGGGGGCGATTTTCTTGACGTGGGCCAGACCCAGCGTTTCGAGGATGCGGATGTACAGCCAGCCGATATCGAACTCATACCAGCGGTTCGACAGCTTGGCCGAGGTGGCGTAGGCATGGTGGTTGTTATGCAGTTCCTCACCACCGACCAGAATGCCCCAGGGAATGATATTGGTGCTGGCATCGGCGGGCTGGAAGTTGCGGTAGCCCCAGTAGTGGCCGATACCGTTGATGACGCCGGCAGCCAGGAAAGGGATCCACAGCATCTGCACGGCAAACACGGTGATACCGATCGGGCCGAGCAGGATCACGTTGGTGACCAGCATGACAGAAATGCCCCAGCGGTCATGGCAGTAAATGTTGCGCTCGAGCCAGTCATCGGGCGTACCGTAACCGTAGCGATCCAGTGTTTCCTGGTTGCGGCCTTCCTTGCGATACAGTTCGGCGCCCTCCAGCAGAACCTTGCGGATGCCGTAAATCTGAGGGCTGTGCGGATCATCAACCGTTTCGCATTTGGCGTGATGTTTGCGGTGGATGGCTGTCCAGTGTTTGGTCAGCATGCCGGTGGTCAGCCAAAGCCAGAAACGGAAGAAATGCGCCGGGATCGGATGCAGATCCAGCGCACGGTGTGCGGAGTGACGGTGCAGGTAAATCGTAACGCCCGCAATCGTGATGTGGGTAAGGATGAGGGTATAAGCGACGTAGCCCCACCACGGTAAATCCAGGACCCCTGTGTACATTCAATACCTCGTTAAATATGGGTGCTTTTACTAGTTCGGGGCGAGTGTACTGAAGATCAACTGCCGGGGATAGCCCGGTTGTCAAAATACAGCGGGAACCAATTTGTAACTATCTGTTTATATTGTAAATTATGGCTGGTCCCGGCTGGTTTTGACAGTGCCCAAAACCCGAATTTCCCTCTGAGGAAAGGGGATTTCGATGCCATCCCGGCGGAAGGCCTGCCAGATACCGGCATAAAGGTCGGAACGCAGAGCCGCCTGGCCCTGGTCCGGATCGATGATCCAGACGCGCAGTTCGAGGTTAATGCCGCTGTCGGCAAAGCCGGTAATCAGCGCGCCTGGCGGCGGATCGGCGATGACCCGCGTATATGCTGAGGCGACTTCGACCATGAGCTTTCGTGCGACATCCAGATCCGTGGCGTAGGAGACCTGTATCGGCAGATCGACGCGGACCTTGCGGTCGGTAAAAGAATGATTGACCACCGTCGAAGTGATGATGGTTTCGTTCGGGATTATGGCTTCGAGTCCGCCCATGCCGCGAACCACGACATAACGTGCGGTCATTCGTGTCAGCGTGCCCGAGTGTTCACCAATGGTGACGACGTCGCCGATGCTGACCGAGCGGTCGAGCAGGATGATGAAGCCGCTGATGTAGTTGGCGGCAATTTTCTGCAGACCGAAACCGATGCCGACGCCGAGCATGCCGCCGAACACCGACAATACCGTGAGGTCGATGCCCACCGCGGGCAGCGCGATCAGAAAGGCGGCCAGCAGCAGGATGACCTGCGCGAGCTTGGCGAACATCACCCGCAGGTTGATCTGCAGTGAAGTGGCTTTCATCAGCCGTGTTTCGATCAGGCGGCCCAGCCACAGTGCGACGAGCAGTGTGACAATCACCGACAGCGATGCCTGGAGCACCAGCAGCAGCGAGATCTGGTGTTTGCCTGTCGCGAAGCCGACCTCGTCGAGGATTTCGCGCAGCGCCGGCCACAGTCCGGTGAGGTAAACGGCGACCCCGATCCACGCCAGCCAGCTGATCCAGCGTTCCGATACGCGCAGCCAGTCGCTGGGAGCGAAAGTGTGGCGCATGGCATAGATGGACATACGGATCAGCGCCATTGCCAGCAGCAGCGTCGCTGCGACATCCAGCAGCGGCGTTTTCTGCCAGTAATGCAGGATCGAGCGGCCGATGGTGACCAGCGCCAGCGTCGACAGCGGGAACATCAGCCGTTGCAGGCTGCCGATGCCCAGCGCCTGTGTGACGTCCATCGGCGCATGACCGTACACGCGCCGGTTGTAACGGCGCGCGAGGAACCAACCGATGCCAATGCACAGTAGGAGCACGCCGACCTGCCACAGGATCTTGATGCTGTGCAGGTCTTCCCAGAGTTCGAGCAGCAGGCCGTGGATTTCAGCGGATGCGGTCATGGGCGATGGCAGGTATTGCGGAGCATTTCGGAAAAATCATGTTAGCACGCAGGAACCGCACGCTCAGCTTGCGGTGCGCTCCAGCGCCACGGCAAAAAATCCGTCGGTGCGGTGAATGTGCGGCCACAGCTGCATGTGGTCACCGCATTCCAGTGTGATGCCCTGTTTCTGTAGCAGCTCGCCGCAGTTCAGCGCGGTGAACTGCGGATGCGCAGCGAGAAATGCGTCGACGATCTGCTGGTTTTCCGTGGTCAGCAGGCTGCATGTCGCGTAGACCAGCCGGCCGCCGGGTTTGACCAGTCTTGCTGCGGCATTAAGGATCGAGGTTTGTTTGACCACCAGCTCCGCCACACCTTCCGGCGACTGACGGAATTTCAGGTCGGGATTGCGGCGCAGCGTGCCCAGGCCGCTGCACGGCGCATCGACCAGCACGCGGTCGATCTTGCCGGCGAGGCGTTTGACCTTGGTGTCGTTTTCATGGGCAATCACCAGCGGGTGCAGATTGGAAAGGCCGGAGCGCTTCAGCCGCGGTTTGAGTTTTGACAAACGTTTTTCCGAGACGTCGAAGGCGTAGATGCGGCCTTGCGAATTCATCAGTGCGCCGAGCATCAGCGTTTTGCCGCCGGCGCCGGCGCAGAAATCGACCACGAGATCGGTACGGCGCGGCGCCAGCAGATAACCCAGCAACTGGCTGCCTTCGTCCTGCACCTCCACCGTGCCGCTGGTGAACAGCGGGTGGCGGCTCAGCGCCGGTTTGCCCTGGAGGCGGATGCCGATCGGCGACAGCGGTGTCGGTGCGGCGGCGATGCCTTCGGCTTCCAGACGTGCCAGCACCTCGTCGCGGGTGGCGCGCAGGGTGTTCACGCGCAGATCGAGCGGTGCGGATTCCTGCAGCGCGCGTCCGAGCCCGCGGATGAAATCCTCGCCATGCTCCGGCAGTCGTTCAATGACCCACTGCGGCAGGTCGGCTTCAACCGACAATGGCAGCGTACCCTGGGCACGCGTGCTGTTGAGCCATTGCGTTTCTTCACTGGAGCACAGCGCGCCGAGTTCGCGCCCGCTGTATCCGCCAATCCGCGCCAGCCATAACAGCAGCAGCTGGCGGGGCGTTGCTTCCGGCGCGATGTAATCGAGCAGCAGCTTGCGGCGCAATACGCCGAACACCGACTCTGCGATAAAGGCGCGGTCCTGCTGTCCCAGCGCCAGACGGTCGCGGAAATAACGGCTGAGCACGGCATCCGCCGGATATTCAAAAGTCAGTACGCGGCTCAGCGCGCTGGCGGCTTCGTCGAGGCGGCTGTGCGAAGGCCCTGAGCGTGTGTTGACCAACGGTTCTTCAGTTTTCTGGCGGGATTTTTTGAATGGAGGTTTCATCGGTCGCTGACCCTGATTTCGCCGACGAGTTGCTCACCCGAGACCTCGCCATGGCGGTTATAAAAACGGATGCGTACCGGCAAATTGCGGTAGTCCGTGGCGAGCCATACGGCGAGGCTTTCATTGTCACGTTCGCGCACCTGAACCACGGGAATCGTGCGCAGGCGGCCCAGTGGCGTGTCGATGGTTTCCGGCGGCAGCACATCAAAGCTGACCATATCGAGGCGCGCGCCACGCGTGAAGGGGAAGCGGATGCGCCCCGTCGCCGGCGGCGCCAGTGCGAGTTGATACATGAAGCTGACCACGTCCTGACTGTCGGCCGGCAGTTCGACCGTCGTCTGCTGCGGCATCCGGCCCAGGCGCACCTTGTGCTCGTTCCAGTCAAATACTGCGATCGATTCTTCGGTGCGGCTGCCGCGTTTGATGCTGGCGAGAAAACGTTCGGGGCGCAGCCCCTGTTCCGACAACGTTCCCTGGCTCAGATAGTTGTAGCGGTGCGGCCTGAGCATTTCGATCAGGCCGGTGCTTTCCGACTGGCTGCCCAGCCGGTACTGCGTGCCGTCAAATTCCCAGGTCTGCACTGTGCGACCGACGGGTGTCTGGTCGGGCCCCATCGTCAGCTGGTAAGTGATCTGGCCCTTGCGCGGAAAGCTGGGCATCGGTGGTGCATCGGGCAGGCGGAATGCGGTGGGAGCCGCGCTTGCGGTGACCACCGGTTCTGTGGACGCTGGCGGCGCAGCCGGCTCTGCGGCGGGGTTGGGGGTGCTGTCGTTGAGCACCGGCGCGACATTCGGCGGTGTAGTGATTGAGGGAGTGGTGGAGGCCACGCGCTGGCGTTGCGGCGCGACGGGTTGGGCGGGCGGTTGTTCCGGAATCGGTTGCAGGCGAGCTGTCAGCGTCGGTAGTTCGGGTGGCGCTTCCGGCGGCATCAGCCATGAGCCGGCGAGCAGCGCGGCATGGGCGATGACGGAAATGGCCGCGGCGGCGAGCATGCGGCGCGCCGTGCGGCGCGCACTCATGGTTGTCCCGCTGGCGGCATGTCGAGCTTGGCGATGACCTGCTCGTAACGGCTGCCGTCTTCTTCGATGATGCGCATTTTTACCGGCAGCATCGCATGTTCGCGCGCCAGCCATATTTCAGTGGCGGTATCGCCGGTCGCGCGTTGCTTGACCAGGTGGATGACAGCGAGGCGTCCCATCGGTGTATCCAGGGCGGTGTCCGGTCCGATGGCGTAACGGTACTGATCGATCTTGCGGCCGTTGGTCATCGCAAACTTCAGCTCTCTCACCTGATCGGCAGTGAGGAACAGGAACTGATACATCACCGAAAGTCTGTCCTGCGCACCGGGCGGCAACGCAGCAGTTTCGCTGCGGCCGTCATGGGTCAGCGTCAGCGTTTGCGCGCTCCAGTCGAAATCGGCACGTACGCGCCGTGCATCACTGTTACCACGAGTCGCTTCAAAGGCCAGCGGACGAAGGCCGGCGCGACCAACTTCGCCGCTGCTGGTGACGCGGGCCGGACGGCGCTGCACCAGCGCCAGCACGCCGGTGGCGTGGGTTTCGCTGACGATGCTGTAACGCCCATCGCGAATCTCGAATACATCCTGCATGATGCCGACAGGCAAGCCGTTGAGCGAAACCTCGTATTGCGCTTGTACGGAGTTCGGTGCCGCCAGTGCCGGCGCAGCCGGCAGCAGCAGTGCCAACAGCAGCAATGCTTGCGTGATGATCCGCTCAGTCATCGGTCGGCGGCGACAGCAGGGCGCCGGCAGCATCGCGAACGCCGGCAATCCGGACGTGGCCGTCCGCATCCAGTGTCGCGCGGTCTTCGCACAGCCAGCGCACGGCCTGCGGATAAATGCGGTGTTCCTCGGCGAGTACGCGCGCGGCGAGCGCATTTTCATCGTCCCCCGGCAGCACCGGCACCGCGGCCTGGATGATGATCGGGCCGTGATCGAGTTGCGGCGTGACGAAATGCACCGTGCAGCCGTGCACACGCACGCCGGCGTCCAGCGCCTGGCGGTGGGTGTGCAGTCCCGTGAACGAAGGCAGCAGGGAGGGGTGGATGTTGATCAGCCGGCCGCGGTAAAGGTTGACGAAGTCTTCCGTCAGCACGCGCATGAAACCCGCGAGCACGACGATATCGGGGCTGTGCGCGTCGATGGCCTGCGCCAGTGCGGCGTCGAAATCAGAGCGTTGTTTGAACTGCCGGTGATCGACGACGGCGGTGGTGATGCCGTGGTCCGCCGCCGTGACAAGACCCTTCGCGGCTGGATCATTGCTGATCACCGCGCAGATCTGCGCCGGCAGTTTGGCGGCAATCAGCGACGCCATATTGCTGCCGCGTCCGGAAATCAGTATCGCAATGCGTTTCAGGATGCTGTTTCCTTGTCAGGCCGGATCCGTTGAACCGTCAAAACACGTCAGACCACAATGGTCTGTGCTTCACCACGCTTGCGGCGCCGTACCGTACCGATGCGCCACACGCGCTCGCCGGCTTTTTCCAGCAGCGCCTGCGCACGTTTGGCGTCTTTCTCCTCAACTACGACCACCATGCCGATACCGCAGTTGAACACGCGGTGCATTTCGTCGTCGGCGACGTTGCCGCGTTCCTGCAGCCAGCGGAACAGCGGCGGCAGCGGCCAGGCATCGCTGCGCAGTTCGGCGGTCAGGTTCTCACCCAGCACGCGTGGCACGTTGTCGACCAGTCCGCCGCCGGTGATGTGCGCAAGACCTTTGACATTGATTTTCTTCATCAGTTGCAGCACGGGTTTCACATAAATCCGCGTCGGCGCGAGAATCGCATCCTTCAACGCGCGGCCGCCGATTTTTGACGTCAGCTTGACGCCGGGCTGGGCGAGGATGCGGCGGACCAGCGAATAACCGTTGGAGTGCACGCCGTTGCTGGCAAGGCCGAGCACGACGTCGCCGGGCTTGATGCTGCGGCCGTTGATGATTTTTTTCTTTTCGACGACGCCGACGGCAAAACCCGCGAGGTCGTATTCACCGGCCGGATACATGCCGGGCATTTCGGCGGTTTCTCCGCCAATCAGTGCACAGCCCGCCATTTCGCAGCCGGCAGCGATGCCTTTGACCACATCGGCGGCCGAAGGCACATCGAGCTTGCCGCAGGCGTAGTAGTCGAGGAAAAACAGCGGTTCCGCACCCAGTGTCAGGATGTCATTAACGCTCATCGCGACAAGGTCGATGCCGATGGTGTCGTGACGTTTCCACTGGAAGGCCAGCTTGAGTTTGGTGCCGACGCCGTCGGTTCCCGAAACCAGCACCGGCTCGCGGTAACCGCGCGGCACTTCGAACAGCGCGCCGAAGCCGCCGATGCCGGCCATCACGCCGGGACGCATCGTACGTTTCGCGTGCGGTTTGATGCGGTCGACCAGGGCATCTCCGGCATCGATGTCGACGCCGGCATCACGGTAGGTCAGCGATTTGCGGGTGGGGGTTTTGCGTTTCAAGGGAATTCCTGCGTGTAGGGCGGATAGGGAATAGGGAATTGGGAAAAGGGTCGGGGTCCGGTGATGGTGCAGGGCCGCGACGGAGTGCCCTGCTAAGATACGCATCCGGCAGTAGGTCTGGCCGTCACGAATTTTATCTTAAATGGGTATTCAGGGTTCCGTTCCAAAGCGCTTGCAGGCAAGGTTGCGTGCCGTCATTCCAGGCATTGCGTTCGTCCGACCGGCGCTTCACCTGCTCCGGCCATGAGGCAGCTTGCGCTTGAACTGGCGTCGCCGCCCGCACCGACGCTGGGCAATTTTGTTACCGGTGCGAATGCCGAGGCCGTCGCGGCCTTGCGCGCGCTGGCTGACGGCGCGCCGGGTGAACGCTTCATTTATCTGTGGGGTACTCTCGGCAGCGGCCGCAGTCACCTGCTGCGTGCGGCGCTGAAGTCGCTGGCCGATGCGGGACGCCGCGTACGCTTGTATGGCGCCAACGAGCAGCCGGTGGCAGACGAGAGCGCCGAAGTCGTCGGCGTCGATGATGTGGATCGCCTGGATGCCCAAGCCCAGATTAATTTATTCAATATATTCAATAACTTGAAAGAATCCTCCGGGGTGCTGGTGGTGACCGGAGACTGTCCGCCGGCACGGTTGTCGCTGCGCGCCGATCTGCTGACGCGCTTGGCCTGGGGGCTGGTGTATGAAGTGCATGCCCTGAGCGAAGATGACCGTCGCGCCGCGGTGCTGGATTATGCGAATGCGCGCGGCTTCATGCTGCCGCCGGAAGTCACCGATTACCTGCTGGCTCGGGTGCCGCGCGACCTGAGTTCGCTGCGCGCGCTGGTCGATACACTGGACCGGGTGTCATTGGAACAGAAGCGTGCGGTGACAGTGCCGCTGGCGCGTGAAGTGCTGCAGCTGGTACAACAGAAAAACTGAAACGAAAACGGAAAACTCAATGATTCTGGCGTTGTTTGATCTCGACAATACCCTGCTCGCCGGCGACAGCGATTTTGAATGGGCGCAATTCCTGATTGATCGCGGCGTTCTCGATCGCGAAGTGTATGAGGCACGCAATCAGGAGTTTTATGACCAATACAAGGCGGGCACGCTGGATATCCACGAATTCCTCGACTTCCAGCTCAAGCCGCTGTCGCGGCATCCGCGCAAGGTGCTGGATGAATGGCATGCCGATTACATGCGCAGCCGCATCCTGCCGATGATCCGCCAGTCGGCACGCGACCTGGTTGCTGCGCATGCCGGCGAAACCCGGGTGCTGATCACCGCGACCAACAGTTTTGTCACTGCGCCGATTGCGCGCGAATTCGGCATCGAACACCTGATTGCCACCGATCCCGAGGCCCGCAACGGCGAATTCACCGGTGGCGTCGAAGGCACACCTTGTTTCCGCGAAGGTAAGGTCACGCGGCTGGAGGCGTGGCTGGCCGCCCATGGGCGGAGCATTAAAAGTATAGAAAAATCAACGTTTTACAGCGACTCACATAATGACCTGCCGTTGCTCGAGCAGGTCACCCATCCGGTGGCTGTCGATCCCGATGCCAATCTGCGCGCGCAGGCGACCGCGCGCGGCTGGCCGGTGATAAGCCTCGGCTGAGCGCCGGTGACGCCCATGTATAATCGCGCCGTTTTCTCCTTGCGGCGCTTGGCGCGGGTGCATCAATGGATGCAATCCGTCCCACACACGGCGCTGACTGACATTCCCGCATGATCACCAAGTTTCTCGGCCGCGTGTTTTCGGGCCGCATGTTCAAGTCCGCGAAACCGCGGATCATTCCCGTGGCCGAACACGGCATCAGCCGTGAGCGCATCGGCAGCTGCGCCTTGCGTACTTGCGACGCCTTGCAGGAAGCCGGCTATTCCGCATTTGTTGTCGGTGGCGCGGTGCGCGACCTGATTCTCGGCCGCACGCCCAAGGATTTCGACGTCGCCACCAATGCCACGCCCGAAGAAGTGCGCGGCATTTTCCGCCGTTCGCGCATCATCGGTCGACGCTTCCGCATCGTGCATGTGCTGTGTGGCCGTGATCTGGTTGAGGTCACCACTTTCCGCGGCCCGGCCGATGTCACCGATACCAGTCATCAGGTCGAGGACGAACACGGGCGCCTGCTGCGCGACAACGTCTGGGGTGACCAGTCACAGGATGCGGCGCGCCGCGATTTCACCATCAACGCTTTGTTCTACGATCCGGCTCGCGAAGAAGTCTGGGATTACCATGGTGGTGTCGCCGATCTGAAAAGCAAAAAACTGCGCATCATCGGCGATCCGGAGCAGCGTTACCGTGAAGATCCGGTGCGCATGCTGCGCGCGGCGCGGTTTGCCGCGTCGTGCGGCCTCGAGATGGATGCGGCTACCCGCAAACCGGTGAAGGCGCTGGCGCCGCTGCTGGCCAATGTGCCCGCGGCGCGCTTGTTCGATGAGATGCTCAAGCTGCTGTTGTGCGGTCACGCCGCGGAGTGCGTCAAGCGTCTGCGCAAGGAAGGCCTGCACCACGGGCTGCTGCCGATGCTCGACGTCATTCTCGAGCAGCCAATGGGCGAGCGTTTTGTCATGCTCGCGCTGAAAAATACCGATACCCGTATCCGCACCGGCAAGACCATCTCGCCGGCCTTTCTGTTTGCCGCGCTGCTGTGGCACGAGGTGCTGGCCGCCTGGAAAAAGCATCAGGCCCGCGGCATGCCGCCGGTGCCGGCGCTGCACGAGGCGATGGACGGCGTGCTTGACCAGCAGACCGAGCAGCTGGCGATCCCGCGGCGATATTCATCCGACATGAAAGAGCTGTGGATCATGCAGCCGCGTTTTGAACAGCGCGCGGGGCAGCGCCCGTATCGATTGCTGGAGCAGCCGCGTTTCCGCGCTGCTTATGATTTTCTGTTGCTGCGCTGTGAAAGCGGCGAAGTCGAAAAATCGCTCGGAGACTGGTGGACCAGTTTCCAGGACGCTGACGCCGATGCCCGCGCGACGATGCTGGTCGCCGACAGCGCGCCGGCTAAAAAACGCCGCAAACGCCGTCGCCGTAAACCGGCCGACGCCGCGCCCGCAGCGGAATAACGGTTGTGACCCAGGCGCCAAGCACGGCCTGCATTGCGCTCGGCGCCAACATCGGCGAACCGCTGCGCCAGATCGAGGCCGGATTCAATGCGCTGGCGGCATTGCCCGGCACCCGGCTGACGGCACGGTCCTCGCTGTATCGCAGTGCCCCGGTCGGTTATGCCGATCAGCCGGATTTCATCAATGCGGTGGCGCTGATCGACACCACGCTGGAACCCCATGCACTGCTCGAAGCCTTGCTGGCGATAGAGCGCGTCAATGGCCGCGTGCGCGAATTTCCCAATGCGCCGCGTACGCTTGATCTGGATATCGTGTTGTATGGCGATACGGTCATCCATGATCCCGGTCTGACCATTCCGCATGCGCGCATGCTCGAGCGCGCTTTTGTGATGCTGCCGCTGGCTGAAATCGCGCCCGAGATGCAGGTGCCGGGGCAGGGCAGGGTCAGTGAACTGGCGGCACGCGTCGATGCCGGCAGCATCGCGCAGTTGCAGCGGATGCCGGCATGAACATGAATCCGGTTCTGAATCCGAAATACCGTTATATCGTGGTCGAAGGACCGATCGGTTCCGGTAAAACCACGCTGGCCAAAAAACTGGCGAGCCATCTCGGTGCTGCGACGCTGTTCGAAGATCCGGATGCCAATCCCTTCCTGCCAGGCTTTTATCAGGACCCCGCGCGCCACGCCTTGCCGGTGCAGTTGTTTTTCCTGTTCCAGCGCAGCAATCAGGTGCGCGATCTGGTGCAGTCCGATTTGTTCCGCGGCATCACAGTCTCTGATTTCATGCTGGAAAAAGACCCGCTGTTCGCGCGCATGAACCTGAATGACGCCGAACTCGCGCTGTACCGGCAGATTTACGATCATCTCAAGCCACAGGCGCCGCAGCCCGATTTGGTGATTTACCTGCAGGCCGGTGTGGAAACGCTGATCGAACGCGTGCGCCGTCGCGCGACCGCGTATGAAACGTCGATACCGGATGACTATCTGGTCCGACTGGCTGATACTTATGCGCGGTTTTTCCATCATTACGATGCTGCGCCGCTGCTGATCGTCAATTCGGACAATCTGAACTTCGTTGATTCACCGGCGGATTTTGATTTATTGTTGCAGCGAATCAATGCGCTGCGCGGCCCGCGGGAATTTTTCAGCCTGGGTAACTGACCGTTAAATCTGGTTCAGTCCATCAAGAGGAAACAACATGCGTATCACGTTGAGCAATCTGCACAAGATGATGCGGGAAGGCGAGAAGATCACCATGCTGACCTGCTATGACGCGAGCTTTGCGTCGCTGCTGGACGGCGCCGGTGTCGATACGCTGCTGATCGGTGATTCGCTGGGCAATGTGCTGCAGGGTCACGAATCAACGTTGCCGGTGACGCTGCGCGACATTGTGTATCACACGGCCTGCGTG
>CANHZX010000054.1 GCA_947465215.1 Betaproteobacteria bacterium | reverse complement strand
GTGAGGATCTCGGCTTGGCGCAGTTACGCGCCGGCAATTCGCTGATTGATCTGGTGGCGGTGGATGGTGCCATCGGCCGCAAGGGCGGCGCCGCACCGGGCGCTGAGGGGCGCAATATGGATCACCTCTGTCTGCGTATCGAACCTTTTGATCCGGGCGCGCTGACCACGCATCTGATACAGCATGGAGTGGTGCCAGGTGAAATCAAACCGCGCTACGGTGCCGACGGCACGGGGCCATCGCTGTATCTCAGCGATCCGGAAGGCAATGCGGTCGAGCTGAAAGGGCCGCCGGATTCTCGTCCGGCGGCTTAGTTCAGTTAAGGCTCAGATCGCCACAACGAGTTTGGCGGTGAATGCCTTGGTGCCCAGCTTGCCGCCGAGGTCTGCGGTGCGGGTTTCCGGCGACTGCAGCGCGGCGTCGATCGCTGCTTCGATGGCTTTGGCTGCGGCATCGAATTCCGGACGGCTGTGTTTCACCGCCAGCCATTCCAGCAGCATTGCCGCCGACAGCATCAGCGACACCGGATTAGCCTTGTCCTGACCGGCGATGTCCGGCGCGGAACCGTGCTGTGCCTGGGCGCAGCAGGCGTTGTCGCCAGTCATCGTCGATGCCGCCAATCCAAGACCACCCGAGAGTTCAGAAGCCTCATCAGACAGGATGTCGCCGAACATATTGCCGGTGACGATACAGTCGAATTTGTCGGGGTTGCGCACCAGGAGTGCGGCCATCGCGTCGACGATTTTTTCGTCGAGCTCGACATCCGGGTACTGTTTCGCGACAGCGCGGACTTCCTTGAGGAACAGGCCATCCGACAGACGCAAGACATTGGCCTTGTGTACGGCGGTGACTTTTTTGCGGCGGCGGCGCGCCCATTCAAAAGCGACTTCGGCAATGCGCCGGCTTTGTTTGGCGGTGACCTTGCGGATGGCGATGGCGACGTCTTCGGTCGGCATGAATTCGCCGCGACCCATGAACATATTGCGGTCGCCGTAAAAACCTTCGGTGCACTCGCGGAAAATCACCAGGTCAATCGGTTTGCCCGTGAGGCCCACGCCCATACGCGATTTCGCGGGACGGATGTTGGCAAACAGATCCAGTTGCACCCGGAGCCAGCCCGAAGGATTGATGCCGCCCTGTTCCTTGTTGGGGTATTGCAGGTGGTCGACCGGACCGAGGATGATGCCCGGCGCCTTGCGTGCGGCCTCTTGAATCGTTTCAGGAAAGGTCGAGCCGTGTTTTTTTAGTGCGCCAAAACCGATTTCGCGCTGGTCCCATTCAAGGCCCAGTTTGAATTTTTTGCTGGCCTGGTCGAGGACGGCGAGGGTGGCTTCAGTGATTTCCGGGCCAATGCCGTCACCGGGTAAAACGAGGAGTTTCATCTGTGTTCCTTGTGGATGCTGCCGTGTTGATGATTATTCAGGCTTGATGTTCTGTGACTTGATCACCGCGCCCCAGCGGGCGATTTCCGATTTGACATGCTGTTCGAATTCCTCGGGCGTGGTGCCCCGCGGAACAAAACCCATGCTCGAAAAGCGTTCGCGACTGTCGGCCGATTGTACGACGCGATTGATGCTCTGGTTCAGCCGTTCCACTACCGGGCGCGGCGTATTTGCCGGAGCGTCGATGCCAAACCAGTTAACGACTTCGAAATCGGTGATGCCGCTTTCGGAAATCGCCGGCACGCCGGGAAGCAGCGGCGAGCGCTCGCGCGCGGCGATGCCGATGGCACGCACACGCTGCGAGCTGAGCATGCTCTGGATCGAGCCCAGCGCGGCAAACATTACCGACACCTGGCCGCCGACCAGTTCAGTCAGCGAGATGTTTGCGCCCTTGTAGGGGATATGCACGATGTCGGTTTTGGTTTTGGCTTTAAAGAATTCCATCGACAGGTGGGTGATCGCACCTGTGCCCGAGGAGCCGTAGTTGATCTGGCCGGGCTTGGATTTGGCCAGGGCGACGAGGTCACGTGCCGAACGCACTGGCATTGAGGGATGGGCGACCAGCACCTGTGGCGAAACCGCCATCAGCGTGATCATCGAAAAATCCTTGATCGGGTCATAAGGCGTTTTCGGCTGCAGCATCGGGTTGATCGCGTTAGGGCCGGGGTTTGCCAGCAACAATGTGTAACCGTCGGCCGGTGAACGCGCCACCAGTTCCGCACCGATGGCGCCGCCGGCGCCGCCCCGGTTGTCAACAAGCACCTGCTGGCCGAGCTGTTCGGTCAGTTTTTGCGCGACGACACGCGCGATCACATCATTGGCGCCACCGGGAGTGAACGGCACCACGATACGCACGGGCCGTGTCGGAAAGGTCTGTGAGGCGGCCGTGTTGCAGAAGGCAGCAGACAGGGTGAATGCGGCGAGCAGCGCGCCGGCGCTGTTGAAAAAGCAGTTCATGATTTTCCTCCGGTGGGGCGGGCAGGCTTTGAGTCCAGCATGTCTCGCGCGTCGTTGCATTTTGCCGACCCAAGATAAACAATGCCCGGCCAACAAGCAATCGTCTCAGGAGCTGGAATGACTGGTCTGGCCATCATGGCAAAGGCAGGCGCTGCCGATTACACGCGCGATCCGACCCGCTGGGGCAGTGCTGATGTTGCAGCACACTTTCCGGATTTCGAGCATGTGGACGTTCGCACTTCGGGTGCGGTGATTCGACTGCGTCACGGCGGCTCCGGCCCGCCGCTGCTGCTGGTTCACGGCAATCCGCAGAACCACAGCTGCTGGTACAAGATCGCTGCGCGGCTGGCGAAGCATTACCACGTGATCCTGCCCGACCTGCGCGGCTATGGCGACAGCTCGTTGCCGGAAGCAGGGGAAAACAACATCAACTTCAGCTTCCGCGCGATGGCGCAGGACCTGCTGGAGATTATGGATCAGCTCGGCTACGAGAAATTTTTTGTTGCTGGTCATGATCGTGGTGGCCGCACGGTGCACCGGATGTGCATGGATCACCCGGAGCGCATCGGCAAGGTGTGCCTGATGGACATCATTCCCAATCATTATGTGTGGAACAACACGACCAAGGCCTGGGCGGTGGGTACCTGGCATTGGGGATTCATGGCGCAGCCTGAGCCTTTTCCGGAGCGGCTGATCAGTGCGGTGCCTGCCGAATACTTCATCAAGAGCCGGATGATGATCCGCGGTGGTACTGGCCTGGGTTTCCTGACCGACACCGCAATGGCGGAATACATCCGCTGCTACACGCTGAAAACCATCACCGGGTCCTGCCGTGACTATCGTGCGACGGCGACCTGCGATTTTGAGATGGATACTGCCGACAAGGATAAAAAGCTTGAGATGCCGCTGATGCTGCTGTGGGGCGCGCGCGGGCACTCGCCAGATCGAGCGCAGAAGTTCCTCGAAATCTGGCGCAACTATGCGTTGAACATTCAGGTCACCGATCCGCTGGACGCCGGGCATTACATGCAGGAAGAAATTCCCGACAGGATTCATGACCACTTTGCTGCGTTTTTTGCGGGCTGATTCTTCGCTCACAGAATCAGACGACGGAGGAGAAGTGGCGCCGGATGTGCAGTTGCGGTGCGAGGGGTATCCAGCGCAGGTTCCGCGAATCTTTGATTGAATCGTGCTTGTATGGATTGTATACAATGCATACAATTCCTGCGTCAGACCTATCAAGGAGAACCGCCATGGAAGCTACGCAACGCCGCTCGACGGCCAGTCAGAATCTGCCCGAACAAATTCAGGTCGTGCCCAGCGGTGCTGCGCTTGGTGCGGAAATCCGAGGAATGGATCTGTCACAGCCGGTGCCGGAGGCGACCCGAAAGCTCTTGTGCAAGGCCTGGGCCGACCATCTGGTGCTGTTCTGGCGCGGTCAGCAGTTGCCCGATGAATCGCTGCTCGCGGCCGCGGGCATTTTCGGTGTGACCAAAGAACCTGCTGCACGCAAGTATCAGGTGGCCGGTGGCTACAAGATCGGCGGCAAGCTGGTGCCGTTGCATTCTCACCTGACGCTGATCAGCAACCTCGATGAGAACGGTGTTCCGGTTCAGGACAACGGCACGCTGGGCAGCTACGAGGTGGTCTGGCACAGCGACAATTCTTACGTGCAGGTTCCTCCTGCAGGCAGCATGCTTTATTCAGTGGTGATTCCGGTCAATGGCGGCGGTGATACCTGGTTCAACAACCAGTACATGGCCTATGACGAACTGCCCGAAGACGTGAAGGCGGCGATCAAGGGCAAGTCGCAGATCCACGATGCCAGCCGCAACAGCGCAGGCGTGCTGCGTCCGACGGTGAAAATGCCGACGACACCGGAGGAAGTGCCGGGGCCTGCGCATCCGCTGGTGCGGGTGCATCCGGTGACCGGCAAACGCGCACTGTATCTCGGACGCCGCCGTGACTGGCCCTCCAACTACATCATCGGTATGTCGAACGCGGACAGCGAGGCGCTACTCGACAAGCTTTGGGCGCATGCGACCCAGGCGAAATATTCCTGGAAGCACGATTGGCAGGTCGGTGACCTCGTGCTGTGGGACAACCGCTGCGCGATGCATTACCGCTCCGAAGTGGATCCGAAACAGCCGCGCGTCCTTCACCGCACCGTGATTAACGGCGAAGCCGTAATCCCGGGTTGAACTGCTGATGGCGCCGCGAAGCCGCTCGAAACGCCCGGCCCGCAACGCACCTGAAGAAGCCCCTTTGCAGCGGATCGCCGTCCGTCGCATCGCGGCCGCAGGCGACGCGCGATCCCTGGCTGAAGTCGCCTGTGACGAAATTCGCAAGGGCATCCGCGAGGGCCGCATTGCGACCGGCGAGCACCTCACTGAGGTGGATCTGGCCGCGTGGCTGGGCATGAGCCGGACGCCGATACGCGAGGCCATGCGACGTCTACAGAGCGAAGGACTGCTGCTTAATCAGCCGTTCCGCGGTGCGCTGGTAATGCGTCTGGATGCCGACGACATGCGGCAGATGTTCGCCGTACGTGAACTTCTGGAGCCTGCGGCGGCTGCGGCTTGCGCACTTAACGCCGGTCCGCTCGAAATTGCAGCGCTCAAGGCGATTCTCGACCAGGAAGCGGTGCAACTGGATAATCCGGCCGCGCTGATTCCGCTGAATCGGCAATTTCATGACATCATTCTCGAAAGCGCGCGCAACCAGTTCCTGAGCAAGGCGATTGCGGGTGTGTATTCGCTGATTCCGCTGCTCGGCGATTCGAATCTGCTGAACGGGCCCCACGCCCGCGAAGCGCATGTGGAGCATCGGGACATCATCGACGCGATCGAGCATCACGATGCCTCGCGCGCTGAGGCTGTAGCGCGCGAACATGTGCGGCAATCGCTGAAAACCCGCTTGGCCCGCATCGCTGACGCTGCGCCGAAAAACATCAAAGAAAAAACCACCAAAACGAGGAAACGGTAAATGCGTCATTACTTCAGCGCGATCCTGGTGTGCAGCGGCGTCTGTCTGCCGCTGGCGGCAGCAGCGCAGGCACCAGCGAAGCCGCCGGGCGGATATCCCGATAAACCCGTGCGCATGCTGGTGCCGTTTGTGGCCGGGGGCGGCACCGACCTTGTGGCGCGCGGGGTTGCCCAGAAGCTGACGGATCGCATCGGGCAGCAGGTCGTTGTCGATAACCGGCCGGGCGCCGGTGGCCGGATTGCAATGGAGACCACAAAATCCGCGGCAGCCGACGGCTACACCATCACGATGATTTCCGGCACCACCACTGCAAGCAGCAATCTGCACAAGGATCTGCCTTACGATTTTGGCCGCGATTTCGCGCCGATCACGCAGGTTACGGAGCAGCCTTACGTGGTGCTAGTACCCAACGCATTGCCGGTCAAATCCATTCCGGAACTGATTGCCTTGGCCAAAGCCAAGCCGGGAACCCTCAATTACGGTTCATCGGGGACCGGCGGTATGCAACATCTGGCGGGAACGCTGTTATCACAAAAGGCCGGCATCTCGATGGTGCATGTGCCGTTCAAGGGCGGCGGGCAGGTGATTGTCGACCTGGTAGCAGCTCAGATCCAGCTGGCTTTTCTGAATCCACTTGGGGCCCGTCCGCACATTACCGCGGGCAGGGTGCGCGGCATCGCGGTCACCACGCGCAAAAGGGCGCAGGCATTTCCGAATCTGCCGGCCATTGCCGAAACGCTGCCCGGGTTCCATGTCAGCAACTGGTACGGTCTGGTGGCGCCGGCACGCACGCCGCAGCCGGTCATCCAGTATCTTCACAAGAGTGTCGTCTCCGTTCTCACCGATGCCGATTTGCGTGAACGGCTGGAAAAGGAAGGGTCGGAGGTGCTCGGCAGCACGCCGAAAGAATTCGGGGTGCACATCGTCAATGAAGTGCAGATGTGGGGCAAGGTTATCCGCGAGGCCGGCATTCAGGCGAACTGAGTTTCTACTGATGCCAGAATTTCACTGAGTCGTATAACGGAAGAGGTCCGGAATGACTGCAACAATCAGCAAGATCGAAGTATTCAGCATCGGCATGCCGCTGGTCGGTACGTTCACCAGTGGCGGGGTTTCCAAAAGTGTCACCAAGTGCGTCGTGGTGCGGGTGACCGACTCCGACGGCGCGACCGGTATCAGCAGCATTGATCCGTCTTCGACCGCGAAATCGCCGCATACGGGACCGGAGCTTGCGCTGGCCATCCGGGATCGCATCGGGCCTGCCCTGATCGGCAAAGATCCGGGGCACATCAATCAGATCTGTGAGATGGCTTCCAAGTTGACGCCGTCGCAACCCGGCGCCGTCGTGGGCGTCGAGTTGGCCTGCATCGAGCTCGTGTGCCGGCGCAGGGGGATTGCCCTGCATGATTATGTCGGCGGTGCCGTCCTCGACCGTTTGCAGTTCAACGGCTGGGTCGGCGAACTGCCACCGGAGGAAGCGGTCGCCGAAGCTTTGCGCTGGAAGAACGCCGGCTTCAAATCGATGAAGATCAAGGTCGGCAATGATGCCGGCAAGGACAGCGCGCGGGTGAAGGCGGTGCGTGAGGCTGTCGGCAAGGACATCAAGCTGCGCATGGACGCCAACATGCAATGCAACGTGGACCAGGCGCTGGCCTTGTGCAAGGCGGTCCGGTCTTGTGATATGCAATTGTTTGAGCAGCCGGTGCACAAGGACGATCTCGCGGGTCTGGCGCGGATCCGGCGGGAGGGCGGAATTCCCATCATGGCCGACGAATCCATCAGCGATCACGAAAGCCTGATCCGGGTCATCAAGGCGGACTGCGCCGACTTCGTGAAGTTCGGCATCAAGCAAGCAGGCGGCCTGTTACAGACGGCGCGCATGCTGGCCACTGCCGAGGCCGCGGGTCTGCCGGTGGTGCTGGGACACGGGTTCGGTTTGGACCTGAGCACGACGGCCGAGATCATGCTCGCTGCCACCTCGCGTAATGTTGTCCCGGGACTGGAGTGCGTGGGACCGCTGAAAGTGGTCGATACCGTGGCGAAGACCCGGCTTGATATCAGCAAAGGCAGCATTGCCCTGCCATCCGGGCCCGGCTTGGGTATTGAGCTGGATGAAGAGAAGCTCGCGCGCTACGCCTTGCCGATGGATCACTGAGAGGCTGCGTTGAAACGAAAACGGCGCACTCTGTGAGTGCGCCGTTTGTGTTTTACAAGACTGGCTTACAGGTTTACATGTGCCCGTAAAGCACCTTGCCTGCCACAGGCATTTTCGCCATCAGAATGTCACCCGACAGTGATTCGGTGATATAGATCGTTTTGCGATCCGCGCCGCCGAAGGCGAGGTTGGCAAGGTGATGGTGTTTGTGGTCGGTGGAATGCACCAGATGCGTGGGCAGCATGTTGGCATCGAAGCGCCAGATGCCGACGCCCAGCTGGCACACCAGCAGGCCGTTCTCCGAATCCATCTCGATGCCGTCCGGGCCGCCGACGCCGCCCGAGAGTTGAATGGCCACACCGGTCTTCGATACCGAGCCGTCGGCCATCACCGGCAGGCGCCACACCGAGTTTGAACGCGTTACACCGACATAAACATGTTTCTCGACCGTGGTCATGGTGATGCCGTTGGGGCTGGGCGCATTGTTGACCAGCTTGCGCAGGTCACCGTTGGCCTTCAGGCGGAATACCGCACCGGTCGGATCGGCGATGCCGGTCTGGCCTTGGTCGGTGAAGTAGAGGTCGCCGTCCTTGGTGAAGTGCAGATCGTTCAGGCCCTTGAAGCTTTCGCTGTATGCGGTACGCAGCACGTTCTCCAGCTTGCCGGTTTTCGGGTCCAGGGTCAGCAGGCCTTCCTTGTAGTCACAGATGAACAGGCGGCCGTCCTTGTGGAACTTCATACCGTTGGGCCAGCCGTCGTATTGCAGCACCAGATCCCAATCGCCTTTCGGCGTGATGCGGAATATGCGGCCGAAGGGGATGTCGCAGACCCACAGATTGCCCTCGCGGTCGAAGGCCGGGCCTTCGAGGAAGCATTCGACTTCGGCGTTCTGCCGGTTCGGATCGGACCATGCGCTGCGGCCTTTTTTGCGGAACTTGGCGGGCAGCGTAGTGAAGACTTCGGTGGTGATGTGTTCGAGGGGTTTAAACGGGTTGTACATGGTGCGACGATCCTCTTATTTAACTATATGATTTTATTGATAAATAATATGAAGCGGCAGCGGGTGTAATCAAAGCTGCAGATGTGTTCGCGGCCACGACGGGCGCGGCGATGTTAGCACGCAAGTCCTGCGGCACTACAGTTGTGCAAGAGCACATACCGTCGGTCTGTCCATATCGCGGCCTGCCATGCGTGCAGGCGGCGAGGGTGGGTTAGCATCGGCGGGCAAAACTTTTCAGGAGCAACACCGTGTTCGAAGGTTTCAAGCATATCCAGGTTCAGACCAGCGATCCCGAAGTCAAAATTAATCTGCGTTATGGCGGTAACGGTCCGCCCATCCTGCTGATCCACGGCAATCCGCTGACCCATGTGCACTGGCATCTGGTGGCGCCGCGGCTGGCGAAGGATTTCACAGTGGTGTGCACGGACCTGCGCGGCTATGGCGACAGTGGTAAGCCGCGCGGTCTTGAAGACCACAGCAATTATTCATTCCGTCGCATGGGCCTTGATCAGGTTGAAGTGATGCAGCATCTGGGATTCAAGGAATTCTGCGTTGCCGGTCACGACCGCGGCGGCCGCACGGCGGTGCGCATGGCGCTGGATCATCCGGACAAGGTCAAAAAACTCGCGACCTTTGACATCCTGCCGACGCACCATGTGTTGACCCACACCACCTGGCAATGGGCGGTCAACTCCTATCACTGGTTTTTCATGGCGCAGCCCTATGACATCCCGGAAAAGCTGATGGAAGGCAAAGAGGATTACTACATCCTCAACAAGCTGACCAAGATGGGCATCGGCAAGGGCGGCTTCTCGAAAGAAACGTTAGCCGAATATGCGCGCTGCTGCACGCCGGAAAACCTGCACGGCGTGTGCGAGGACTATCGGGCTGCAGTTACCGTGGATATGGCGATGGATACGGTGGATTACGAAGCCGGGCGCAAGGTGCAATGTCCGACTGCCGTCTACTGGGGCGAAAAGAGCCACACCAACAAGTTTTTCGATCCGTATAAAGCCTGGCCGGAGTATGTGGCTGACCTGCGCAAGCTGATGCCGCTACCCTGCGGTCATTATCCGGCAGAGCAGGTGCCGGACCAGGTGGTTGAGGAACTCGGCTCGTTTTTCCGCGATTGAGAAGACCGGGCGGGGCGGCTGACGGGCAGGCGGGATTGTCGTGCCCGTTGCCGTTCCATTTCACTGTCCTCCATCAGCGCTTCCGGTTTTTATGAGCATTCCGCTTACCGACGACGAATCTCAGCGTTATCCGTACTGGCGCCGCAACCGGTACGTGATGCCGCTGGCCAACCTGATCTGCGGACTGGGTTTCAATCTGGTGTGGCCATTCGTGCCGCTGATGGTGCGCGGTCTCGGAGTGCGTGAGCACCTCGAAACCTGGGTCGGATACATGCTGATGGTGTTTTACCTGGTCAGTTTTGCGGTGAGCCCGATCTGGGGCGGAATCGCCGATCATTACGGCCGCAAGCTGATGGTGTTGCGTGCGATGCTGGGCATCGGAGTTGCAATGCTGTTGATGCCTTTGGCTGAAACACCGCTGACTTTTGCGGCGCTGCTGATGCTGATTGCGGTATTCAACGGCTTCACGCCGGCCGGCGTTTCGCTGCTGGTCGCCAACACGCCGCCCAAACGCATCGGCAGTGTGGTGGCGATGGCGCAGACCGGCGGGTTGGTCGGTCAGGCGCTGGGCCCGGCAATCGGCGCCATGCTGGTCGCGCTGTTCGAGCAGCAGCACCATGTTTTCTGGATCAGTGCGGCCCTGATGCTGGTAGGCGGTGCCTTGGTCGCGTTTTTTGCCGGAGAGGTCAAGCAGTTGGCGGGCGGACCATGGCGCATGCGCTGGATCGGCGGCCTGCGCGACCTGCTGCTTGTGCCGCGGATCGGCCTGCTTTACCTGCTCGGCTTCCTGTTCATGATCATGTGGTACGGCGGCGTGACAGTGATCACGGTGTTCATGCTTAAAATCCTTGAGGCGCGGGGTGCTGACGCTGCACAGGAGGCTTACTGGGTCGGCGCTGCGGCGATGGCGATGGCGGTCGGCACCGTGATCGCGCTGCCGTTCTGGGGGCGGGTGCTCGATCGCATCGGACCGCAACGGGTCCTGGTGTTTGCGTCAGTGGCGACCATCGTTACCCATCTGCCGCTGTTGGTGATTGATACGCCTTTGCAGGTGGTCATCACCCGCGCGGCCTTCGGTCTGAGCGCGGCGGCTATGCCGACGGCGCTCGTGCAGCTGATCCGCATCCATGCGCCCGCCGGCATGGACGCGCGGGCGATTTCCTATTCCACAGCGTTTCAGTTTTTTGCGATGGGGATCGCGCCTTTTTCAGCAGGGCTGATCGGCCCGGCTCTGGGTCTGCGTGTCTATTTTGCGCTGACCATACTCTTGATGGCCGGAGGACTCTGGCTGTGGATGCGGCGGGCGGGGCGCTGAGCCCTCAGTTTGCCTTCAGATTCGCGGCGCGGATCACCTTGCTCCACTTCACGGTCTCGGAGCGGATGTAGTTGGTGAATTCCTCGGGGGTAGAAGGCGTCGATTCGATGCCTTGTGATGCAAGCTGGTCGCGGACGCTGTTGTTGTTGAGGACCGTGGCCAGATCCTTCTGCAGGCGGTTGATGATCGGCTTCGGCGTATCGGCCGGTGCCATCAGGCCATACCAGTTGCTGGCTTCATAACCTTTGAGTGCCGGCGTTTCTGCGACGGTCGGCACATCGGGTAGGGCGGCCGAGCGTTTGGCGCCGGTCACGGCCAGCGCCACTGCGCGTCCGGACTTCACCGGCGGCACACCGGTGGAGATGACCGAAACAAACACCGGCAACTGGCCGCCGAGCAGATCGCTCAACGCTGGTCCGCCGCCTTTATATGGGATGTGCGTCATCTCGACCTTGGCCATGGCCTTGAACAGTTCGCCGGCGAGATGGCCCGGGCTGCCGAGGCCTGAAGAAGCGTAGTTCAGTGCGCCGGGTTTCTGTCTTGCCAGTGCAATCAGTTCGGGAATGGTTTTTGCTGCGACCGTCGGGTGCACGATGAACATGTTCTGCAACTGCACCGCCATCGAAATGGTTGCGAAATCCTTCAGCGGGTCGTAGGGCACCTTGGTGATGGTCGGGCTGATCACCAGCGCGCCCAGTGTGCCGAGATGCAGGCTGTAACCGTCGGGCGTTGCAGCGGTGGCCAATTCGGCGCCGATGGTGCCGTTGGCGCCTGCGCGGTTGTCTACCACGATCTGCTGTTTCAGTGCGTCGCCGAGCTTGGGGGCAAGGATGCGCGCCACCAGATCAGTGGCGCCGCCGGGCGGGAAGCCGACGATGATGCGGATGGGCCGAACCGGATAATCCTCCGCAACGACAATGCCGGCGGAAAATGCCAGCAGAGCGCCGCAGGCGGCTCCACACAGGGTCCTGGCTTTCGGGGTCTGCATCATTGGTTGCTCCTCAGATGGTATTGTTCCGGCCTGCTCGCTCCCGCGGCGAGCCTGTCCGGATTATACGAGTGACCTGCGATGGCTGCACAGGGCGGCCATCGCGGGGCCGGGCCCGTCATTAACGCACCAGACCGGGGTTTGGATGGCAACAACCGAAGGAAATAAGCTGCGCCTGCGTGCCATGCTCGGCAACTACGCCAATACGCAGGCACTGAAAACCGGCAGTGTCGCTTCGGAGCGACTGCTGTTTGATTTTGATGACATCAAATTGCCGCAGACCGCCTTCAAAAAAGTGGTGCGCGGCGACTACGATGTTGCCGAACTGGCCATTGTCACTTATCTCCAGGCGCTGGCCCACGGCAAGCCGGTGCTGCTGCTGCCGACCGTGGTGATGGCCTTCCCGTCGCATCCCTGTCTGTCCTACAACAGCGCGAACGGCGTGCTGCGGCCCTCCGATCTCGCCGGCAAACGCATCGGCATCCGCGCACATTCGGTGACCACGGTGACCTGGGTGCGCGGCATCCTGCACAACGACTACGGCGTTGATCTTGACCGCATCCATTGGGTGGCTTTCGAAGATCCGCATGTGCCGGAATGTGTCGAGCCGCCCAACGTCACGCGCGCGCCGGCCGGCAAGACGCTGACCGGTATGCTGCGCGCCGGCGAACTCGATGCAGGCGTAGTGATGGTGTCGGACCAGCAGGACGGCCTGCTGAAGCCGGTGATTCCCGAACCTTCGATGGCGTTGCACCGCTGGCGCGTCGAAACGCAGGCACGTCCGCTGAATCATGTGGTGGTGGTGCATCGCGACCTTGCACGTGCGCAGCCCTGGGTCGGTGAAGAGGTCGTTCGCCTGCTGCAACTGAGCGCGGCCCTGGTGCCGGATATGCCGGGCGCCGATTCCATTCAGTCGGGCATCGAAGAGCTGCGCCCCAGTCTCGACCTGATCATCCACTATGCGTACCAGCAGGGTTTGATCCCGCGGCGTTTTGCCGTGGACGAGTTGTTCAACATGTGAACAACTTCGGTTCACAGGGGTGAGTCCGGGCGGTCGCGCGGGTATAATTCGCGCACATTTTTGAACGTGGAAAACCCTCTCATGCTGGATACCTCCAAAACCTGGGACCTGCTGGTGGTCGGCGGCGGCAACGCGGCGCTTTGCGCGGCGTTGATGGCGCGCGAAGCCGGTTGCAGCGTCATGCTGCTCGAAGGTGCACCCAAGGATTTCCGCGGCGGCAACAGCCGTCACACCCGCAATCTGCGCTGCATGCACGAAGAGCCGCAGGACATCCTCACCGGGACATACCCGGAAGAGGAATACTGGCAGGATCTGCTGAAAGTAACCGGCGGCCTGACCACCGAAAAACTCGCGCGCATCGTTTTTGACGACACATCCAAGTGCCGGCCGTGGATGGTCAAGCACGGCGTGCGTTTCCAGCCGCCGCTGGGCGGCACGCTGCATCTGTCGCGCACCAATGCCTTCTTCCTCGGTGGCGGCAAGGCGCTGATGAACGCCTATTACCACTCGGCGGAACAGCTCGGCATCGACATTCATTACGAAGCCCAGGTCACTGATCTCGAAATCGAAGGCGACCAGTTCAAGTCGGCGACGTTTACCTATCAGGGCGCCACGCACAAAGTGCACGCCAAGGCCGTAGTCATTGCCTGCGGTGGTTTTCAGGCCAACCTCGAATGGCTGGAAGAGGCCTGGGGTCCTGCGGCAAAGAACTTCCTCGTGCGCGGCACGCCGTACAACCGCGGCGACATTCTGAAAGTATTGTTGGCCAAAGGCGCCAAGCAGATCAGCGATCCGCTGCAAGGCCATTGTGTGGCGATCGATGCGCGCTCGCCGAAATACGACGGCGGCATCATCACCCGTGTTGATGCGGTGTCGCTGGGTATCGTGGTCAACAAAAACGCACAGCGCTTTTATGATGAGGGCGAGGATTTCTGGCCCAAGCGTTACGCGATCTGGGGTCGTCTGGTGGCAGGGCAGCCCGACCAGATCGGTTATTCGATCGTCGATGCCAAGGCCATGGGCAAGTTCATGCCGCCGGTGTATCCGCCGATCCGCGCCAATTCTTTGCGCGAACTGGCGACCAAGCTTGAAATCAATCCGGACGCGCTGGAAAAAACAGTGGCTGAATTCAATGCGGCGGTTCGTCCTGGCACCTTTGACCACACCATCCAGGACGACTGCGTCACCGAAGGCCTGACGCCGCCGAAGACGCACTGGGCACTGAAACTCGATACCGCGCCGTACTTCGGTTATCCGCTGCGGCCGGGCATCACCTTCACTTATCTCGGGGTTACGGTCGACGAAAAGTCGCGGATGATCCTGCAGGACGACAAGCCCTGCAAAAACGTATTCGCAGCAGGGGAAATCATGGCAGGCAATGTATTGGGCAAGGGGTACCTGGCGGGCATCGGCATGTCCATCGGCACCACGTTCGGACGCATCGCGGGCGAGGAGGCGGCAAAATATGTTCGCGGCTGAAGATAAACCGATGTCCCTCGATGAACTGATCGAGGACGCACAGCGCGTTCTGCGCGTCTGTAACGCCTGCCGTTACTGCGAAGGTTATTGCGCGGTGTTCCCGGCGCTGGCGCGCCGTCTCGAATTCACCGAGAACGACGTGCTGTATCTGGGCAATCTGTGCCACAACTGCGGCTCCTGCCTCTATGCCTGCCAGTTCGCGCCCCCGCATGAGTTCCAGGTCAATTTCCCGCGCCTGATGGCGAAGGTGCGCGGCGAGACCTACCGTAAATATGCCTGGCCCGGATTCCTCGGCAAGCTGTATGACAACAATGCCGTGGCATTCAGCCTGATCAGTGCCTTCAGCATCGCACTGCTGTTCTGGATGGCGGGGGCTCTGTCGAATCCGGATCAGTTCTTCGCGGCGCATCCGGTGGCGCAGGGTTCGTTCTACGCGCTGATCCCGCACAACGTGATGGCCGGTGTGTTCGGTGCGGTGTC
>CANHZX010000053.1 GCA_947465215.1 Betaproteobacteria bacterium | reverse complement strand
GTGCCAACGGCTTTGCCGCGGTGGTCAAACGCGCGCCGGAGAAACGCAGTTTCTGGGAGGATGCCGAGATCGGTCCCTGGGGATCGCCCACAGTGCATGACGCGGAATTCGCGGCTGCTTACGTCAAGCAGGATATGGATCGTTATTTCAAGATTTGCGAGCAGACGCGGGATGCCCTGTTTAATGACACCCAGTTTTCCGGTGCCGGTCCCGCTGCGCTGATGAAAATGGATATTCCGACGCTTATTCTGTCTGGCAATGATTCTTCGCACGCGCACTCCGCGTCCTGGGCGACCAAGGAGCTGATGCCCGACGCCGAGTTGTGGGATGTGCTGCCGCCGCAGCAGAACGGCCAGAATACGCTGGAACAGATTCTCAAATTCAAGTCCAGGCTCGGGCTGTAACCAGAACCATATTCGGAGTAAATAAATATGATCATGCAAAAAACCGCCATCGCCCTTTCTCTACTGTTGGCGATTGGCAGCGTATTCGCTGCGCAAGCCAAGGGCGGCGGTGATTTCCCGAGTCGTCCGATCCGCATCGTCGTCGGCTTCACGCCCGGCGGCCAGCCGGATATTTTTTCGCGTCTGATCGGCGGCAAGCTGGGCGAGGCACTTGGCCAGCCGGTGGTGGTGGATAACCGTCCCGGTGCTGGCGGCGCCATTGGTACCAAGATCGTCGCTGACTCCACTCCCGACGGACATACGCTGCTCGGCGTTTCGTCATCGCACGTCATTGCGCCGGCGGTCCGCAAGCTCAACTATGACCCGGTCAAGGATTTTGCCGGCATCACGCAGATGTACAGCTCGGCCTATCTGCTGGTGGTACCACCGAGCCTCGGCGTTAAAACCGCCAGGGATCTGATCGCGATGGCGAAGTCCAAGCCCGGCGCCCTGAATTTCAGTTCTGCCGGTACTGGCAGCGGTACCCATTTCGCCGGTGAAGTGTTCAAGGATGCGGCGAAGATTGACGTGGTGCATATTCCTTACAAAGGCATTCCAGAAGCGATGAACGACACCATGACCAACCGCGTGCAGTTTTTCATGGCGCCGGTGGCGTCACTGGCCAGCCTGGTGCGCGACGGGCGACTGGTCAGCCTGGGCGTGACTTCGCTGAAGCGTTCGACGGTATATCCGGATATCCCGACGCTGGCGGAATCAGGACTGCCGGGTTTCGAGTTTGAATCCTGGGGCGGTATGGTGGCGCCGGCGAAAACGCCGCGCCCGATCATCACGCGGCTCAATCGCGAAATCGCCACGGCGCTCGCTGCGCCGGATACCCAGCAACGCATGCGCGCACTGGGTGCCGAGCCGGTGTCGACCACGCCCGAAGCCTATGACCGCCGCATCGCCACCGAAATCGCCAACATCGGCGCCATCGCGCGTCGCGCCGGTATCACCCCGCAATAAACAGGAACACCAATGTCCAATGCGCTGTTTCTCGACGAGGCCTGTGTCCGGCAGCTCGTCACGATGGAAGACGCCCTCGCGGCGGTAGAGGAGGTTTTCGGCGCACAGGGTCGTGGCGGCGTATTCAACGTGCCGCGCGTGCGCGCGCCGGTGAAGGGTGGCACGCTACGCATCACCGCAGCGGTGCTGTCCTACCGCGGCTATTACGGCGTCAAGGTTTCGAGCACGGCAGTGTTTCACAGCAATGCCGGGCGCATGTTCTGCCTGTATCGCGAAGAGAGCGGTGAGCTGTGCGCGGTGGTGCAGGTGTTTGCGATGGGCGCTTTGCGCACCGGTGCGGCGAGCGGTATCGCCACCAAATATCTCGCCAATCCCGATGCTGCTGTACTCGGTGTTCTGGGATCGGGTCGTCAGGCGCGCACTCAGGTCGATGCTGTCTGTTCTGTGCGGCCGATCCGCGAAATTCGTGTCTGGAGTCCACGTGAGGCGAGTCGCGAAGCTTTTTGTGCTGACGTAAAAAATATCAATAAAATCAATGCAATACCGGTGGATTCGCAGGAGGCTGCGGTGCGCGGTGCGGATGTGTTGATTACTGCGACGACCTCAACATCACCGGTAGTGCAAGGCGCCTGGCTGAAACCCGGCGTGCATATCAATGCCATCGGTGCCAATTTCGAGCATCGTCGCGAACTCGACAGCGCAACAGTTGCTGCAACGAAATTCATCGCCACTGATGACACCGAACAGGTGCGTTATGAATCAACAGACCTGGCAGTGCCTGTCAGCGAAGGCCTGCTGTCTTGGGATCAGGTGCACAGCCTTGGGGATTTAGTGGCCGGCAAGATCAAAGGCCGTAACGCGCACGATGATGTCACCCTGTTCAAATCGCTGGGCGTGGCGATTGAGGATGTCGCTCTGGCGGCGCGTGCCTACGAAAAGGCACTGAAGCTCGGCGTCGGCATGACGCTGCCCGATCTGACCCGATAAGGCGAATATTCATGGCGCGTATTTCTCCAGTAGAGCCCGATAACGAACCGGCAGAATTGAAGCCGGTGTTCGACCAATTACGTGCAACGCGTGGTCGCGTGCCCGGCATGTACCGCACGCTGGCGCATCAGCCGGCAGTGCTGACGGCGCACCGTGCTTATTTCCATGCCGCGCTCGATGCCGGTGTACTGCCGCGACCGTTCAAGGAAAAAATTGCCTGGCGTGTCGCTATGCTGCGCGGCTCCGACTATTCCGGCGCATCACATCGCAGCTATGCGCTGAAAAACGGCGTCACCGAAGCGGAACTCGCCATCATCAACAGCGGGGATTACGCCAAACTGCCGCCGCGCGAAACTGCCGCACTGACCTTTGCCGAGGCGATGGTCAAAGGGCAGGGCAAGGTCAGTGATGCTGTCTTTGGCGCGCTGCAGCAGTACTTCAATGCCGCAGAGATCATCGAAATCGCCACGCTGGTCGGCATCATGGAACTGGCTTCATCGCTGGGCGCGGTGTTCGAACTGAAAGCGGACTGATTCCGTTTTTCGTTTGAACCGGCCATGTTTTGAATATACTGGCCGGCAACAATAACCGGATGGGGGAGACTGCGATGAGACTGTTGTCAAAGTTGCTGTGCCTTGCGTTGATGCTGCCGTTTTCTGTGTTGGCGCAATCCCCTGGCGGTGCCAAACCGCTGACCCCGGTCAGCATCATTACCTTCGGCGGCGGCTTTAATCTGCCGGCTTGGGTGGCAGAGCGTCAGGGCTTTTTCGCCAAGCATGGCGTTGCGGTCAAGCTGACGATCACGCCGAATTCCACTTTCCTGATGACCAATCTGATCGACGGCAAGTTTGATATCGGCATATTCGGCATCGACAACCTCGTTGCCTATCAGGAGGGCGCGGGTGAGGGTAAAACCACGGCCAAGCCGGATCTGGTGACTTTCATGGGGCTCAACGGTGGATTTCTGCACCTCATCGCATCGCCCGACATCAAGTCAGTCGCTGGCCTGCGGGGCAAGTCAATTTCGGTGGATGCACTGACTACCGGCTATGCCTTCGTGCTGCGTGACATGCTGGCGCGGGCCGGACTCAAGGACTCGGATGTGAGCTATGTGCCGACCGGCGGTAGCCTGGCACGTTTCCGTTCTGTGGTCGACGGCAAAAATGCAGCGACTTTGCTTAATACGCCGTTTGACCTGCAGGCGGTAGACCGCGGCATGGTCCGGCTGGGCTCGGCCGGCCAGCTGCTCGGCAGTTATCAGGGGCACGCTGCGGCGGCGCAGCGCGGCTGGCTGGCGCAAAACGAAGCCGCAGCGATCGGCGTGATGCGAGCCTATCGTGAGGCGATGGAATGGATTTATGACCCGAAGAATCGCGAGATTGCCGAAGCACTGCTGGTGGCGAACGACCGTGAAATGACGCCGGCGCTGGCGCGACGTACGCTGGAAGTGTTCACCGATCCGAAAGAGGGGCTGTTCCGCGACGTTGCGATCAGCATGGACGGCATGCGCACGGTTCTGGATCTGCGCAACCGTTTCGGTCAGTCAGCGACCAAACTCACCGATCCGCAAAAATACGTCGACCTGGAATTACATCGCAAGGCCTTCCCGCTCAGGCAGTAATCCGGGTGTTTGGAGGGGGTAGCGTAGAATTGCGCGATGAAACCGCCCAAACGTCTGCATTCCCTGATCGAAGAGGGCCTGATCGATTCCGTCGTGCGCCAGTTGATGAGCGGCAAGGAAGCCACAGTTTACGTGGTGCGCAGCGGCGGCGAGACGCTCTGCGCCAAGATCTACAAGGAAGCCACGCAGCGCAGTTTCCGTCAAGCCGTCGACTACACCGAGAACCGCAAGGTCAGGAACTCCCGCCAGGCCCGCGCTATGGCGAAAGGCACTCGTTACGGCAGGCAGCAACAGGAAGCCGTCTGGCAGCGTGCTGAAGTAGATGCGCTGTACCGGCTCGCGGCCGCCGGTGTGCGCGTGCCCGCGCCGATCAATTTTCTCGACGGTGTGCTACTGATGGAACTGGTGGCCGATGAACATGGTGAGGCCGCGCCGCGGCTGAACGATGTGTTGCTGTCGCCGGAGCAGGCGCATGAGTATCACGCAATGCTGCTGACCGAGGTGGTGCGCATGCTGTGCGCTGGCGTCATTCACGGCGACTTGTCGGAGTTCAATATCCTGCTCGCGGCGGATGGTCCGGTGATCATCGATCTGCCGCAGGCGGTGGACGCCGCCGGCAACAACCACGCCTGCCGCATGCTGCTGCGCGACGTGATCAATCTGCGTGATTTTTTCGGTCGCTACGCACCGGACTTGCTGACCACTGATTACGGCCCCGAAATTTGGGACCTTTACGAACGCGGTGTGCTGCAAACCGATGTTGTGCTGACCGGGCGTTACGAGCGCAAGGCGGGTGCGGTGGACTTGAGCAGTGTCATGCGCGAGATCGATGACGCTCGGGAGGAAGAGGCGGCCCGCCTGACGCGTATGCAGACGGCGGGCTAACCGCAGGTCTGATAAGACCTGCCGTCAGAGCTTATTTTTTGGCTTCTTTCCCGGCATCCTGGATTTTTTCCCCGGCTTTTCGATTTTTCACCGGTCTTTTTCACCGCATTGTCCATGGCCTTACCGCCGTGTTCCGCCGGACCCTCCTCTTTCTGGCAGGTCGACAAGACTGCAGTGCAGGTCGCGTTATTCCGCCTTGATATTCGCTTCGCGGATGACCTTGCCCCAGCGGTCGTTTTCGGCGCGCAGGAATTCGCCGGTCTGCTCCGGTGTGCCAGTGGCGACGTCGCCGCCCATCGCGGCAAATTTTTCACGCATGTCCGGTGCGGACATGGCTTTTACTGATTCGTTATTAAGACGGTCAATGATGCCGCGCGGCGTTCCGGCAGGCACCATGATGGTGTACCAGTTGATGGCGATTAGCCCCGGCAATCCTGCCTCTTTTGACGTCTGAACGTCGGGAATCGAACTGTTGCGCTTGTTGTCGAGAATGGCCAGCGCACGCATGCGGCCGGATTGCACAAACGGTACAGCGCTGGAGATCACCACGATCACCATGTCGACATCCCCGCTCAGTGCACCGGCGATACCCAGTGTTGCGCTCTTGTAGGGTACATGGGTGAATTTGATCTTGGAAAACGACTGCATCAGTTCTGCGGCCAGATGGTTGGCTGAACCAAAGCCGCCGGAGCCGTAGGCGATCTTGCCCGGTTTGCTGCGGGCGATTGCGATCAGCTCGCGCATGTTTTTCGCTGGTACCGAAGGATGCACGATGACCACGTTGGGAATGGTTGCCAGCAGCGCTGCCGGCGCGAAATCGCGGATCGGATCAAAGCCGGATTTGGGATTGAGGTGCGGATTGGTCAACAGCGGCACCGCGCCGATCAGCAGCGTGTAGCCATCCGCCGGCGATTTCGCCGCGGCGACATAACCGATATTGCCGGTGGCGCCGAGCCGGGGTTCTGGTACCACCTGCTGACCCAGTGCCGGCGACAGCTTGCCAGCCACCAGTCGGCCGACGGTTTCGGTGCCGCCGGCGAAGGGCAGGATCATGCGAATCGGCTTGCTCGGATAGTTCTGCGCCACTGCGTTGACGGCAAACAACATGGCGAAGACGGACAACAGGGCCCGGCGTGATGCAAAAAACATGATCTGAATCTCCTTCGTTTAAACGGCTTGTGGCGGGGTTTTACTGTTGCCGCTGCTGTTCCTGTTCCTGCTCGTGGTCGCTTTCGACCAGCGCCCAGACGCGTTTGAACGGTCCGCGGCTTTTCAGCAGCTCGCCACCGGCGTCAGCCGCGAGTTTTTCATCGATCCAGATCGGCTTGCCCATGCTTGCGGAAGCATGTGCGCGCCGGGCGTTCTCCTCGAACAGGAAAGTTCCGCCGACGCATTCCTCGACATCCGCACCGGTGATGGCGGCGCCGTGGGCGCGCAGCAGCACAGCGCGATGCGTGCCCAGCGCCTTGGCCAAAGCCACGCCGCGATCGGGATTGCTGACCAGGCGCGGGTCTTCATAAATCGGAATGCCGTCATGGAACAGCGTGCCCATCAGATGGATGGCGCGCAGCTGGTGTTCGCTGGTGCTGAACGCCGTCGAGTGCAGGCCGTGGAAATGGAAAATGCTGCCGATATCCGGCCGCGCGCGCAGGATTTCAAGGTGAATCGGATATTCGCCAGGGATCGCGCCTTTGCCGGAAACGATGCGACCCTTCATGTCGACAATCAGGAAATCCTCGGGATTGGCGCGCGGACCCAGTGAATGGCGCGCCAGCAGGAACAGTTCGGGATCGTCGGGCAGGCGGGCGCTGATGTGACCGAAACCTTCAATGAATCCGCGTTTGTAGAGAAAGTGCCAGGACTTGAGCAGCTTGACCATCAGGGCGTCTGGTACGTGCATGGAATCTCCGGATAAAAAGGCTTGAATGATTTAAAGAATCTGTTCGCCGAACTTTTTCAGCGCGGCCGGTGAAAGCGTCAGACCCAGGCCGGGCTGCTCTTTCAGATGCAGCATGCCATTGGCGATTGTCGGCGGATCAAGGAACAGTTCCGCCTGCAGTGGATCGCGTTCCGGATCGGTGAAGGATTCGACGATGCAGCCTGCGGGGCTGCCGGCAACGATGTGGGCGTGGATGAAGCAGTCGTGGTGCGGAGCGACCTGCACCTGATTGAGTTCGCACAATGCCGCCAGTTTGCGGCCGGTGGTGAAGCCGCCCATCATCGTGCAGTCGAATTGCAGGATCTGGATTGCGCCGTCTTCAACGAGATCGCGGCAGCCGAAGGCGGTGAGTTCGCTTTCGCCCGCCGACAGCGGGATATTGGTCTGTTGCGATAGCTTGATCAGTTCGCGGTGGTCATCGGCCCAGCGAACCGGCTCTTCCAGCCAGCGCGGATTGAGCGGCAGCATTTCGCGTGCTGCTGTGATCGCGGTGGGCAGATCCCAGGCGCGGTTGACGTCGACCATCATGTCCTTGTCGGGGCCGATGATGTCGCGGATCAGCTCCAGCCGTTTCATGTCTTCCTTCAGCGAGACGCCGCCGACCTTGGCCTTGAAACCCTGGTGCCCCTGGGCCTTTAGCATCTGCATTTCATCCTTGAGTTCCGCCATGTCCTTGCCGTCGCGGTAATAGGCGCAGGTCACATAGCAGGGGATGACATTGCGGAAGCCGCCGAACAGCCGGTATAGCGGCAGCTTTGCTGCTTTTCCGACGACGTCCCATGCGGCGATGTCAATGGCGGCGGCGATGCGCACGATGGCTTCGCGGGTCCAACCTTTTTCGGAGGCCACTTTCTGGGCGGTCAGCCAGAAAATTCTGTCATGCAGTTTTTCCGGCGCCAGCGGGTCTTCGCCGATGATGTAGTCGGCGATGCCGGTCTTGAAGGCCTTGATCGCCGCTTCGATGGGTGTGTAACTGGTGGCAATGCCGACGCCTTCAATGCCTTCGTCGGTGAACATGCGAACGAGGATCTCATTGGCCTTGGGCACGATGAAATTGCTCACCCAGTACGGGCGCAGGCCTTCGTCGGGGGCGCGCAGGATATGGATTTCGAGCTTGGTGATTTTCATTTCGTTCTCGTCTGTGGGGCGCGGGAGGCCGCAGTTTAGCAGGGCAACGCGGGGAGCAAACCGGGAAACTAAAGCCTTAGCGTTTTCCGTTGGCCAGTTGCCGGCTTTCTGGCATCTGCCTCAGACGCAGTGTCGCCAGCGGACCGAACAGTGCGGCCGCACCCAGTGAACACCATGCCAGTCCCCAGGCCAGTACTTCGGCATCGGGTTTCGCCGCGCGGGTGGCGTCGAGCACCAATCCGAACACCCAGGGCGAGAAGGCGCCGGCGCTGAAGCCGATCACTGAGCGAACCGAGTAGGCGGCGCCGAGATAACGCGGCGGCACCAGTTCGGTGACTGCAGTGGAATACACCGATGAGTCGCCGATGGCGAGAAAGCTGTGAATGGACGCGATGATCACCAGTAGCCACAGCGGCAGCTGCACCATCCAGCCCAGCGCAAAACAAAGGGACATGCTGCTGATCGACATAATCAGAATGGTGGCGGTGCGTCCATAGCGGTCGGACAGCCAGCCGCCGGCGATGCTGGCGCCCATGCTGGTGATGTAGGTGATCGCGGTCAGTCCGGCGCCGAGGCTGGCCGCCTGCAGTAGTGTGCTTCCGGATAGCGCTGCGGACGCTGCAAAAAACGCCGGTAGCCAGGCCTTGAGTCCGAGCAGTTCCCAGGAGTGGAAGGAATAAGCCCAGGTGACCAGCATCGCCGGTTTGTTTTTCAGTACCACCGGAATCGGATTGGCTTTGGGCTCACCGTCTTCTGCTGGGTGAATCACATTCGGCGTATGCCGCAAGGCATAGATGGCGATCAGCGCACCCAGCACCGGACCGGCGGCATTCAGGATCAGCGCGCCACGCCAGCCGATGAAAGGAGCGACGGCGCCGGTCATGATCAGTGAAATGGCGTAGCCGGCGGAAGCGGCGGCGAGGTAGAAGCCCATTGAACGGCCCCGGCTGGAGGAATGAAAACGTTCCGAAATCAGCGTCAGGCCCGGCGTATAGGAGCCGCCGGAAAACAGCCCGGTCAGTCCATAGAGAATTGCCGCCGAATAAAAGTCATTGGCGAACAGTGCGAAAATCATCGCGGTGATGCTGGCGGCGATGCTGGAAGCAAGGAAAATGCGGCGCGCGCCGTAACGGTCGGCGAGGAAGCCGATGGTGAACAGTGAAAACAGGTAGCCGAAATGCCAGGAGGACTGGATCAGTCCGGCCTTGCTGGCGCTCAAACCCCATTCTGGCGTTATCAGCGGCATCACCGCCGAATAGGCGGTGAAGATGATGGTGAAGCTGGCGCGGCTGGCGCACAGCCAGAGCAGCCAGGGGAGGTCCTTGCCGCGGTGGGTGTCGTTCAAGACGGTTACGTAATGTAACGTGCCCGCGGCTTAGATCGAATCCCAGGAGAAAACGTCGGCAGTGCGCTCTACCGGATTGTAGAAACCGGTTTTCAGTGCCGGGTACATATGCTCGGCGCAGCGCTCCGGTGTCCAGCCATCGGCGCGGTGCACGCTGCGCAGCGGACGCGATTGACTCATCAGGAAGATTTCATTTTTTCGCGTGGCAAAGACCTGCGCGTTGACGCCCTTGGCGGCATCGCTGATCAGGTAAACGGCGAGCGGCGCATTGTGCTCGGGGGTGACCTGCTTGCGCTGCTCGATGCGAGCGGCAGTGGCCGGATCTTTCGCCGGTATCGAAGCGGTCATGCGCGTCCATGCCACCGGGGCGATACAGTTCGACCTTACATTGAAGCGTGACATGTCGACGGCGATGGCTTTCGACAGCGCCACCATGCCCAGCTTGGCCGCGCCGTAGTTGGCCTGACCCATGCCGCCGATCAGGCCGGAAGTGGAGGTCATGTGTACGAAGGCACCGGATTCCTGTTTACGGAAGTGGTCAGCGGCGTGGCGTGCAGTGTTGAAGGCGCCTTTGAGCATGACGTTGACGACTGAATCCCAGTCGCTTTCGCTCATTTTGTGGAAAATCACGTCACGCAGGATGCCGGCATTGTTGACGACAGCGTCGACGCGGCCGAAGTTATCCATCGCACACTGGATGATTTTTCCGGCGCTGGTGAAATCCGAAACGCTGTCGTAACTGGGCGCGGCTTCACCGCCGGCCTTTTTGATTTCGTTGACGATTTCCTGAGCAGGGGTCTGGTCGCCACCGGCGCCGTCGAGCGCGACGCCGATGTCATTGACGATGACCTTTGCACCTTTTTGCGCGGCCAGCTTCGCAATTGCGGCACCGATGCCGCGACCCGCGCCGGTGACGACGACCACTTTGCCTTCCATCATTTTGGATTCTGCCATGATGTCCTCTGTCGAATCTGTTATTAACTAATTGTTTTTAAATAAAAATCAGGCGATCTCGGCGCGACCGTTATTCAGTACGGTAACGCCGCGCGACGGCACGGTGGCACGGAAGGTCACCACTTTGCCCTCCACCCACATTTCGGTACGGATGGTTTCGCCCGGATAGACCGGTGACGAGAAGCGGCCAGACATGCTTTTCAGTTTTAACGGGTCGTAACCGCAAACGCTTTTCACCAGCGCGTGGCCGACGACGCTGAAGGTGGCGCGGCCGTGCAGGATTGGTGCCTTGAAGCCGGCCTTTGCCGCATATGCCGGATCTGCGTGCAAGGGGTTGTAGTCACCGGACAGGCGATAGATCAGTGCGGCCTGAGGCAGCGTCGGCAGGTCACAGCTGAACTGTGCCGGGGTTTCGGGAATCGGCTGGGGCGCCGGCGTTGGGCCCGAGGGACCGCCGAAGCCTCCGTCGGCGCGGCAGAAGGTGGTGGAGGTCAGCGTGCAGATCAGGTCATTGCTGACTTTTTCGCGCACATCGCAAGCGGTCAGCAGCAGCGCGCCCTTGTCCTTGCCCTTGTCGAGCACTGCGGTGACGCGGGTCTTGCCGATGATGCTGCCTTCCACCGGCAGCGGCTTGTGGATGGTGAAGCCCTGTTCGCCATGCACGACGTGACTGCGCGTGACGCCGGTACCGGGGGATGCGTGCCAGGGGCCGGGGTAGCCGAGGATGATCGCCATCGTCGGCAGTGCCTTGAGATTTTCTTCGTAGACAAACTGCAACTCGTTGGCGTCCATCGGATCGGCGCCGAGGCCGACGCCGAGCGCGTAAATGATGGTGTCGCGCTTGGTCAGCTGTTGTTCAACTTGTGGAATGTCCCAATTCAGCAGCTTCTGGTAATCGATAGGCATGGTCGTTCTCAGGATGGGCGAGCGTTGCGCTGCGTTGAGCGGTTTGCCGCATGAAGGATTGTGCGTATTATTTTTTTCATAACTATACTAGCATGAGCTAGCCGCAGCTCTGAATGACGACCGCATTGTGATATTAGATGCGGGATAATAAAAAAAAGCTGTGCGCACAGCGAACCACCGACAGTTTTCAAGGAGGGGAAGATGCCGAAAAAACTGAGCGTCAAACAGCAGCGTGATTACCGTGCCGACGGTTATGTTTATCCTCTGGATGCACTAAGCGCTTCGGATGTTTCCCGTTACCGGGAAGAGTTGCGCAAGACTGAAGAACATCTCGGCGGATCCCTGATGGAGATCGACAAGAAGTATCGCGGCAATCTGCATTTCCTGTGCAAATGGGTTGATGAGCTGGCGCGTAATCCGGCCATCGTGGATGCTGCGGAAGATCTGCTCGGTCCGGACATCCTGCTCTACACCACGCGCTTTTTTATCAAGGAGCCGCACAGTGAAGGCATTGCCGCCTGGCATCAGGACTCGACCTACTTCGGCCTGAGGCCTTTTGATCATGTGACAGCATGGGTCGCTCTTTGCAACGTCACTGCCGATGCGGGGCCGGTGGAGTTCGCCGTCGGTAGCCATATCCGCGGCCAGTTGCAGCAGAAAAGCGGTCTGATCAAGAACAGCGTCAATACCGCGGGGCAGATCATTGTTGAGTGGTTTGATCAGAGCGAAATTGACCGCGCGATCCTCAAACCCGGACAGTTTTCGCTGCACCACACCTGTGTCGTTCACCAGTCGCAACCCAACCGCTCGGACGAGCGCCGCGTCGGCATCGCGCTGAGTTATATTCCGACGCGGACGCGTTACATCGGCAAGCGTCGCATGCCGGCGAGCCTGGTGCGCGGCAAGGATGACTACAATCATTTTGACCTGCAGCCGCGGCCGCAGGTGGATTTCGGCGAAATCGAAATGCAGCGCCATGACACGACCTTCAAGGCCTATATCGAGTCGTTCTATGAGCAGCTTGGCGAGGCGGAAAAGGATTTGCCGCGCGATGCGGTGGCGGGCATGGTGTACTGACGGTATTGCTTCAACACAGGCGGCAGCCGGTTCAATGTGCCGGCTGCCGTTTTATTTTTTGAGGGAATGAATATGAAATCAATTCAACAGTTCATCGCTGCCGTCCTGTTGAGCGGTGCTGCAGGACTTTCGAGCGCTCAGGGTTATCCCGCGAAAGCGGTGCGCATCATCGTGCCGTTCCCGCCGGGCGCCGGCGTGGATATTGTCACCCGCGCGGTCAGCGGACGGCTGGCAGAAGCGTTGGGTCAGCAGGTCATTGTCGACAATCGCGCAGGGGCCGGCGGTATCCTCGGCGCCGAGGTCGCGGCCAAGGCTGCACCCGACGGTTATACGGTGTTCATGGCGACCGCAGGCATTCTCACGGTGATTCCCCATATGAACAGCAAGGCGCCGTATTCGGTGGAGCGTGATTTCATCCCGGTGTCTCTGGTTGCCAGCGTACCCAGCGTGCTCGTGGTGCACCCTTCGATGCCGGTGAAATCGGTGAAGGATCTGATCGCGCTGGCGAAAGCCAAACCTGGTGAAATCAATTACGCGTCCACTGGCAATGGTACGCTGCCGCATCTTGCTGCCGAATTCTTCAAGCAGCAGGCCAAGGTTAATATGGTGCATATCGCCTACAAGGGCAGTGCGCCGGCGACCACCGATCTGCTCGGTGGCAATGTCCAGGTGTTTTTCGGCAATATGCTCTCGGTGATTGAGCAGGTGCGCGCCGGGCGGCTGCGAGCGCTGGCGGTGACCAGCCTGCAACGCCAGGCCGTGGCGCAGGACATTCCGACAATGATCGAATCCGGTTTTCCGGGATTTGAGGCCGGCACTTGGTTTGGCCTGCTGGTGCCCGCGGGCACGCCGCGCGAGGTGGTCGGCCGGCTGCATGCCGACACGGCCAAGGCGGTGCGCCAGCCCGACGTTCAGAAACAGCTGGCCGGGCAGGGTGCAACAACCATTGGGAATACGCCGGAGCAGTTTGCCGCGTACATCAAGTCCGAATCCGCGAAATGGGCGAAGGTGCTTGCGGCGTCCGGCGTCAAAGCCGATTAATTGTTTTCAGGGATTATGAATATGGAAGTCACCAAAACCCTTGCGCGTTACATTGTGCAGTCGCGGCGTGAAGAGGTTCCCGCTGACGTGCGCCATGAAGCGGCGCGCGCGCTGCTTAACTGGTGCGGTTGTGCCATTGGCGCTTCGCGCCACGAAACCATCGATAATATGCTCTCCGCCGTATTGCCTTTTGCGGGGCAGCCGCAGGCGCAGATCCTCGGACGTGGCGAACGCACGGACTGCCTGCATGCGGCGCTGGTCAACGGCGTGAGTTCGCATGTGTTTGATTTTGATGACACCCATGCCAAGGCCATTCACCCCAGCGCGCCGGTCTATCCTGCGCTGCTGGCACTCTCCGAGTGGAAGGGCATCAGCGGTGCCGATCTGGTGCATGCCTTTGTCGTCGGCGTAGAGACCGAATGCCGCGTTGGTTTCTCGGTGTTTCCCGAGCATTACGCAATTGGATGGCATATCACCGGCACTGCCGGTGTGTTTGGTGCTGCTGCCGCAAGCGGCAAGCTGCTGGGACTCAACGAACAGCAGATGGCCTGGGCGCTGGGTATTGCCGCAACCCAATCATCGGGTCTGCGTGAAATGTTCGGCTCGATGTGCAAGAGCCTGCATCCGGGGCGGGCATCGCAGAACGGCCTGATGGCGGCGATGCTGGCTTCGCGCAATTTCACCAGTTCCGAGCAGGGCATTGAAGCCAAGCGCGGCTTCGGCCAGGTGATGTCCACCAAATTCGATCCGTCGATCATCACCGCTGAATGGGGTAAGCGCTGGGAGCTGTCCTCGAATATGTACAAACCCTTCGCCTGCGGTCTGGTGGTGCAGGGTACGATTGATGGCTGTATCCAGTTACGCAATGAGTATCAGCTGACGCCGGAGATGATTGAACGCGTTGACCTGAAAGTCAGTCCGATCGTTTTCGAGCTGACCGCCAAGGAAAATCCGCAGACCGGCCTTGAAGGCAAATTCAGCGTGTTTCATGCGGCGGCGGTGGCCCTGCATACCGGCATGGCGGGCGAGGCCCAGTTCAGTGACCAAAGCGTACTTGATCCGGTGACGGTGGCGTTACGCAAGTGCGTGCGCATCGAGCGAGATGAAAGCATCGGCCGCGTGCAGTCGCGCATTGTCATCAAGCTCAAGGACGGCCGCAAACTTGAGCGCCATGTCGAACACGCGCTGGGCACGCTGGAGAGGCCGATGAGCGATGCGGATCTGGAGGCTAAATTCCGTGGCCTTGCCGACGGCATCCTGACGAAAAAGCGGGCTGATGAGGTGATCCGCCTTTGCTGGACCGTGGAAACGCTGCCGGATGCCGGCGCGATCGCCCGCGCAGCGGCTGTATGACGGTTATGAAGATTACGTTGCTCGGAACCGGCAGTCCCTTGCCGACGCTCAAGCGCGCTTCGTCGAGTTATCTGGTCGAGGTGGCAGGCGATGTCATCCTGATTGACCATGGTCCCGGAGCGTTCCAGCGTCTGATGCAGGCGGGCAAGCGCCCTACGGATGTGACACATGTTTTTCTGAGTCATCTGCATTTCGATCATTGCGCCGATGTTATCCGGCTGTTTCATCATCGCTGGGATGCCAGCGGTGACGGCACGCCGCCGCTGCGCATTTTCGGACCGCCCGGCACGCAGGAATTTATTGACCGGGTATTCGGACCGCAAGGCGCCTTCAGTCGTGACCTGGTGTCTCGT
>CANHZX010000052.1 GCA_947465215.1 Betaproteobacteria bacterium | reverse complement strand
TGCCGCCGACGCGTTTGGGCTGCAGCATGCGAAAGAGGCCGCTCGCATGCAGATCATTGATGGTCTCATCGGGGATGCGCCGTAATTCCTCAGCACGCGGCGCGCGCTCCCGCAGAACCGGAACCAGTGCATGGGCACGGGCGACGAGGTCGGCGTGGCTGGGCTGCGTTGCAGGTGTCGTCATACGGGTCAGGATTCGACGTTGACGATGGCGTTGGTGGAAGCCGATTTGAAAATCGCTTCAAGGGCCGAGATGTTGGCGATCATCTGCGACTGCGGTACCGGGTAGGGTGCGCGGCCTTCGGCGGCATCGGCAAAAGCTTCCAGATTGGCCAGGACGTTCGGCGCCGGTGCGTATTCCTTGCTTTCGCGGATTTCCGGCCCGCCGTTGGCGCCTCGCAAGACTTTCGTGAAGGTCCATCCGGTCGGTTTTTCCGGATGGGTCTTGTCACGCACCTCAACCCAGCCCTTGCTGCCGTAGACAGCAAAGCGGCCGTCGAAGGGCGTGGCGAGGATGGCGCTGATCAGCGCATGGCCGCCGTTCTTGAATGTCACCATGATCGCCAGCGTATCGCCGTTGACCAGCTGGCTGCCCAGTTGCTTGACGCTGGCCAGCACGCGTTCGGCTTCGCCGAAGACACCGACGGAAAGATCCAGCAGGTGAATGCCGGTGGCGGTCATCGGACCTGCCGGGGCTTCCTTGCCGGAGAGGCGCCAGTTGTCGGCGGCGAGGGTGAGGAACTTGTCCTGGCTGAAATTGGCTTCGACCTGCAGCGGCGTGCCGATCTCACCTGACTTCACCACTTTCATCAGGTCGATGATCGGCGGCTCAAAGCGGCGCTCGTGGCCGACGGCCAGTGCCACCTTGTTATCATTGATGGCCTTGATCGCGCGCAGCACGTCGGCACGGGTCATCGATAGCGGTTTTTCGCAGAACACGTGCTTGCCGGCGTTGGCAGCGGCAACGATCTGGTCGGTATGCTGGGTGTGCGGCGTGCACAGCACCACGGCCTGGATCGACGGGTCCTTCAGCACGGCGTTGAAGTCGGTGACGACGTTGACGCTGTGCTGTTTGGCGAAATCGGCAATGGATGCCGGATTGACTTCAACGACCGTGTTGACGGTGATTTTCTTGCTGGTCTTGAGCAGCGGGACAATGATCTTGCCCCACCAGCCCATACCGACGACTGCGACATTCAGCACTGCGTGCTCCTTGTTCCCGTTTGCGTGTGTTGTTTACTTACTTGCCGAGGGCGGCGTTGACCTTGGGCATGACCTGCTCGGCGAGCAGTTGCATCGAGCGTTTGGCCAGTGCGGGGTCAATCCAGTCGTGCATGGCATAGACCAGCGTACCAAAGTCACCGACCTGTTCACGGAAGGCGAGGATCTGGTCCACCACGCTGTCGACCGTGCCGGCAATGACCAGTTTGTCGAGAACATATTCTGTGGTGATCAGCGAGTCGGGCATGCTCTGGTCGGACTTGAACAGATTGCCGCGATTGCCGAAACCGACCAGTTTGCGCACCAGCTGCTTGAAATAGAAGTGGTAGGGACCTTCGGCGGATTTGCCGTAGCGCTGAGCCGTGGCTTCGTCATCGGCGACGAAAATGCTCTTCGCGACACGCCAGTCCGCGGTGTTGGCGACCTGACCGATGTTCTTCTTGCCTTCGACGTAGTTGGGCCAGTGCGTCTTGACCCATTCCGGGAGCAGGAAGTTGGCGGAGATCGGCAGCCAGCCGCGCTCAGCCATGGCGATGACGCCTTTCGAGTAAGGGGCGACCACTGTGCCGACGATGGGCGGGTACGGCTTCTGGTAGGGCTTGAGGATGATGCCTTGGCCGATTTCCGGGATCGCGGTTTTTTCGGTGGTGACTTCCCAGAACTGACCCTTGAGGTTGTAAGGCGGCTCTGACTCCCAGATCTTCAGCACCATATTGATGCTTTCGATGAACATTGCCGTGCGGTCTTTGCCGAAATTACCGAAGACTTCGGCATCGGACATCAGGCCACCGGGACTGATGCCCATAATGAAGCGACCTTCGCACAGGTGATCCATCATCGCGACCTGCGCGGCAATGGCAGCGGGGTGCGAGTTCGGCATGTTGATGGTGCCGGTGCCCAGCTTGATGCGCTTGGTGACCGGGATCAGGCTGGCCAGAAAAGTCATGCAATGCGTGACGGTTTCTGCTGCGTCGGTGACATGTTCTCCGACATAGGCTTCCTCAAAGCCAAGCTCGTCGGCAAGGATGATGGCTTCGCGATCCTCGCGGAGTGATTGAATGTAGTTCTTGCCGGGGGGGTGTATCGGCATCATGAAGGAGGCGAGTTTCATACCTGTTCCTTGCTTACGTTTGTGATTGAAATGTTGAGGCTTGCTGCGACTTATTCCGTCTGGATCTTGGCATCCTTGATGATCTTGCCGAAGCGCTCGGTCTCCGCTTTGACAAATTTCGCGAATTCATCCTGAGTGGTGCTGAGAATCACGGGTACACCGCCATCGTTGAGGCGTTTATTGACCGTGGCGTCTTTCATGGCTTTCTGCGTGACGTCAAACAGCTTGTTGACCACCGGGCGCGGTGTGCCGACCGGAGCGAAAATACCCTGCCATGAGCCGACGACCATGTCGAAACCCTGCTCTTTCATGGTGGGCATCTCGGGATAGGAAGGGCTACGCTCGGGCGCGACAATGCCGAGCATGCGCAGGCGACCCTGTTTGGAGAAGGTCGCTGTTGAACTGAACGTTGCGAACATGAACTGCACTTCATTGGCGAGCAGGCCGACGGTGGCCGGTCCGGCGCCACCCTTGTATGGCACTTCAGTTGCGGTGCCGCCAAAGCCCATCAGGAACATCTTGGCTTCCAGCGAATTGGCGCTACTGGGTGCGGGGGAGCCGTAGTTCAGTTTGCCCGGGTTTGCCTTGATATGTGCGATCAGTTCCTTGACGGTTTTTGCCGGCAACGAAGGATTGACCACCAGACTCCCCGGTACATCGACAACCTGACTGATCGGCGTCAGATCCTTCAGCGGCTTGATCGGAAACTTGGTGTAGTAAACCGGATTGATGGCCATCGTGCCGACGTTTCCCAAAAGGAAGGTGTAGCCGTCGGCGCTGGCACGCGCTGCTGATTCAACCCCGATGTTTCCAGCTGCTCCCGAGCGGTTCTCAATCACTACCTGCTGCCCCAGTTGCTCGACCAGTGCCGGCTGGATGATGCGGCCGACAAAGTCAGAGGCCCCGCCTGGAGCGAACGGCACAATCATGCGAACCGGACGGGTAGGGTAGTTATCCGCGCTGAGTGCGGTGCCACAGGCGAACATCGACAGCGCAGTGGCCAGGACGATTCGTTTGCAGTGGAACATGGGCTCTCCTTTGGTGTTTATTCTATAAATACTTGTTTTTATTATACTTTTTCATCACCCGGCGCGATGGGCAGTTTGACCGGACGTTTCAGTTTAGCCGACAGATCAATAGCCTTGGTCAGCATCAGGCGATTATGACCTTCAGCTGCGGTGGCGTGTTGAGTCGGTACACCCAGCGATACGCGGTTAAGCCAGGAGTTGGTTTCTTCGCGCATCGGTCCGCGCAGTTCGCCAAGCGCCATGTCGCCGACCGGGTAGCTGGTCAGGAAGTCGACGTGACGGCGTTTGTCCGGTGCGTAACCTTCGCTCTGGATCAGATTGGTTGCCAGCACGATGTCGCGGTGGGTGTCGTCGATGGTCAGCACGCCTTCGGTGCCGACGGCGCCGACTTCCAGGCTGTAAACCGCACCGGGCCAGACTTCAGGTAGTGCCCAGGAAATCACGCCGTGGTAGATCGCGCCGTCATCAAAGCTGATGGTGTAACCGGTGCCGTCAACGCCCTGCCAGGTGGGGCCGAGGGCCTTGTTCACCGACCGCGCATAGACCTCGACCGGTTTCTTCGATTCCATCAGCCACATCACGATGTCCAGCGCGTGGGTGCCGGAGATCACCATCGGCGTCACTTCGGCGCGGTTGTCGCTGCGTTTGTAGTTGTCGATCGCGACCAGGCGGTTCATGAAGGCGCGTGAAGTCACCATCGTCACTTCACCGAGTGAGCCGGTGCGGACTTTTTCCTTGGCGACCAGCCAGCGGCGGCGAAAGCGTTGGGTGTAGCCGATGACGGCATCAACGCCGGACTTTTCGATGGCGGCGAGGGTCTGTGCTGATTCTGTGAGATCGGTGGCCAGCGGTTTTTCGATTAGCAGCGGCAGCTTGCGTTCGGCGGCCATGATGACCGGGTCGACGTGAAGGTGTTCGTCTGTGGCGACAACCACCGCATTCACTTCGGGGCGAGCCAGCAGTTCCTTGTAATCGGTGGTGACGAAATCACCGCCGCATTTTTCACGGACGATCTCGCCGCGCTCCGGATTGATTTCAGCAATGCCGATCCAGCCCACGGATGGGTGGCGTGCTGCGAGTTCAGCGCGGATCAGGCCGACACGGCCGGCGCCGATGATGGCGAGGCCGATTTTTTTCGGGTCTTTTTTCATCGCGCGGCTCCTGCAGCAAGCGGACGTGATTCCGGCAGCGGCAGCATCACCGGTTCATTGCGTTCAGCGGAAATATCGGCGGCCATGTAGACCTCCATCACGTTGCGGGCCTGCTCGGCGGTCACCAGCACCGGACGATCACAGCAAACAGCTTCGATGAAGTGTACGGTTTCGGCGTGCATCGGGCCGGCAAAGGCGTGGTCGACACGCTCACCCGGCATCGACGACATCGGCATCTGCATGCCGCTTTTCATCGTGTTTAGCATGACGTCGCGATGGGTGTCATCCACCAGCAATGCGCCGTCGGTGCCGATCATCTCGATCCAGGTCGAGCAGGCATTCGGGTAACCCGGCGGCAGACTCCAGCCGGCACCGATGACGAAGGACATGCCGCTGTCCATGGTCACGGTGATCCACTGCGTGTCGGGCACTTCGGCGCCGCTGTTGGCCTTCATCACGCCGAAGTTCAACTGCGAGTAGACGCGGATTGGCTTCGCCGGAGCCAGGCACCACAGGATGAAGTCGAGGTCATGCGTGGCTTCCATCGCGGCCGGGGAGAGCTTGCTGCGGCCGGTGATCTTGGCGCCAAGGCTGCGCTGGATGTGGCGCGACACCATCGCGCTGACCGGCTTGCCGATGGCGCCGGTGTCGATGCATTTTTTGACGTAGGCGTATTTCGGGTTGAAGCGCTGCGAATAGCCGATGGTGAACTTGACGTTTTTACGCTTGGCGATGGCGATCAGTTCATCGGCTTCGTGCAGTTCGACGGCGATCGGTTTTTCCATGAAAACGTGCAGGCCGCGCTCAAGGCAGTCGCGGGCCATCGGGAAGTGCAGCTTTTCCGGTGTTGCCGAAATCATAACGGCATCGAGGTCTTTGACTTCGAGCAGCTTGTGATAGTCGTCGGTGGCGGTTTTCGCGTTGCACGACTTGGCCACTTCGGCGAGGCGTTCCGGACGCGTTTCGACGATGTGCAAGTCTTTGACTGCCGGGTTGATGGCGCAGGTGTCTGCGCGGATACCGCCGCACCAGCCGGTGCCGATGATGCCTACATTGATTTGTTTCACAGCGTGAGTCTCCAGGTGAGGGGCTATCCGCAGCGTGGCGGATGCCCAATGCATGACCGCGCAATGTTAACGACGGTGGCAAGGGTGGACAAATACCGAAATGCAAGCCGTGACATATCAAAACGGCATGGCTAAACTGCGAAGGCTGCGATATGTATTTTTCCGCATCGCAACATGATTGGCTATGAAAAACCGGCTTTGTTCAGGGCAAAAATTCACTGTTGCCGGCAAGCTTCAAACATGCCGCTTTGTTATCTCACCAGTTTAGTCGGGAATTAATCTCCGGGGCATCCCATGGACCTGCGTGGTATCCGTTATTTTGTCCAGATCGCCGAGCTCGGCAGCATCACCCGCGCCGCGCAGCACCTGCGTGTGGCGCAGCCGGCGTTGTCCCGGCATATCCATGCTTTGGAGGAGGAGCTGGGGGTGCCCTTGCTGGTGCGTTTGCCGCGCGGGGTGCGGCTGACCACTGCGGGTCGCCAGTTTCTCGACCATTGCCAGCGCATTGTGCGCGAGCTGGGTCGTGCCCAGGATGAACTGCGCAGCGGCGGTGCCGTGGCCCAGGGGCGAGTGATTCTGGGCGTGTCGCCGACCACCGGGCCGTTGCTGCTGCCCGGGGTAGTGGAGCGCATGCGTCGCCAATGTCCACAGATCAGCCTGAAAGTGGTCGACGGCTTCAGCAACCAGCTTTATGACTGGCTACAGGCAGGGCGGGCTGATGTGGCGGTGCTGACCAACCCGGTGAATTCACGCACGGTGAAAGTGACGCCGCTGATTTCTGAACCGGTCGTGGTCTACGCCAAGTCGCAGCCACGCGGGGGTAAACGTTTTTTTACCGTGGCGGATCTGGCGCGAACGCCGGTGGTCAGTACCGAGGCCATCCGCCTGATTGCCGATGAGCAGTTGCAGCGCTACAAGGCAAGGGTTCGCGTCGAAGCCGAGATTGATTCGGTCGAGGCGATCCGTCGTCTGGTGCTGCGTGGTACCTGCATGGCACTGATGCCCGTTTCGACCTTTCATGAAGATGTGACATCGGGAAAACTCACGGCCTGGCCGATTGCCGATGCAAACATCCATCGTATACTCACGCTCGGCCAGCAGGCGGATCGCCGGCCATCCGCGGCCATTGATGAAGTGGCGCAGATCATGGGGGCTGAAGTGCGCGCACTGGCAGAAAGCGGCGTGTTCAGTCTTCCCGGTGGTAACAACGTTGCGGTGCGCGCACCGCGATCCAAAAAAACGCGTCATCAGGAGAAAGATTCAGCATGAAACGCATCGATGTACACAACCATGTGATTCCCGAGACCCTGGTCAAGGCCATGCAGGCGAATCCGGTCTAAAACACCCAGATTGAGGGTGAGGGGCACAACCGGGTATTCATCCGCGGCAAGGTGCGTTTCCCGTTCGAGGCTGAGTTTTACAACGCTGATGCCAAGCTCGAATCGATGGACCGCAAGAAAATTGACATCGCCTTCATTTCGCCCGGCCCCCAGTGTTTCTTCTACAACCTGAAAGACGATCTGGCGATCCAGACCGCACGTCTGGTCAACGACGGCATTGCACAGATGGTCGCCGCCAAACCTGACCGGCTGCGCGGCATGGCGACGCTTCCGATGCAGCACCCGGAGGCAGCGATTGCTGAGCTCGAGCGCGTGGTCAAGGAATACGGTTTCAAGGGCGTGGAACTCGGCACCGCGATCGGTGAAGAAGAGCTGGCGGATCCGAAGTTCCGTCCGGTGCTCAAACGCATCGAAGAGCTGAAAGTGATGATTTTCGCGCACCCGAATACTCAGGGCTCGGGCGGACGCCTGGACTGTTTTTATCTGACCAACCTGATCGGCAATCCGCTGGACACCACGATCATGGTCGGCAAGCTGATGTTCAGCGGCGCGCTGGATGAATTGAAAGATCTCAAAATCCTGCTGGCCCACGGCGGCGGCTTTTTGCCGTACCAGATCGGCCGCTTTGTGCATGGTCACAAGGTGCGTCCGGATACGGCTGCAGTTACCAGGTCCGATCCCCACGAGATGCTGAAGCGTTTCTGGTTCGATGCGCTGACCCATAGCCCTCAATCCATTCGTCACCTGATTGACATTGTCGGCTCCGAGAAAGTCGTGCTTGGTACCGATGCACCGTTCGACATGGGCGAAATGGCGCCGGTCGACCGCGTCGAGCTGACGCCCGGCCTGACCCAGAAAGAGCGCGAGAACATCTACTGCAATGCCGCTACGGCGTTGTTCAACGGCAAGATCTGAGCGACATGGCGCAGGGCGTGTTCATCCCGGGTCATCGCGGTCCGGAGCGAGTGGAAGGCGAGGTGGCCTGCTGTCTGTTTCACGGCAACCGCGTGTTTGTCACTCGCGACGGTGGTCATCTGGCACTGCCACGAGTGGATGTCGAGGCTTATGGGCTTTCGCTGGATCAGGCTCACTACCTTGGTACCCTGGATGGCACGCACTGCTACGGTCTGGCGATGCCGCGAAGTGCGGACTTGCCGGAAGGGCTGGAGTTGCTGGGCATGCGCGCGCTGATTCTGGAAGGTGATGAGCTCGTTGCTGGCATCGCAGGACAGGCATTCCAGTTGCTCGAATGGGCGCGAACTCATCGCCATTGCGGTTCCTGCGGCCAGCCGACGCTGCCGCATGCGGCGGATCGTGCACTGGAGTGTCCCGACTGCAAGTTGGTGTTTTACCCGCGAATTTCCCCGGTGATGATGGCGCTGGTGTATCGCCGGAACGGCAACTCCGGCGAACTGCTGCTCACACGCAAGCCCGGTTATGCCCCAGGTCGTTATACCGTTGTGGCCGGTTTCGTTGAAGCCGGCGAGTCGCTGGAGCAATGTCTGGCGCGTGAAGTCAAAGAGGAAGTCGGTGTCGAGATCCGCAACCCGCGATATTTCGGCAGCCAGCCCTGGCCTTTCCCCAATTCGCTGGTGATGGCCTTTAGCGCGGAGTGGGCGGGCGGCGACGTGGTGCCCGACGGCACGGAACTGGAAGAGGCGCGCTGGTTTTCCATCGATGCCTTGCCGGATTTACCTGAAGCGGTTCACATCTCGCGGCAACTGATCGACGACACGCTGGCGCAGTTGCTCAAAAGCCGCTGATTCGCATCCTGTGGCGTCTCCCCGGCAGCCCTGCCGGCACGTGCTAGGATTGCTGCCGGAGGAGGTCCGGCGGCCACGCCGGCCCTGCAAATAAAAAAAATCGTTCAACCACTTTTGCGGGTAGCCACGCCATGCCTTTCTATCGCTTCGAGGATTTCGAAAGCAATTACCTGACGCCGCATCTGTCCACCGGCAAAGCCCCGGTGATCGACGGCCGTTACATGTATTTCTGTCTGCTGCATAAAAATGCGGGTACCGGTTCGGAACTGCACTATCACCCGAACGAACTGCTGATTTTTCCGACCAAGGGCAAGATCAACGCCATCGTCGGCAAGGATCGCCGTGTGGTGTCGCCAGGCACCTTTGTCCATGCGCCCGCTTTTGCGCGGCACTCGATGAAGGCCACCGAAGACGGCAACCTGCAATACCTCTACATCAAGGATAAGACCTGGACGGTCGTCGGTCTGGCCGAAGACGAGGCGGTGCCGGATAAGGCAATGACGGTTGCCGAGGTCAATAAAAAGTACAACGTCGGCGACAAGGACAAGCACCAGAAAACCCAGGGCAAGTCCCAGGCCATCATCGAAGGCCTGCCGGTGTGTTTTCACCCGATCCTCGACAGTCTCGATGCGCCGGCCCGTTCCGGACGCTGTGTAAGCTGGATTGAAGGTCAGCGTCTGGCATTCGGCCTGTTTGAGGTGCCGGCGGGTTATGACGAACCGGAATCCGTTTCTGCGCGCGAAATGTTTGTTTATGTATTGAGCGGCAGCATTGATGCGCAGTCCGGCAGCGAACGCAAAACGGTTTCTACCGGAGACATCGTTTGCGTGCCCAAAGGAGAGCGTTACCGATTGCAGGTGCGCAAGCATGCGCGTTATGCCGTGGTGTGTTCGACGCCTTGGCTCGAAGACAAGATCGACAACCTGTCACCCGAGGAGGCAGAGCAGGCACGCGTCAATATGAAGCCAAATTAAAGGCAGGGCGGCGAACCCGGCCGGCAACAACGCAGTTGTAGCAAGCAGGTAGCAACGCAGTTTCAGAACGGTTAATCAAAACCACACTGGAGGAGCGATGAAATACTTGTTTAAAAACAAATGCTTGGAATTCATTGTCGGTGGGGCGCTAGGGGTTTTTGCAGCACTGGCGCAGGCGCAGGGCTGGCAGCCGCAACAAAACGTGGCGTTGATCGTGCCATCTACGGCCGGTGGTTCTCTGGACCACGTGGGCCGGACGATCCAGCGCATGTGGGAGCAGCAGAAACTGGTGATGTCTTCGAGCACGATTGTGAATATGGGCGGCGCTGGCCATGCACTGGCCTATAACTTCCTCAATGCGCGCGCCGGCAATCCGCTGTTTCTGAGTATCACGTCGTCGACTTTGCATGCCAACCATATCAACGGCCGCTATGCGCTGTCCTATCGCGACTTCACGCCCTTGGCGGTGATGCTGACTGAATACATCGCCATCGCGGTTCGTTCCGACTCGCCGCTGAAAACCGGCAAGGATCTGGTGGAAGCGCTGCGCGAGGACCCGAGAAAATACAGTCTTGCGATCAGCAGCGCCGTCGGCGGCACGCATCACATTTCTTTCGGTCTACCGCTGCAGTCGGGCAAGGTCGAAGTGAACAAAACCCGGCTGGTGGCTTTTACTTCGACAGGCGACGGGGTTACCGCGCTGCTTGGTGGCCACGTTGACGTACTCTCAGGCGGTACCGTGCAGATTGCGCCGCATGTGGCGAGCGGCCGCATGCGGGTGCTTGCGGTATCCTCGCCCAAGCGGATGACGGGGACGCTGGCCATTGCGCCGACATGGCCGGAGCAGGGATACAAGGGCGTCATGGAAAACTGGCGCGGCGTAATGGGGGCCAAAGGGATTTCCGCTGCACAGATCGCCTACTGGGACGGCGTATTCGGCAAAATAGCGGCCAGTGCCGATTTCAAGGATCAGGCTGAAAAGAACCAGTGGGAAATCGCCTATAAAAATTCGGCAGAAACCGCCAAGTTTTTTGCATCGGAATATGCCGACCTGAAAAGTGTCATGGATTTCCTTGGTCTGTCGGGGAAACCCAATTCATAGTTATTACCCTTAAGGAGCAGCAATCATCAAACCGCAGTCAGTGGGCAGTATCGGTCTCGGCATCATGGGCGGCGCCTTTGCGCGTCACCTGCTGTCCGAGGGATTCAACGTCACTGGATTTGATATCGATCCCAAGCGCCGTGCTGCGCTCAAGAAACTCGGCGGCAAACCGGCAGCCTCGGCATCTGCGGTGTCATCGTCTTGTCCAATCCTGGTGACATCGCTACCCAGTCTCACTGCAGTGGATGCGGCCTTTTTCGGCAAGGGCGGCATTGTGGAATCGGCAAAGCGCGGCACCGTGGTCATTGAAACCAGCACGCTGCCGCTGGCCAAAAAGAACGAGATCCGCGAGCGGTGCACCAAAAAGGGGATTATTGTTCTCGACTGTCCGGTCAGCGGCACCGGCGCGCAGGCGGCCAACCGCGACATCGCCATCTATGCCAGCGGTGATCGCAAGGGCTATGACAAGGCGGAGGCGGCACTGAAGGGCTTCTCGCGCAGCGTTTATTACTGCGGCGAATTCGGCAACGGCTCCAAGCTGAAGTATGTCGCCAACCTGCTGGTCACGATCCACAATCTGTCTACGGCCGAAGCCATGGTCCTGGGTCTGAAATCTGGACTCGACCTGAACCTGCTCTACAAGGTGATCAAGGACGGCGCAGGGAATTCCCGCATGTTCGAGGTGCGCGGCCCTCTGATGATCAGGGGGGATTACAGCCAGGCGACCATGAAAATCGACGTTTACAAGAAAGATATTGATATCATTGAGCAGTTCGCTGCGGACCTGCATTGCCCGGTTCCGCTGTTCGAAGCTTCAAAACCGTTTTATGCCGCGGCTTATGCGCAAGGCCGTGCGCTGGAGGATACGGCGGCTGTCTGTGCTGTGCTTGAACAGATGGCCGGCGTGCAGCGCAAGAACCGAAAAAAAAGCACCACTTCTAAAACCGGAAAGAGAAAGACCCGATGAAACCGACCATGTCGCCGCAGGGCCAGGCTGCACAGACCATTTCCCGCAACATGAAGCTGATCTCCCACAACGAGCTCGCAGGGTTCGGTGGCATCGGCGAGGGTATCAACATGCAGGTGACCAAGGACGGTCGCCGCATCCTCTGGCTGGCGCATGAGTCCGCGCCGAAGAACTTCACTGCGGTCGACGTTTCCGACGTCAAGAACCCGAAGGTGATCTGCCAGACCGATCTGCCGCACGAGCGTGTGCGTTCGAACTCGTTGGACGTGGTCGGCGATATCATGGTTGTGGCCTACCAGACCAAAGCCGTTGGTGACAAACCCGCAGGCATGGATATTTTCGATATCAGCACCCCGGAAAAACCGAAGCTGATTTCGCACTTTGATGCTTCGGGCCCGAACTCCCGCGGCGCGCACTGCGTGTGGTTTGTGGACGGCGAATACGTGCACCTGACCTCGGGCTCGGGCGACTTTGATCCGACGCACCCGAATGACTTCCAGTTCTACCGCATCATCGACGTGCGCAACCCGTCGAAACCGGTGGAGGTGGGTCGCTGGCACTATCCCGGCACGCATAAGGGCGACAAGGAAGCGCCGCCCCCGCGTCATCCGAAATTCGATGGTGGCTATCGTCCGCACAACATCCTGGTTTATCCGGAGCGTCCGGACCGCGCTTATGTCGCGTATCTCGACGGCGGTGCCGTGATCCTCGACATCTCGGATAAAGCCAATCCGAAGATGATCACCAACTGGCGTTATTCGCCGCCGTACAACGGTTTCTGCCACACGGTAATGCCGCTGATGAGCCGCGACATGCTGCTGGTGACGGACGAGTGCACCAAGGACGACGGCCTCGATTGGCCGAAGCTGGGCTGGGTGGTTAATGCAAGTGCAGAAACCAACCTGGTGCCGATGTCGACGCTGCCGCTGCCCCCGCTGGAGAGCTTCGTCAAACGCGGTGGCCGTTATGGCGCCCACAACATCCATGAGAACCTGCCGGGACCGGCGTCCTTCCGCTCCGACAACCTGATCGTCGGCACCTTCTTCAACGGCGGTGTGCGCGCGTTCGATATTTCAAATGCGTACCAGCCGCAGGAAGTGGCTTACTACGTGCCGGGTGCCCCCAAGCTGTCGCCGAAGGGCTCGATCCAGATTAACGACGTCTGGGTCGACGAGAACCGCCTGATTTACACGGTGGACCGTTTTGCCGGCGGCTTGTACATCCTCGAGATGGACATCTAACCGGAGCTGTAACGTAATGCTGGATGCACTTTCGGGGAAATTCCCGGTCAGCGTCATCACCGGGTTCCTCGGTAGCGGTAAAACCACGCTGATCAACAAGCTGTTGAAGCGACCCGACATGAATCGGGTCGCTGTCATCGTCAACGAGTTCGGCGAGCAGGCCATCGACAACGATCTGGTCGAAGTCTCGTCCGAACAGATGATGCTGCTGAACAACGGCTGCCTGTGCTGTGTCCTGCGCGGCGACTTGCAGGAAACGCTGCGTGACCTCTACGTCAAGCGCCGCAACGGGGACATCATCGACTTTACCCGTGTCGTCATCGAGACCACCGGTCTCGCGGATCCCGCGCCGGTGATGCAGACGCTGATGACCGACGACATGCTGCTGGCGAATTACCGTCTGGACTGCGTGGTGACGCTGGCCGATGCCGTTAACGGCATCGAACAGCTGGATACCATGCAGGAGCCGGTGAAACAGGCGGCGCTGGCCGACCGCATCGTCATTACCAAATCGGATATCGCCGGGGAAGAAGCCACAGCAAAACTGGAAGCCCGTTTGCGCGAGTTAAACCCCCAGGCGCCGATCAAGCGTGCGGTGAACGGGGAGATCGACCTCGAATTCCTGATCAATGTCGGCCTGCGCAACGTCAAAGGTAAGCTGGAGGACATCGAGCGCTGGATGGGTGAACCGGACGAGCATGGCGAGCATCACCGCCATGACGAGAAGGTGAAGTCCTTCTGTCTGCGCTTTACTGAGCCGATGACCTGGAATTCGTTCTCGCAGACCATGGAAGTGCTGTCGGCGCTGCGCGGCTCGGACATGCTGCGGGTCAAAGGCCTGATCAACGTCACCGAGCACAAAGGTCCGATGGTGGTGCAGGGGGTGCAGCACCTGTTCCATCCGCCGGTGGAACTGAATGAATGGCCCAGCGATGACCATTCGACGCGTATCGTCTTTATCACCCGCAATATTCCGCGGGAAACGGTTGCCAATTTGTTTGCGGCGATCGGTGCGGTGACGGCTGCTGTCTGAGCTTTACGCGCCTGTTAAAAAGCCCGCGTTCAGCGGGCTTTTTTTATTGGAGCAGGGTGCTCTGAATCAGTTGTCGATACCGACCACATCATCAGGTTCGAATTCGTCAGGCACCGTGCCGTTGCCGATGCCGGTGACCATGGCTGCCATTTCATCGCTCTGCTTGACGAAGTATTCCTGGCTGATGGGATCAAAGAAGCGTTGGCCAATGGAGACTTCACTGAATTTGATGCGCTGACGGTTTGGGGTTTGAGCCATGCTGTTTGGGAATATTGAGAGGTTAAAAGGATAAATATGCAGCCTGAAGGCTGGTGTTATTTCTGGATGGAGGCTTCTTCTATCAGTGCCTTGTAGGCGTATCCGGAGCCGAAATCCTTTTCGGTTCGAACTACGCCCCTAACCGTAACAATATCACCCAATTTCGCTTCAGCGGTGGTCGTCACCAGAATATCGTTGTTGCCATCTGTCGCATTGCCGGAACCATCCCGCAGGTGCAGCCAGTTTTTGCCCATGATCGCGGGGTTGTATTTCACAATCTTGCCACGGACCACGACCGGCTTGTCTTTCAAATCCTGGGCTTTTGCATTGATTTCGGCGACTGTCCAGGCGTTCGCGCCGGAGGCTTTTGCGACCTTTTCATCCGGAGCATTAGCAGGCTTAGCGGTTGTAGGGTGAGTCATGTTGGCATGTCCTGCTTTCGGCGCTCCGGCGCCGGCGAGATTGCCAAAGGCGATGGTCTTGAAAGTCTGCTTCAGAGACCGGCTCTCAAAATCATTCATGATCGTCACGTTCTCAATGGTGACTTTTGAGCCTTTTTTGACCGGTGATTTGTTGACTGCTGCCCAAGTGTCACCTGTGACGGTTTTGATGCGGAGATAGGTATAGCTGTCGACATCTTTGATTTCCATTACGGTGCCGGTGATGGATTCCGTTGCTGGAACCGGTTTGTCGCCGGCCCATACGGCACAGATCATCGTCATGGACAAAACTAAAATCAGGCTTTTCATGACCGGAGTCCTTTTACGCTATGAAGTTTTGCCCGTTAAGTGAGCAGACATTTATCAGCATTCCTGCATGGTATTGAAATCTTCACTGCAGTTCGAATTTAACTGATTGATTTATATTTATAAATTTTAAAGAGTTATCATTTGGCCCTGTTTTTTATAGGGTATTTTGTATGAGATGATAATAATCGTAAAATCTAAGCCTGCTGGTTTTCAAAAATAATATTTCTTTGAAATTCATTAGAAATGCCGCTTAATCTCCCCAATCTTCTTCAGACCTGT
>CANHZX010000051.1 GCA_947465215.1 Betaproteobacteria bacterium | reverse complement strand
TCAGCCGCAACAGTCTCAGCGCCGCACGTCCCGCACCGCGTCAAGATGGGTGCACAACCGGCGCGCCCCCTCCACAATACGCGGCGTCGGCCGCTGTATCAGATCAGCCGGCAGATGACGCGCTGTCCAGCCGTTAAACGGCGGCGGCAAGGCCGCCCAGCGCGCTGCAAAAGCTGCTGGAGTATCCGCAGAACTGCCGCCAAGGACGATATCTGGTCGCGCCGCGAGCAGCGCCTCACGCGATACTTCCGGCGTCAGCGCCCCCAATCCGGCAAACACATTGACGCCGCCGCATAGCGTGATGATTTCGCTGATCAGGTGCGCCTTATTCACCGTCATCAACGGCCGGTCCCATATTTCATAAAACACCCGCACTGGCGCCCCCTCATGGCGGCGCGCGCGCAGCGCTCGAAGATCGGCATCAAATGCTGCGCGCGCCGGCGCGGCGGCAGCCGTCGTACCGGCCAGTTGGGCAATCGCCGTGATATTGCGTGCGATGTCATCAAGGCCTGATGCGCCTGCCACAAAAACGGGCAGTCTGGCGCGTTCCAGTCGCGCGATCACATCCGGGGGCGTGCCACCCTGCCAGGCCAGCACCAGATCGGCACGCAGCACCAGCAGGCGCTCGAGATCGACCTGCACCGCATCGCTGACCACCGGCAGCCGGCGTGCCGCCGGCGGGTAATCGCTGAAGCGGGCGACGCCGGACAGCCGGTCACCGGCAGCGGCAGCAAAAACCAGCTCCGTCAGATTGGGCGCCAGCGTGACGATGCGCTGTGCAGGGTGCGGCAGGCGCAGCGTCGTGCCGCGTGCATCGATGGCCTGGACGGGATCGGCCTGCGCATAAAGCGTGAACGGGGTCATCAACAGCAAGATGACGGCAATACGGCGGACGGCCGGGATCACAAAACACTTCATGAGCTGCGCGGATCGCGACTTGAGGAATTGAAGCGGAAGACTAGCGGACTTCTTCCATCATCCGCAGCAGGCGCCCGCTGGTCTGGCGCAGCCGCAACGACAGCATGGTCACCATCTTCACCAGGATCTTGGAACCGAGGCTGGGGTGATCAAGAATGATTTTCGCCATATTGTCGCGGGTCAGTACGGCGAAAGTGGTCGGCTGCGAAGCCATGCAGGTGGCGAAACGCGGCTCGCCGTCGATCATCGACATTTCACCGAGCGTCATCCCGGGTCCGGCGCTGGTCATGTGCTGCTGCTCGGCGCGATGGCTTTTTTTCAGGATGTCGATTTCACCATCCACGATCAGCAACATGAAATCACCCTCATCGCTCTCGCGTATGATGATCTCTCCAGGCTGCGCGCGATACACCTCCATATAGCCGGCCAGCGTAGAGATGTCTTCCTTGGAAAACTCGGTGAAAAACTGCGACTTGCCGACGAGGCCGAAAATTTCACTGGCAATAGCCGTACCGGCACCCACGCGCTCGAGCTTGTCGAGGTTGCCGCGGTCTGTTGTCGTGAAGTTTTCTTCGCTCATGTCACCTTGTGAATTCCTGACTAATCCTTGGCCACGGCCTTGAGCCGGCGTTTGCGCACGCCTTCCGCCAGCGCTTCCAGCACGCCGCGGCTTTCATCCCAGCCGATGCAACCGTCGGTGATGCTCACGCCGTAGGCGAGCGGCTTTCCTGGCACCAGGTCCTGACGGCCGGCCTTGAGGTGGCTTTCCACCATCACGCCGAAAATGCGGTCATCGCCGTTGGCAACCTGATTAGCGACATCCTGTGCGACATCAACCTGTTTTTCCGGTTTCTTGCTGCTGTTGCTGTGGCTGAAGTCGATCATGATGCGTGCCGGTATGCCGGCTTCTGCGAGGCTGCGCCCCGTTGCATCCACGCTGGCCGCGTCATAGTTCGGTGCCTTGCCGCCGCGGAGAATCACGTGGCAGTCCTCGTTGCCGGTCGTCGAGACGATGGCCGATGTGCCAGCCTTGGTAACAGACAGGAAATGATGCGGTGCCTGCGCAGCGCGGATCGCGTCGATGGCGATCTTGATATTGCCGTCGGTACCGTTCTTGAAACCGACCGGGCAGGACAGCCCCGAAGCCAGTTCACGGTGAATCTGCGATTCGGTCGTGCGCGCGCCGATCGCGCCCCAGGACACTAGATCGGCGATGTACTGCGGCGTGATCATGTCGAGGAATTCGCAACCGACCGGCATGCCGCTTTCATTCAGCTCCAGCAGCAGTTCGCGGGCGATTTTCAGACCCTCGTTGATGCGGAAGCTGCCATCGAGGTTGGGGTCGTTGATCAACCCCTTCCAGCCGACGGTCGTGCGCGGTTTTTCGAAGTACACGCGCATCACCACCAGCAGGTCGGCGGCGTGTTTCTTTTTCGCTTCGAGCAGTTTGCCGGCGTATTCCTTGGCCGCCTTCACGTCGTGCACCGAGCAGGGCCCCATGATCACCAGCATGCGGTCGTCGGCGCCGTGGATGATGCGATGGATGTCCTGGCGGGCCTCGAATGTGGAGTCCGCCGCTTTTTCACTCAAAGGGAATTCGCGCAACAGGTGAGTCGGCGGCGCCAGTTCCTTGATTTCCTTGATCCGCAGATCATCAGTACGGTGCAGCATCACTATCCTTAACTTTCCATATAATCAATGCATTATAAACGAATCCAGACATCCCCTGCAGCACGGCTATAGCGTGCCGCCGACCGTCAGGCCGTCAATGCGCAGGGTCGGCTGGCCAACACCGACCGGCACGCTCTGGCCTTCCTTGCCGCAGGTGCCGACACCCGGATCGAGACGCATGTCGTTGCCGATCATCGACACCCGGGTGAGTGCGTCCGGACCGTTGCCGATCAGCGTGGCGCCCTTGACCGGATAGGTCAGCTTGCCGTTTTCGATCATGAAGGCCTCGGAGGCCGAAAACACGAATTTGCCGCTGGTGATATCGACCTGACCGCCGCCGAAGTTCACTGCATAAAGGCCGCGATCCACTGAGGCGATGATTTCCGCCGGATCCCGGTTGCCATTGAGCATATAGGTGTTGGTCATGCGCGGCATCGGCACATGGGCATACGACTCGCGGCGGCCGTTGCCGGTCGGAGCAACCCCCATCAGTCGCGCGTTCAGTGAATCCTGGATATAGCCGCGCAGAACGCCATCTTCGATGAGGATGTTGTGCTGTGTCGGATTGCCTTCGTCGTCCACGTTGAGCGACCCGCGCCGGTTCGCGATGGTGCCGTCATCGACCACCGTCACACCGGGCGCGGCAACGCGTTCGCCGACACGACCGCTGAATGCCGAAGTGCCCTTGCGGTTGAAATCGCCCTCAAGACCGTGGCCCACTGCCTCGTGCAGCAGAATGCCCGGCCAGCCCGGTCCGAGCACGACAGTCATCGTACCCGCCGGGGCCGGACGCGCCTCCAGATTGGTCAACGCCTGATGCACGGCTTTCTGTGCATAATCGTTCAGCACGTCCTCGGTGAAATGGCCGTAATCAAAACGGCCGCCGCCGCCGGCGCTGCCCTGCTCACGACGACCGTCCGCTTCAACAATCACCTGCAGCGACAGACGCACCAGCGGTCGTACGTCGGCAGCCTGCATGCCGTCGCTGCGCGCCACCATCACCACTTCATATTCACCGGCCAGCGCGGCCATGACCTGCGTCACCCGCGGGTCAATACGCCGCGCGATGCGCTCCAGTCTTTCCAGCAATGCCACTTTTTCCGGCGCGCCGAGACTGGCCAGCGGATCCTGCGGCGCGTATAGCGTACGCAACTCGCCCTGGCGTGCAATCCCGGTGCGACCTTCACCACCCTGACGCGCAATCGCACGGGTCGCCTGCGCCGCCGATTGCAGCGCGTTGAAACTGATGTCGTCGGAGTAGGCAAACGCGGTTTTCTCGCCGCTGACCGCACGTACGCCGACGCCCTGATCAATATTGAAGCTGCCGGATTTGACGATGCCTTCTTCAAGGCTCCAGGACTCGCTGCGTGAGTACTGGAAATAAAGATCCGCGTAATCGACACGGTGGGCCATCATCTGCCCGAACACGGCCTGCAGACGCCCCTCATCCAGTGCATGGGGGGCCAGCAGGGTCGCACTGGCAGTTTCGAATATATTCGCGGATTTCATTATTTTCTCAATAAAAACAAATACTTAATGTGAATTCAGGATTTACTGCCAAGCGTGCGATGACTCAGCGCCGGCAAACTACGGCGCAGACGCTGTATATGGGCACGATTCATCCCGGCGACAACCACCCCGGAACCGCGCGGCAGGCGGTCGAGGATCACTCCCCAGGGGTCAACAATCATCGAATCCCCGTGGGTTTCCCGGCCATTGAGATGATACCCGCCCTGCGCCGGCGCCAACACATAGGCAAGATTCTCGATCGCGCGTGCGCGGATCAGGGTTTCCCAGTGCGCCTTGCCGGTGGTTTCGGTAAACGCCGACGGCACCAAGATCAGGTCGACTTCCCCCATCGCGCGATATAACTCGGGGAAGCGCAAGTCATAACAGATCGACAGTCCAATGCGACCGAAGGGCGTATCAATAGCCACGACTTTTTTACCGTGCTCGATCGTGGTCTCTTCGGAGTAACACTCATCACCCATCTCAAATCCGAAGAGATGGATCTTGTCGTAGCGGGCCACGCATTTGCCCTTGTCGTCATAAACCAGACTGGTATTCATCACTTTCTTCGGCGAAGAGGCCACCAGCGGCACCGAGCCTCCGACAATCCAGATGCCGTGTTTTTTCGCGGTCTCCGACAGGAATTCCTGGATCGGACCCTGGCCGAATTCCTCGCGCACCGACACCTTGTCGGTGTCCTTCATGCCCATGATGCCGAAATATTCCGGCAGCGCGACCAGCTTCGCGCCCTGCTCGACCGCGGTCTCGATCAACCACGCCGCTTCCTTCAGATTCGATTCCACGCGCGGACCCGATGCCATCTGCACCGCAGCGATGCGCACCGCGGCGGCATCGCTGCGCCCGCTGTCCTTGCGCTGTGTTCTTGTGGAACGCAAACGTGTACCCATTTCCTTCCCCCTCAGTCGATCAATTCAAGCCGTATCGTCGCCGCCGACGCATCGGCGCGCAACTGCAAGCGCGCGCTTTCCACCGCCAGCGCCACCAGCCACGCCAGCAATTCCTCCGCCTGCTGCTGCGCCTCCGGTCGCGTACCGTGGAAGATCAGCAATCGGGCATCGCTGCGCGACTGCAGCGCGGCTACGGCCTGGCGAACGGCCGGCTGCGCCATCACCGCCTGCGCCGAGCGCGGACGGTCCCACAGCTCGGGCGGTAGATCGGCAGAAGCAGCGTTACCCGCAGCGGTAATCCACAGCACTGCATTCAGCCACCTCATTGCGGCACCGTCGGAGCCGGCTGACGCTCCACCTTGTTGACCTGCGGATCCAACCAGCTGCCGGTAACGTCGTATTCGTACGAAGCAATCTGGTCCAGCGGATCTTTCAGCAGCTTCTGCGCGACAAACGCAGCGATACCGGCGACAGGGCCGCCAATCAGCGCGCCTGCCACCGATACCGAGTCGGACAGTTGCGGATTCACCTTCACGCGCAAACTCTGGGTTTCTTTCACCAGATCCACTTGTCCGTTCATCACGATGCGCGCGGCCGGTCCGCTGATGCGCAGGTTGTCCGTGCTCGCCACACCCTTGTTGACCTTGACCGCCCCGACAATCTCATCGAAGGCCAGGCCTTCAGTAAAAATGTCGCGGAAATCCAGCGAGATCCGGCGCGGCAGGGACTGCAGGCTGAGGATCCCCAGCAGCTTGCCGATCCCCGGTTCAAGTTTGACGAACTGCCCCTTACCCGCGTCGAGCACGAAATTTCCCGACAGCGACGCGTAGTCGATGCGCTGCGGGCTGCCCGCCCACACCAGCGATCCTTCAATCTTCGCTGTACCCCGGCGCACGCCTTCCGGATAACCGATCCGCGTCAGGTACTTGCCGATATCGACTACATCCAGCCGCACATTCACCTGCGTCGCAGGCTGTGTCAGCCAAGACTGCCACGTGCCGTCGAGATTCAGTGTGCCGTCGGGATTGCTCAAGCGCAGGCGCTCGATGCGCCAGTCGCGCTGCTGCGGTGTCGCCTGCAGTTCGAGCTTGCCGAGTGCACGTTCGCCAATCTGAAACTCCTCAATGATCACGTCCAGAGCCGGCAACTCCGGCGGTTTTGCATCCGCCGCCGCAACCGCTGCAGAAGGCGGCGCCGGCGCCTCATCACGCACCGGCAAGGTCAACCGCCGCAACCTTGCAGTCAGACGCCCCTTGCCCTGTGCACGCCACGTTGCCGCGCCTTCAACATCTCGTCCCTTCACATTCAATTGCAGCACACCGGCCTGCTGACTCGCGGTCAGCGCCAGCGCAGCAAAACGGCGATCAAACCACTCCAGTTCGCCGATGCGCACATCTGCCGTCGCCAGCGTCACACCGGGACCCGGACCGCCTTCACCGAGCACTGCCAGCCAGCCGTCGAGATCCAGCGCCTTAATCGTACCCGCGAGCACGACGCCGGGACGATCCGGTTCCGCGGCAGCACCTTCGCCGAATCGTGCGTTGGCGCGCTCAATGCGGGTGTTCCCGTTTTCGGTGCGGCGATGGATGACTGCGCTGCCCAGGCTACCGATGCTCAGTGCGATACGCTCCTGCTGAGCGCCGGTGAACCGCCGCTCAAATCGAAGGGGCATGGTTTCCGCTGCTGTTTTCGCAAACGGCGCCGGCAAATTGACTGCGAGGCCCTGCAGCGAAGAATCAACTGAAAAATCGACTCGTCTATTGCGTACGGTCAGCAAACCACGCCAGTCAGTCGCACCGCGAATATAACGCAGCCACTCACCACCACCGGCACGGCGGGCGGCATCCGAATTCACCTTGCCCTGGAACTGGATGCTTACCGCCGCATCGCGCTGGCTGCCGGCGGACACCGTCAGCGGTCCGCCTAGAAACTGCGCCGTTGCATTGGGAACACGCACCGAAGCCTCGGTGAATTCCAGGCGGCCGTTGACCTGTTCCATCGACGGGAATTCCGGCTGCACCACCAGCAGGTTATTGACGAATTGATAGGCGCCGCTGACTTTTGTGTTCTTCAGGTTCCGCAAGGGTAGCGTCAGCTTAAGGGCCAGCCGGCCGCGCCCCTGCGCCTGCATGCCATCAGTGAATCCGTCGATCATGCCGTGCACAGGACTCTGGTTAATAAAGTCGAGAAAATCGCTGGTGGCGCCCTCGGCATCTCCGGCAATCTCCAGCACCTCTGAACTATGAATCAGGTCGGGAATCTGCAGACGCACCTTGCCCAGGCGCACGTTGTTGATCATGGCCTGGCGGACATTAAGGTCCATGCGCTGCCCGCGAAACAGCAGGTCACCTTCGATGCCGGTGATCCGCGGCCAGCTCTCAGCGTAGAGCACCGAACCGTCGCTTATTTTTGCCGCCACCTCAAAGGTACCGCTTTTCTCGTCGGTAAAGGGAAAGCTCTTCAAATCACCCTTTAGACGGAAACGCACATCGCTGGAACTGCCCGCGGAAAAAGCGCGGTCCAGCCATTCCCGTGATCCGGGTGCCAGTGTCAGCGGCAGATACTGCGCCACGCGCTGCGCCACGCCGCGCGTCAGATGCCCGGTCAGATCGGCAATGCCCGGCCCATCCGCCGCAGTGCGATAACTGCCGAACAGCGTGCCGGTCAGATCGGCGTTGGCGTAAGCAAAATTACTGAAGCGCAGCTCCAGATCCTGCGCGTTGCGCGTCCAGCCCATCTGCCCGGTCAGGGTGTCGAAACGCAAGGTCTCGCGGAACAGACGGGGCAGATTGACGCTGCCCTTTTGCGTGGCGACCTGCAGCATGCCGCCCTTTTCAGTACCGTCGATATTGCCGCTGAAACCGGAGAAGCCCGGCACCGGACCCTGCGACTGCAATGACAGTTCACTGAAACGGCCACGCACCGCATAGGTTTTCAAATCTGGCCAGCCCCCGGTCCAGCGCACTGACAGATCCTGTACACCGCCGGTCGGGGCATAAGCAACGAGCGTCTTGCGCAACTCACTGGCCAAAGGCAGCCGGTCGGCCAATTGCACCAGCGGCGCCAGCTCCAGTACGTTGGCCTGTATTTCAGCCTTCGTGTAGCCGGACCCGGTCTGCCCGCCCAGTCGCAGCATCATATCCACCGGAGGCAGCGTCAGCCGGTCTCCGGTGGTGAATGCCAGCTTGCGCGTCGTGACTTCAAAACCGTCATCCAGCCGTTTCCAGCTGAAGCGGCCGCCCAACTGCTGCATGTCGAGTTCCGGTAGTTCGGCGCCCAGTCGTGCCCGGACATCGCGCAACTGCGTATCGGCAATCACCCCCGTCAGTTCGTTGCTGGTGAAGCTGAACCAGGAACGCAGCGCGCCGGTCCCGTGCGGAAAATGCACCGGAAAATCGATCCACTGCCGCCATGCGGCAATATCGACATGATCCAGCTCGACGAACACCTGCCCGGTGATTTTTTCTGACAGCGACTGAAAGTCCTCGCCGCGCAGATCTGCACGCACATCAAGCGGTGACGCCAGCGCCGCCGGTGGCAGCGCGCGCAAAGCGAGTTGGTGGCGATCTCCACTATTGACGATTCGCAACTGGACCTGATCCAGCTTCAGCACCGGTGCCGCGCGCAGCTCATCACTCCACAGCAGTCTGGCGTCATGTATCTGGATATCGCGCTGACCAAGCAGCCAGCGGGAAACCTCACTTTCGCTTTGAACGTCCAGCTTCAACGGAATACCGGCGACGGTAAGCCCGCCGCGGCTGTCACGGCGAATGGTCAGCATCGGACGATAAATATCCAGCGCGTGGAAATTGATCTGCAGCAGGGCCGCGGATCGCCATGACAGCGTGGCCTCGACGCGGGGCAGTTCCAGAGCGGCGCGGCCTTCTGCGTCATGCACAACGACTTGATCAAGGGCCAGTTGGGGACGCAGGCCGTTCCAGTTGCCGCTGAGCCCGCCGACGGTGACTTTCTGCTGGACCGCGGCGCTGAGCCGTTGCGCTATGTCTTCACGGTACTTGCCGATATCGGGCAGTATCCAGTAGCGTAGCCCAAGGATGGTGCCGGCAAAAACAAACCCGGTCACCAGCACGGCCCAGGTCAGCACGCGATAGATCCACAGGGAACTGCTCTGGATCCAGCTGCGGGCTGCGGCAAGACTCATATCACGCCTGAAAAATTATAAAATGCGATAGTGAAACAAGGGCTTAGCAATTCTAACAGGTTGGCGGAAAAACCCGGGCGTGCCGCGCCGGGTAAAACGTCAAACACTCACGTCCCCCGGAACCCATCCACCAGCCGCAAGCGCGCATGACATCCAACAACGGACAGCCGGCAAAAGCCGCAGACGATATCGCGGCCGCCGCACGTTACAGCCGCTACCTGGATCGCCTGATTGCGGCGAATCCGGCGGTGCTGTCAGCTGCCGATTTGGACGCCGTCTTCACTGCGGCCGACATGCAGTCCGAACTCGAAACCGTCGGCATCAGCGACGATGCTTCCTTGGGCCGCGCGCTGCGTCGCCTGCGTCAGCGCGTGATGGCGCGCCTGATCTCCCGTGATCTGAGCGGCAGGGCGACACTGGACGAGGTCGTCACTACGGTCACCGAACTGGCCGAGGTCAGCATCCGCACCGCCGTTGATCGTCTGCACCGGGATCTTGCCGCGGTGCATGGTGAACCGTGCAGCGCTGCCGACGGGACGCACCAGCAGCTGCATGTCGTCGGCATGGGCAAACTCGGCGGCGCCGAGCTGAATGCCTCGTCCGACATCGATCTGGTGCTGGTCTATCCGGAAGAAGGCGATACCGACGGCACGAGACCGTTGAGCAACCACGAGTTTTTCACCCGTCTGGCCCGCCGCCTGATCAATGCGCTCAACGAATGGACCGAAGACGGCTTCGTATTCCGTGTCGATACCCGGCTGCGGCCTTACGGCGACAGCGGACCGCTGGTGGTCAGCTTCGAGATGCTCGAGAACTACCTGATCACGCAGGGCCGTGCCTGGGAACGTTACGCATGGATCAAGGGCCGCGTGCTGACCGGGAACCAGCCGGATGCGCTGATGGCGATGGTGAAACCCTTCGTGTTCCGCCGCCACCTCGACTACAGCGCCTTCGCGTCGATGCGCAGCCTGCACAGCCAGGTCCGCCATGAAGTCAGTCGCCGAGACCGCCTCGATAACATCAAGCTTGGCCCCGGCGGCATTCGAGAAATCGAATTCACCGTCCAGGTCTTCCAACTGATCCGCGGCGGCCACGAACGCTCCCTGCAGCAGCAACCGACGCTGCCGGTGCTTGCCGCATTGGGTGAACGCGGTTTCATCGAAGCAGCCGCGGTTGCGGAACTGCGCGACGCCTACATTTTCCTGCGCAACCTCGAACACCGCCTGCAATACCGCGATGACCAGCAGACCCAGGAACTGCCGACTAACCCGGCCGAACTCGAACTCCTCGCGCATAGCATGAACTTCGCCGACTTCACGTCGTTCAGTGCAGAACTCGCACGGCACCGCGGGGCAGTATCCAGGCACTTCGAATCCATTTTCGGCGAAGACGACATCAACGAACACCCGCTTGCCGAACTGTGGCACATGCCTCCGGAAGACGCTGCCGCAGCAGAAGAACGGCTATCGGCAATGGGCTATGCGCAGGCGCCGGAAATCTGCCGCCGGCTGTCGATGTTCCGCCACGGCAACCGTTACCGCCAGATGCCGGCCGACAGCCAGCGCCGCCTCGACCGCCTGGTGCCCGCGGCAATTGCCGCCGCGGTTACGCGGCGCGGGCCCGATGTCACGCTGGAGCGGTTGCTGGGCCTGTTTGAAAGCATCAGCCGCCGTGAAGCCTATCTCGCGCTGCTGCATGAATATCCGCATGCACTGGATCGTGTGGCCGACCTGATGAGCGCCAGCCCCTGGGTGGCGCAGTACATTACCCAGCACCCCATCCTGCTCGATGAACTGCTGGATACGCGCACGCTGCTGGCCAAACCCGACTGGCCCGCGCTTCAGGCCGGACTGCGCGCCGGTCTCGCCACCGTCGAAGGCGACACCGAACGGCAGATGGACATGCTGCGGCACTTCAAGAACACCCAAACCCTGCACTGCGTGGCCCAGGATCTTGCCGGCACGCTGCCGCTGGAAACGCTGAGTGACCACCTGTCGGATCTGGCGAGCATCATTCTTGAGGAAGTGCTGCAACTGTCATGGCGCGGCCTGAAGCAGCGCCATTGCGACAACCCGCTGTTTGCCATCGTCGGTTACGGCAAGCTCGGCGGCAAGGAACTGGGTTATGCCTCCGATCTCGACATTGTTTTCGTCTATGACGATCCGGCGCCGGAAGCCGCGGAAAATTACGCGCGCCTTGCCCAGCGCATCAACAACTGGCTGACCAGCGTGACAGCGGCCGGCATACTCTACGAGACCGATCTGCGCCTGCGTCCGGATGGCGTCAGCGGTCTGCTGGTGACGCCTCTCGACACCATGCGCCGCTACCAGCTACAGCAGGCCTGGCTGTGGGAACATCAGGCGTTGACCCGGGCCCGCGCCGTCGCCGGCGATGCCGCGATCGGCCGCGCCTTCGAACAGCTGCGTATCGAAGTGCTCTGCGCGCCGCGGGAAGAGGCCGCGCTGCGCAACGGCATCCTCGAAATGCGCCAAAAGATGCTGGAAGCCCACCCCAATAAAAGCATGCTGTTCGACCTGAAGCACGATCATGGCGGCATCATTGATGTCGAATTCATGGTCCAGTATCTGGTGCTGGGCCATGCCCGCGATCATCATGAGCTGACCGCCAATGCCGGCAATCTGGCGCTGCTGAAAACCGCCGCGGATCTCGGTCTGATCAGCGAAGAACAGTCGGAATCGACGCGCACGGCATACCGGCAATTTCGCGCACTGCAGCACCAGTTAAGGCTGTCCGGCGAACGTTATGCGCGGGCGGAAGCACAGGACGTCGCAGCAGCAACCACGGCCGTGAACCGGCTATGGGAATCGCTGCTGGGTGCAGCGAAGAAGGAAAGCTGAAGGGCGGCTAAACGACGACTTCGCGCAGGTGCGGCGCGAGGTCGATCAGCTTGTAAACCTCGATATTGCCCTTGCCCTTGCCGACGACATTGATTGGCCCTTCGAACTCGAACTGGTGGCGGGAACGCCTGTACGTCGTCACATCCACCAGAATGATCCCGGAACGCGCTTCATCGGTGATGCGGCTGGCCACGTTGACCGTGTCGCCCCACAGGTCGTAAATGAACTTGCGGGTGCCAATGACCCCGGCAACAACCGGGCCGGAAGCGATGCCGATATGGATGGACAGGATCATGCCCTTATCTTTCGACAGCGTATCCATGTACTGACGCATTTCCAGCGCCAGCCTCAGTGAAGCCGATGTGTAATCGCGGGCATCGACGGCAAAATCAACCCCGTCATGCTCCAGCAGCCCGCCCGCAACAAGATAGGCATCACCGATGGTTTTGATCTTTTCGAGCCGGTGAAATTCCGCCATCGAGTCAAACTTGGAGAAAATCGTGTTCAGCAGTTCGACCATCGCCTTTGGCGGAAGCTCTTCCGACAGCCGCGTGAAGTCGATGATGTCGGCAAACATCACTGTCACGTCGGCAAAACCGTCGGCGATAATGCCCTGCGAATCCTTGAGTCGACGCGCGATGGGGGCCGGCAGGATGTTCAGCAGCAGGGACTCCGACTTTTCCTGCTCAACGCGCAGCAAGACGTTCTGTTCGTTAATCGCGTCCTGCAGCTTGTCGCGCTGCCGCACGAAAAAGCTGATCAATAGGTACATGATGGTGGACATCGCCGCGAAGTTCAGCGTGAAGAACACCGCAATACTCTGCATCGTCACACCCGACTCCTGCCCCGAAGTCAGCCAGAAGTCGAAGAAACCGGAAATCGCCGTCATCACGATGTAAGCGGCGTACCAAGGCAGCGACTGCTTGGCGCCCTGAAAAATCATCACCCCCACCGGGGCCAGCAACGCCCACAGCGCAACGCCGGAAGAACTGACGTAGCTGCCGATGCTCCACTGCATGATGAAGGGCATGAACAGGAACAGGCTGACCTGAGTGGTGCGGAACACCTCGAAATTCAGGGTGTAGACGTAATAACCCAGGGAAACTGCAGAGATCGCGAGGTAAGTCAGGGGGACGGTCGAAGAAAACTTGATGCCCATCGCCCAGTACAAGGCTAACCACAGGATCGACCCGAAGCCCATCAGGCCGCAGGCAAAAATGAGCAGCGTTTTGTTGAGCTTGTCCTGCTCGCTGTCCTGCTCATTGATGACGCGGTCGCTCAAGCCGTTGAGCCACACACGCAGCTTTTTGAGCATTTATTCTCCCACCATGGCATGCCGTATCAAAGCCGCCACCCCGTTTTTTGATTATTGGACAATTGTATCTGCTAACGGCTGATTCTTGGGGCTTCGCAGAAGGCCGCATGCCAATTTTCCCGGCGCAAGTCGGCAGCGTCGGGCAAATCGGCTAGAATCCTGCTCAAGCAGCGCAAGACGGCCGCCCGGCATTGCGGCTTACTGCCAATATCCACGGCCCGCCGGTCTCGCACGCACAACCCAATCCGTAACATTGAAATAACACAACCGGGAGAATTTCGGCATGTCCATGGCAGATCGCGACGGGCAAATCTGGTACGACGGGAAGCTGGTGCCCTGGCGCGACGCAAACACCCACGTCCTGACCCACTCCCTCCACTACGGGCTGGCCGTATTCGAAGGCGTCCGGGCGTACAAAACCGATATCGGCACCGCAATTTTCCGCCTCAAGGAACACACCGAGCGGCTATTCAATTCCGCGCACATCTACATGATGAAAATCCCCTACACCCGGGAGCAGATCATGGAAGCGCAGCGGGAGGTCGTGCGCGTCAACAATCTTGAGTCCTGCTACATCCGGCCCATCGCCTTCTACGGCTCGGAAAAAATGGGCGTGTCGCCCAAGGGCGCCAGCGTGCATGTCGCCATCGCCGCCTGGCCCTGGGGCGCCTATCTGGGGCCAGAAGCCCTGGAAAAAGGCATCCGCGTGAAGACCTCGTCCTTCGCCCGACACCATGTCAACGTGTCAATGTGCCGAGCCAAGTATTCCGGCACCTATGCCAACTCGATCCTCGCGAACCTCGAAGCCACCGAACACGGCTACGACGAAGGCCTGCTGCTGGATGTCGACGGCTTTGTCGCTGAAGGCTCGGGCGAAAACCTGTTCATGGTCAAAAACGGCAAACTGTATGAGCCGGAGCTGACCAGCGCACTGATCGGCATCACCCGGGACTCGATCATCACCCTCGCCCGCGAAATGGGCTATGAAGTCGCCGCGAAACGCATCACCCGCGACGACCTCTACCTCGCTGACGAAGCCTTCTTCACCGGCACCGCCGCCGAGGTCACGCCGATCCGCGAACTCGACGGCCGCGTCATCGGTGAAGGCAAACGCGGTCCGATCACCACCAAGCTGCAGAAACGGTTCTTTGACTGCGTCAACGCCAGGACCGGTGAACATCGCGACTGGCTGTCGCCGGTCGCCAAGTAAACACTTCCAGGCCCAGCCATGAGCGAACCCACCGCCAACAAATCGCGCAAGATCGAAGTCACCGCCACCGATCTGCCGCTGCACTGCCCGATGCCGTCGATGCTGCTGTGGAACGCCCATCCCCGGGTGTTCCTGCCGGTTGAAAAAACCGGTGAAGCACTGTGCCCGTACTGCGGCACGCATTACACGCTGAAGGGCGGCGCCGGCGCCGGCCACCACTGAGAGCGCCTGTGCAGTCCGGCACTGCACGCCAGTCATGAACATCCTCATCGTCGGTCCGTCCTGGGTCGGCGATACCGTCATCTCGCAGGTGCTGCTGCAATTGCTGAAGCAGCAGCATCCCGCCGCGCAGATCGACTATCTCGCGCCGCCATGGACGCTGCCGCTGCTCACGCGCATGCCCGAAGTGCGGCAAGGCATCCTCAACCCCTTCGGCCATGGCGCACTGCAACTGGGCGCGCGCCGCCGGCTGGGTCTGGAACTGCGCGCCGGCCGATACGATCAGGCGCTGGTGTTGCCCAACTCCTGGAAATCGGCGCTACCCGCGTGGTTTGCCGGAATTCCCCTGCGCACCGGTTTCCGCGGTGAAGCACGCTGGGGTCTGCTCAACGACCTGCGCATGCTCGAAAAGCAGGCATTGCCGCAGATGGCCGACCGTTTTGCAGCTCTGGCTTTCCCTCCCGGAACCGGGTTGCCATCACCGTTGCCGCGCCCGGCCCTGCATTCCACAACCGCTCAACAGCAGCAGTTGCTGACACGCCTGGGCGTTGATCCGGCCAAACCCGCGGTTGCGTTCTGTCCCGGCGCCGAATACGGCCCCGCAAAGCGCTGGCCCGAACGGCATTTTGCGGCGCTGGCGCAGCTGCTAGCGGC
>CANHZX010000050.1 GCA_947465215.1 Betaproteobacteria bacterium | reverse complement strand
TTCTGGCTGCTGCTGACTTTCGACATCGGCAAGGTGCATGTCGCCCGGGTGTTTTTTGTGTGGATCAGCATCTTCAACCTGTTCGCGGTTTCGGTGTTCTGGTCCTTCATGGCCGACCTCTTCGCCTCGGAACAGGGCAAGCGGTTGTTCGGATTCATTGCTGCGGGCGGCTCAGCCGGCGCCCTGCTCGGACCCACGGTGGCGTTGTGGCTGTCCGTACCGCTGGGACCGGCCAACCTGCTGATCGTCGCCGCAATCCTGATCGAGATCGCCGTGTTCTGCGCGCTGCGCCTTGAAGCCGCCGCACCGCAATTACGCGCCTCGGCGGGACCGGCTGCGGGCTCATCCTCGACTGTGGCTGCCGGCAGCAACTCGCTCGGTGGCGGCTGGTTCGCCGGCATCGCCATGCTGGTGCGCTCGCCTTATCTGGCCGGTATCGCGCTGTGGGTCGCACTGCTGTCACTGGCCGGTACTTTCCTGTATTTCCAGCAGGCTGAAATCGTCAAGGCCGCATCGGATGACCCGGCCGTGCGCACGCGCATTTTTGCCACGATTGATCTGGCAGCCGGACTGCTGACGCTGCTGGTGCAGTTCCTCGCCACCGGCCGGCTGATCACCCGCTTCGGTGCCGGACCCACTGCCGCCGTGCTGCCGCTGGTGTTTTTCCTGGGATTTCTCACGCTGTGGCTGAGCCCGATGTTATGGCTGGTGATTGCCTTCCAGGCAGTGCAACGCACCGCCAATTTTTCGCTGTCGAATCCGGCGCGTGAAGTGCTGTTCACCGTGCTCGACCGCGCGGAAAAATACAAGGCCAAGAACGTCATCGATCTGGTGGTGTTCCGCGGCAGCGATGCGCTGAGCGGCTGGCTGTTTTCGGCAATGCGCGGCGCGGGCCTGGAACTCGGCGCAATTTCCCTCGCCACCGTTCCTGTCACCGCCGGCTGGCTGGCGCTGGCGCTGTGGCTGGGCCGGCAGCAGGAACAGCGCGCGGCGACACAAAAAACCCGTTAAAGAAACGATACGCACCGGAGTGACCAATGAAACAAACCCCAAACCGTACGCTGTTTTCGCGCCGCGACATGCTGACCCTCGGACTGGGCCTGGGATCGATGGCCCTGGCCGGCAGTGTCGGCGCACAGCAGTCCGCGCCCCTGATGACACGCCCTATCCCGCGCAGCGGTGAACGGCTCCCGGTGATCGGCCTTGGCACCGCGATCATTTTTGATATCGGCAACGATACCGCGCAGCGTGCTGAACGCGCCAAAGTCATCAGTGCCTTTCTCGCCGGCGGCGGACGACTGGTCGATACCGCCCCCTCATACGGCAGTGCGGAATCCGTCGTGGGCGACCTGCTCGCCGACCTCAAGGTGCGCGACAAGGTCTTTCTAGCCACCAAGGTGCGTTCCAACAATAACGCCGAATTCATCACGCAGATGAAAGAGTCGCAACAGCGGCTGCGTACACCGAAATTCGACCTGATGCAGATGCACAACGTCGGCTTTCTTGATCGCACAATGTTCGCCTCGCAGCTGGCGATCGTACGGGAATGGAAACAGCAGGGAAGTTTCCGCTACATCGGCGTCACCCACTCGCAGGATCAGGAACGCGCCAACGACCGACTGATCGAAATGATGCAACAGGAAAAACTCGACTTCATCCAAGTCAATTATTCGATGGCCGAGCGCAGCGTCGAACAGCGCCTGCTGGTTGCCGCCGCCGATACCGGCACCGCGGTGCTTTGCAATCTGCCCTTCGCCCGCGGCGTGCTGTTCCGCGCCGTGCGCGGACAGACGCTGCCGTCATGGGCGGCCGAGGCAGGCGCGTTCACCTGGGGACAGTTCTTCCTGAAGTATCTGCTGGCCCATCCAGCGGTCAATGCGGTGATGCCAGGCACCGACAAGGTCGAATACATGCACGACAATCTCGATGCCGGTCGCGGCCTGCTGCCGGATGCTGCGATGCGCCGCCGGATGGCGGCGCATATCGACACGCTGCTCTAAATCAATCTCAGGCGCGCTTCACAGGGCGGATCGCCACGCCGTCATCGGTGATGCGGCGGTTAAGCAGGTTGGCGCAGGCCGCCACTACCGCCAGCGACGGCGTCGGCACGCCGGTCATCTGACCGAGTTCAATCAACACATTGATGATGGCGTCCATCTCCAGCGGACGACCGGCGCGCACGTCCTGCAGCGTCGAGGTCGGCAGCGATGCGCGTTTCGCCGCGTCGGCCACCCGCGCCTCGACATCAACGTCCATTTTCGTGCCCACGGCATTGGCCAGCGCCATCACCTCGTGCATCATCGCCACAGCCAGCGGCTTGGAACCTGCGAATTCAGCAACTTCGCGTGCGGTCGACTGGGTGATCGCGCCCAGCGGATTCCATACCGCGTTTGACAGCAGCTTGGTCCATTTGACCAGGCGTACATCATTCGACACCTTGCCGGTCCAGCCGGCGCGGGTGGCGATATCGGCAATCGCCTGAACGCGCGGCGTCACCGTGTTGTCGATTTCACCGATGACCAGCGCGTCGGTGTCGCCATCAGGCACGCGGATATGTCCCGGCGCAATCAGGTCGGAAGGCTTCAGTGCCGTGCCGCCAATGATCATCTGCGGTTCAAACGTCCGCATCAGCACGCCGTCCGGATCCAGTGATTTGAGTTGTGCGTCCTTGAACTTCGACGGCACGCCCTGGAAATACCACCACGGGATGCCGTTCTGCGGGAATACCAGTACGCCATCCTTCTTCACCAGACCGCGCAGATGTTGCGCCACCGGTGCGATCTGCTGCGACTTCAGCGTCACGAACACCACGTCATAAGGGCCCTTCTCCTCGCCCGGCTTGCACACGCGCACCTTGATCGGATCGGGCATGCCGCTTTTCGGACCTTCAAGGATCAGCCCGCGCGTCGACATCGCCTCATACTGCGCGCCGCGCGCCACCAGCGTCACATCCTCACCAGCGACAGTCAGACGGCCGCCAAAAAAACCACCGATGGCGCCAGCGCCATAAACCAGAATCTTCATTGTTATTCCCGGGTTGAGTTACAGAGTGCCGGCGTGATGCCCCGTCGGCAACAGATCATAACTATTTGTTTTTATTAATTAATATTAAGCGGTTAAACAGGCCAGCGCCGAATCGATAACGGCATCTGCCACGGCAGCCAGCTCAGCCGCCGTACGGTTCTGCACCGGGTGAGGAACATACACCACCGCCGGCTCAAAACCCAGCGCCAGGCTCTGCACTGCGACCGCATCGCGAAACGCCGTCGTCACAACCGACACTCCAGGCAAGCCACGCTGATCAAAAGTCATCAGGTCGTGCAGACTGCACGACGTGCATGACCCTCAATCCGAGAGCCCGATCAACACCACATCGGCTTCTCTGACCACCTTGTCGACGATTTCCTTAGAAGCAACCTTGGCATTGGTCGGTTTGCCAAAGCGTTTGGTATTGATGCCGAGCTCACCCATACGCTGTTCGATCCGGTTCAGGAATTCATCGCTGCGTGTCTTGCCGATATCGAACAGGCCCACGGTCAGGCCTTCCAGCGACTTCGGCGGCGCACGCCTTGCGCGCATCACCGATTCGGTTTCCGCAGTCGGATCGCGCATCCACTTCATCGTGCTCATTCATTGATCTCCTTTGTCACGGGTTGCAGTTCGGTACGGCTGCGCCCGGCAAGCCAGCCCGGCAGGATCGCCGAGAACAGTCCGGCGGCGCCGCCTGCACGCACCACCATCAATGCATCTTCATGAAACTTCGGCACCTGCTCACCGGCACGGCTCGCCGGTATGCCCTCGCCCACACCGTCCGCACCGGCGACCAATTCCGCACCAGGCCTGATGGTCTCTTCATACAGGGCACGTTCAATACGCACCCGGTCCCAGCCCGCCTCGCGGTAGATGCCGTAATGTTCCGGCGACAGCACCAGCACCGCACGCGCCGACTGCACCAGTTTGGGATGACCGATTTTCACCAGCGACATTGCAAACGATTTCGTCAACGCCTCGGGCGTTCGCGATTTCTGATCGACAAACGCCTCGGGACCGTGCCCCTGGAACAGCGTCACCGCCGATTTTCCCGGTGCAATGCCACGCGCCTGCGCCAGCGGCTGCCAGGCGGGATCAGACTCATCTTCGGCAAAACACAGCGTGAACTTGCTCGGCGCACCCAGCGTTGACCGGTCCACTTCTCCGGGACGGCCGCCGCCGACATTTCGCACGATCAGGTTCAGCGCACGGCCGATGGTTGCGTTGGCGCGGTTGCCCTGCCCCAGCGCATTGATGCCGCTGTTCATGCCGATTAGTTTGACGATTGGGCCGTTGACGATAATTATCGGCGCCGAGAAATAGGTCGTTGCCAGCACGCCATGCAGCGTGAACACCGGCTCCAGCGCCGCCTCGATCGCCGCCAGCAGCACCGGCATGTATTCCGGCTTGCAACCGGCCATCACGGCATTGATCGCGACCTTTTCGACCGTGCAATCGGCGAGGTTGGGCGGCATGCGGCCGACGATGTCGTCCGGCTTACGCATCGTGCCTTTGAGCATCGCAATTATGCGTTCGTCGGTCGGCGGTGTGACCGGCAAACCATCGGTCCAACCACGCTCGTAACAGACTTCTACGGGATCCGTATGCTCGCCGAATTCGACTTTGCGTGCCGCGAGCCAGGTCTTACCGCTGTGCCGGGCTTCCAGCTTTTCGTAAATTCCCGGCTGCGTGGACATCGAACCGCACCCCGGCCGCTGCGGAGGCAATCCCCCGCCGATGTCGGTGATGCCGGTCATGCGCTGCCAGCCGGCACGATCCCATCCCTCGACGCGCTCAACCTCCTCACCCGCCTTGAAACGGATCAGCGTCGGCATGATTTCGATGCGATGTAACCATGACAGATCGAGCGACCGATCATCCACAACATCGGCCACATCCGACGGAAACTGCGGATCGTCCTGAGAAATGATACGGAAGCCCGGCAGTTCGCGTGACACCCTGCGCATCTCGTTTTCAACCAGCAAGCAGGTTTCGCATGCGCGCTTGGCAAACACGACCAGGCCGTCGCGGATCAATGGGTCGGACAAATGCGTCTCCGGGATTGTTGCGGATGGGTGAACCGCCCCCATTCTGCTACGCTAAGCGCCCATGCTCAACCCTGAAAAACCCTGCCGACTGCTGGCTGCCCTGTTGCTTGCGGCTTTGGCCGCTTGCGTGCCGCTGGAATGGCACAAATCCGGAACAACACCGGAAGACCTGTCCCGCGACCAGGCACGCTGCTCGGCACAGTCCCGCAGCGAGGCTGCGTTACAACGCGCAACAATCCGTGCCCCCGCTCAGGTGGTCACCGATCCGCAAGGCCGTGTTGTTGCCGTCAGACCGGCATCGACAGACTCGGAACGTTTTGCCCTGGAACAGGATCTGATGCGTCAATGTATGCAGGATCAGGGTTATAGCTTGCAGACCAAACCGCAATCCCCGTGAGCGACCATGACCGATCCTTCCTTCAAGCGACGCCTGCTGCTGCAGGCCGGCGCCGCCACCCTGCTCGCACCCGTGACTGAATCCCGTGCAGCAACGGCAGGCCTGATCACCCGAGCAATCCCGCGCAGCGGAGAACGCCTACCCGCCATCGGACTCGGCACTTACCAGGTGTTCGACCTTCCGCAAACGCAGCTTGCCGGCACAGAACTGCAGAACGTGCTGAAACGGTTTGTCGAACTGGGCGGTGCCGTCGTCGACTCCTCTCCCATGTATGGCCATGCGGAAGCTACCACCGGCATACTCAGCAGCGCATTGAACGTGCGCAAATCGCTGTTTCTGGCCACCAAGGTCTGGACCAGCGGACGCGACGCCGGCATCCGCCAGATGGAAGACTCCTTCCGTCTGATGCAGACCGGAACCATTGATCTGATGCAGGTGCATAACCTGCTCGACCTCAAGGTCCACCTGCCGGTACTGCGCGAATGGAAAAAAACCGGGCGCATCCGCTACCTCGGCATCACCCACTATCACGCGGGTGCGCATGCCGAAGTGGAAAAACTGGTCAAATCCGGTGACTTCGATTTTGTGCAAATCAACTATTCGATGGATGAACCGGAAGCGGAAGCGCGTCTGCTGCCAGCCTGCGCCGATTCCGGCACTGCAACATTGATCAACCGCCCGTTCTCACAGGCGGGGCTGTTCGGACGGGTCCGCGGCAAACCGCTGCCGCCGTGGTGCGCCGACATGGACTGCAGCAGCTGGGCGCAGTTTTTCCTGAAATGGATCATCAGCAACCCGGCCGTAACCTGTGCAATCCCCGGCACCGGACGCATCACCCATATTGAAGACAATATGGCGGCTTGCACCGGACGCCTGCCCGATGCGGCACTGCGCAAAAAAATGACCGCTTATTTTTCAGCACTGTAAGGTTTGCGCGGCCAGCCGCTGCGGCGTATGGTAACTCCCGCTTCATCCACATTCACAGGGAGGGGTCATGTCCGCAACAAAAACAGTTCTGAAACTGCTGTCGGCTGCCTGCATCACCGCAATCTCGCTGAACGCTGCTGCACAGGCACGTCCCGATTACGGTCCGGCGATCAATGCCGCCACCGCAAAAAAACTCGCCGCAGCTGCAATCGCCGAATGCACTAAAAACAAATGGAATGTTGCTGTCGCCATCGTTGATCCTCACGGCGGTCTCGTCTACTACGAACGCATGGAAAACACCCAGACCGCGAGTTTCGACATCGCCATCATGAAGGCAAAGGTTGGCGCCATGTACCGCCGCACCACCCGCGCCTTCGTCGAAACCATCGCCAAGGACGGACCAGCCTCGATGTCACTTCCGGGCGTCGTCGCCTCACCCGGCGGCATGCCGATCTTCCTGGACGGCAAGGTCATCGGCGGCATGGGCGCCAGCGGTGTCACCGGCGATCAGGACGAGCAGTGCGTCAAGGCTGGCCTCGCCGCAATGTAACGAAAACTTCACCAGTGGTATAAACGGGACCTCGACGGTCCCGTTTTTTCTTACGCAGCAATCATTCATGCCCCTCCCCGCCATTTCGAATTTCCTGCGACTTTTCCTCTGTGCCTGCATCCTGATGCTCGCCACCGGCTGCAGCATGGTGCGCGTGGGTTACGGTCAGGTCGACACCCTGGCTGGATGGATGGCATATGATTACTTCGATCTCGAGCCCGTACAGCGAGATGATTTTTCCCGGCGCTTTGAAAAACTGCATGTATGGCATCGGCGCGACCAGTTGCCGGAATACGCGCAATTCCTGGCTGAAACCAAAATCAGGGCACAGCGCGGCATTTCCGCCACCGACATACTCTGGCTGATCGACGGCATGAAATCACGCTACGCGGTGATCGCGGTGCGTGCAGCCCCCGATGCCGCCGATCTGCTCGCCGGCCTGAGTAATACGCAAATCGATCACTTGCGCCTTGAAATCGGCCGCATGAATGAAAAATTCCTCAAGGAAAACCGCACCCTGGAATCCGTATCAGTGCGTCGGCAACGCCAACAGCGCACTGCGCTCGCGCAGATCCGCGACTGGGTCGGCCCGCTCTCATCCAGTCAGGAATCACGCATCATCACACTACTGCAGCAGGTTCCCCTGTCCGACGCACTGCGTCATGAAGACCGCCAACGCCGCCAGCGTGAATTCCTCACGCTACTGGAAACCCGCAATGCCGAACGCAAACTGTTCAACCAGCGTGTGCGCGACTGGCTGCTGAACTGGGAGAGCAACCGGCCGCCGGAACTGGCGCGCAGTTTCGAGGAGTCCTGGATCAAGCGCGCGGATTTTTACGCCGCGGTCGATAAAATACTCACCACCGAGCAACGTAGCCACCTGACGCGCCGGATTCAGGATTACATCGACGACCTGCGTTACCTCGCCGCGCAAAAAACGGCGGTCGCCAGAAACGACTAAGCTAAAATCAATCATTCAAAATCTGAGTTGCACTGATGCCCACCTACACCGGCCATATTGACTCCAAGCTGCCCCGCGTCGGCACCACCATTTTCACGGTGATGTCGCGCCTCGCCGCAGAACATAATGCGATCAACCTGTCCCAAGGATTTCCGGACTTCGACTGCGCACCCGAACTGCGCGCATTGGTAACCAAATACATCAATTCAGGGTTGAACCAGTATCCGCCGATGGCCGGCGTCGCACCGCTGCGCGAAGCCATCGCCGCCAAAAATGAATCTTTGTATGGGATCAGCTACGACGTCGAACAGGAAATCACCGTGGTGCCGGGTGCCACCTACGGCATCTACACCGCCGTCGCGGCGATGATCCGCCCCGGCGATGAAGTCATCCTGTTTGAACCGACCTATGACAGTTACGCCCCGGCCGTGGAAGTGCATGGCGGCGTACCGGTTTATGTACAGCTTCGCTATCCCGACTACAGCATCGATTGGCAGGCAGTTCAGGCGGCGATCACACCGAGAACCAAATTACTGATCATCAACACCCCGAACAATCCGACGGCGACCGTCATGTCATCTGAAGACATGCGCATGCTTGAGAGCCTGCTGCGCGACACCGACATTGCCGTGATCAGCGATGAAGTCTATGAACACATCGTGTTTGACGGCCACCAACACCAGAGCGTGACGCGTTTTCCCGGCCTGGCCGAACGCAGCTTCCTGGTGTCCTCCTTCGGCAAGACCTATAGCGTCACCGGCTGGAAAATGGGCTATGTCGCCGCACCCCGCGAACTGATGGCGGAATTCCGCAAGGTGCACCAGTTCAACGCCTTCGTCGCCAACGGCCCCTTCCAGTACGCCTTTGCCGAGTTCATGAACAACCCCGAGGCCTATCTGCAGCTCGCGGCGTTTTATCAAAAGAAACGGGATTTTTTTCTGGAAGGCCTGAAGGGCTCACGTTTCAAGCCGCTGCCCTCCCGCGGAACATTCTTCCAGAATCTCGCCTATGACGCGATCAGCGAAGAAAAGGATACCGATCTGGCGGTACGCCTGACCAGGGAACATGGCGTGGCGTCGATACCGGTGTCGGTGTTTTACCGCATGCCGCCGACGCATCGGGTACTGCGATTCTGCTTTGCCAAGTCGGAAGCGACTTTGTCGAAAGGCGCTGAAATACTCAGCCGCCTCTAAGTTTAAAGACCGCCGTGCAAAGCGGCATACACATAGATCACAGCAATGCAGATCACCGTCACCTTGGCACTGAACCAGCGGTTCATGCCCAGCAACTCCCCGAAGGGCAATCCGTAACGCCCCGCCATCGCCAGCATGGTGTTCGACATCGGGCAGGCCGTCAGCCCGACGCCCCAGCACATCAGGAAGGTCATCGCCAGCATCGTCTGATCAGGTTGCAGCGGCATGATCCACGGGCCCAGCACCGACACCAGAATGATCGGATGCAGGCCAATCCATGCGCAGAGATTCATCACGATCAGCACCAGACTGGCTTGCAGGGGACCGAATTGCGAGAACGGCAAGCCGAGATCCAGCACATCAATGGCACCGGTCATGCCGGCAGAGAGAATGCCGGCTGCCAGAAACAGGGTCAGTTCGCCGTTCATAGCCGGCAGGCGGTTATGCACATGGCGCAATAACGTGGCGCCGGCACTGGTGCCGCTGCGCAGGACCAGCGTCACCACAGTCACCAGAGAAGCCATCGCAGCAATGACCGCCAATACCGACCAGCGCGGCTGCCATTCGTGTATGGCGAGCACGCCGACCGCAAGCACTGCGGGCACCCATAAGGCTTCCAGATGCAGCGGGTAACCAACAAAATCACGTCCGCCGCGATGCCGCTCCGACGTCAGCGTGAACCAGGTGACGGTGATGCCGGCCACCGCGACCGGAATCCCCCAGAAAATCAGCTGTGTCAGCCGCGCATCCGGTGCAAAGGTCAGCGCCGCTGCCATCGCGCCGTAAAACGGCGACCATGCTGCGCCGACGATGAAGGCCTGCGATAGGCCCATCGCCTGCTCCATGGTCAGCTTGCTCCGTGCACTCAAACGGTCGGCAAAAATCGCAACCGCCGAAAAATTGATTACTGCGCCGAACAGATGCACGCCGATCATGGTCTTGAACAGCGCGCTGCGCCCGCTTTGCAGCGGCTCGGCATCCGCGTCATTGCTAACGGCGATCAACTGCAGGAATGAGACCGCGATCAGCATGCCGGCGAGCGGCACGTTCTGCGTCAGCGACATTTCGATCAGCCCGCCAACGCCCCGCACCATACTCCACGCAATACCCATGGCACCGAGTCCCGAAAGGACCAGCACCATGATGAGCTGCTGTCGCGGCAGTTGCGGCAACAACAGCAGACAGGCGGACCAGGCAATAACACCGGTCACCCATGCCGGATAGCCGGGCAACCAGACGGCGGCCACAACCAGAATGACCACAGCAAGATAAAGCCAGGCCGCGAGCGCTTTGCGAGGCAGAAGCGGATTGTTCAACGATGACCTTCAGAGCGCCGGCGGGAAAACCCGCCGGCGATTTATTACTTAGAGTACGCCGGACAGGCCGCCATCGACGTTGATGCAACAGCCGGTGACATAACTCGCCGCATCCGAAGCGAGGAATGCAATCACATTGGCCACTTCCTCCGATTCACCCATGCGCTTCATCGGTACGGTCTTGCCGGTGTCAGCGTAATGCTGCTCGACTGTCTTGTTGTTGCGGGCAGCGCCACGCTCCTGCTGCTTCGACTTGATCTTGCCGACCGCCACGACGTTGACCAGGATGTTATCCGGGGCGAGCTCCTTGGACAGGCCCTTGGCCAGCGCCAGCCCTGCCGCACGGCTGACCGTGGTCGGAAACATTGCCGCACCCGGCTGCTTCGCACCCACCATATTGAGGTTGATGATGCGACCGCCACCGACTTTTTTCATGTGCGGAACCGCCGCGCGAGTGGTGCGCACCTGGGCCATCACCTTGATTTCCATGTCCAGATTCCAGAAATCATCATCGACCTTGTCGAAAGCAATCTGTCCGGAACCGCCAGCATTATTGACGACGATATCGAGACGACCGAAGTGTTTCGCAGCCTCCTCAATGAAACGCTCCATATCGCCCTGCTTGGAGGCGTCGGCGACAACACCCAGCACATCACCGCCCTGCTTTTTCAGTTCGGCGGCAAACGCTTGGATCAGTTCCGGACGCCGCGCACAGAACGCAACCTTCACACCCTCCGCCACCAGACGCTCCACAACCGACTTGCCGATGCCTTCAGTGCCGCCGGTAACGGCTGCCACTTTTCCGCGCAATCCCAATTCCATAGCTACAACTCCTCCTGATGGTTTAAACCTGCCAATAGCACGTTGCCGCAGTGCCGTATCAGCTGCGCACTGCAGCGATCAATCTCCAGCGATGAAAAAACACCGTCTTGCCATCCTGTCTTGCCAATCCCATGCCTGCGCTTCGGCCTTCCTCGGCCAGCGCCCGCGCCACCACGCGCAGCGATTTTGTCCGCAGCCCGTCGTTGGCAATACCCATCCATTCTTCGAACTCCCGGGATTTATCCCAAGTCGAGCGGTCCAGAATTTCAAAACCCGATGCAGCAACCAGCGTATCCAACTCGGTCGCCGGGAGCATGCGCAGGTGTGAGGGATCACGCAGGTTTTCGATGGCGTTCTGCAGCGCAGCTTCGGCTGCATCCTCGGAAACCACGACATCAACGACCACCAGACGCCCGCCCGGACGAAGCACGCGGGCGACCTCGCGCAGAACAAGACCGGGATCAGCGAAATGATGAATGGCCAGACGGGTCACCACACCGTCAAACGATCCGTTGTCAAAAGGCAGTGCTTCGGCATTGCCGTGCTTGAATTCGACATTGCTCAACCCGGCTTCCGCACAGCGCTTGCGGGCTTTTTCCAGCATCGCCGGCGTGACGTCGAATCCGACCGCCTTCTTCGCCCCCTTGGCAACCGCGGCAGTCACCACACCAGGACCGCAGGCGAGATCGAGAATCACGCCCATTGCAGCTTCACCAAGCGCCTCACGAAACCGGTCTTCCACACGGTCATCCGCCTTCGGCGCATAGGCATCAAATGTTTGGGCCTGCCGGGTAAATTCTTCTTCGACGCGCTTGATGTGTTCCATGGGAGGGCTTGCGTGTATTGGACTCTAGTGACCGGCAATCAGCGAAATATTGTAACCTGATTGCCCTTCGACAACGCCCGACTTTCACTGCCGAAACACCATGATCATCGCCATTCCCGACGACTACCATAATCTGGTCCGCACGCTGGACTGCATCAAGCTGCTGGAAGGCCACGAGGTCCGCATCTACAACGACGCCGCGCCGCCCGCCGCAGACCTCGTGCGCAATCTGCGCGACGCCGAGATCATCATTCCGATCCGCGAACGCAGCCGCTTTACACGCGAAATCATCAACCAGTTGCCGAAACTGAAGCTGTTCAGCCAGACCGGCCGCAGCTGCCATCACATCGATCTGGATGCCTGCAATGAACTGGGCATCGCCGTTGCCGCCGGCAGCCATGCCTCCCCCTATACCGTCGCCGAACAGACCTGGGCGATAATCCTCGGCAGCCTGCGTGAAATTCCGGCTGAAACCGCACTGATGAAAAGCGGTAGTTGGCGCAACCGTTTCAGCACCGGCCTTAAAGGCCGCACGCTCGGCGTTTTCGGACTCGGCACCATCGGTGCCCTGGTTGCTGCAACGGGCGCGAGTTTCGGCATGCGCGTGCTGGTCTGGGGACGCGAAAGTTCATTGAACACCGCACGCGGGGCCGGCTACGACACCGCAACCAGCCAGGATGAACTGTTTGAGCAATCCGATGTACTGACGCTGATGGTGCGCCTGACAAAAGAGACCCGCGGCATCGTCAACGCGGGACACCTCGCACGCATGAAACCGACCGCACTGCTGGTCAACACTGCACGTGCCGAACTGGTTGCGACGGGTGCATTGGAGACGGCTTTGAGAAATGGCCGGCCGGGATACGCTGCTGTTGATGTCTATGAAAACGAGCCGGTGCTTGATGGCAAACATCCGCTGCTGGCACTGGATAATGCACTGTGCACGGCGCACAGCGCCTGGCTGGAACGCGATACCTATGAGCTGTATTTTGGCGAAGCTTTTGCCAACGCTGCGGCTTTTGCTTCAGGACAGCCAGTGCGACTGGTCAACACTCCGATCCGTCGCTGAAACATCCTGATCAGCGTACCGCAACACCTTCAACCGCGGCATCAGGTAATCACCCGATACGCCAGAGGCCTGTATCGCTGACGGCCTGGCCGTTGCGCTCAAGACGTATCAGTGATGCATGAAGGGAACGCATCGCGACATTATGAATACGCGGCGGCACATCGTCGTAGGCATGTATCACCAGTTGCTCCAGTGTGGCCGGTCCGACACGCTCCAGTGCGGCGCGAACTTTTTCTTCGCGCTTCAGCCGGTGTGCAATCAGCCGGCGAACTTCATCCTGCGGCGTTTCAATGACATGGCCGTGGCCCGGCGCCAGCGCCCCGACAGGCAGCTCCAGCAGTCCCTGCAGAGATTCCAGATAAGCCTGCATATCTCCGTCGGGCGGAGAGATCACCACCGTGGACCCCTGCATGACGTGATCACCGGTGAACAGCACGCCACGATTTTCGAGCAGGTAGCAAAGGTGATTCGAAGCATGGCCGGGGGTATGCACGGCGCGCAGACTGAACTCGCCGCAGTCCACCACATCGCCATCAACCAGCTCACGGTCCGGCGCAAACAATTCATCCTGCCTGCCGTCAGCAGGAACATGGCCGTAACCGAACACCGTCGCGCCGGTCGCTGCGCGCAGCGCGCGGGCCAATGGCGAGTGATCACGATGTGTATGCGTACAGAAGATCCAGCGCAACCGGTTACCGACCGCATCCAGCAGCGCATCCCGGTGCGCATCCATTTCGGGACCGGGATCGATCATCGCGATCCGCTCATTTCCAAGCAGATAGGTATTGGTGCCAGGCCCCGTCATCATGCCCGGATTGGGCGCGGTCAGCCGGCGCACACCGGGTGCGATCTCGACAACCTCACCGGGAATAATCGGCTTCAGTTCTGCCACTGGCCTGCGCCTTCCTTGGTGCCGGCCTCCTCATAACCGGGTTCACCCGGCAGATAACGGCGTCCGTCCCTGCCGATTCTGGGCATCAATGCCTGCACATTGCCCTGTATGGACTGGAGACTGCGGCGTAGTCCGGCAACATTGCTGCAGTCGGCGAAAGTTTCAAGCGTGCGCACAGTCGGCGTGCGCATCTCAAATTCACCGCGCTTGTGCAGCGTCAGCGCTTCGCCCGGACTGATCCAGGTGGCGGCAATGGTTTCATGATCATCATGAAAAGGTTCCTGCTCAGCCGGCGCTTCCGCCATGAAAAAGCGCGTGTCGTACCGGCGCGGCGCAGTGACCGGTGTAATCCAGTGCGCAAAATATGTCAGCTGATCCGCGGCCAGTTGCAGTCCTTCCGCCTTAAGGATTGCGGCGAAATCCAGCTCACCCGCATTAAGCTGGCGGCGATGCGTATCAAAACGCGCCGAGGCCTGTGCATCGCGCAGCTTTACGATGTCGCCGGCACGATCACGCGCCAGCAGCAATCCGGCCTCTTCGAAGGCCTCACGGATGGCGGCAACCCAGTAACCCACGCCATCGGCAGCCAGGCCCAATGCAGCGCTGGCCGCCACATCATCGATGCAAGAACATAAGCCATTGTTTTTAAATGATAAATCAGCCTCGTCCAGACCGCCACCGGGAAACACATACATACCCGGCACAAAACCCGATTTGAGATTGCGCCGCATCATCAGCACTTCGATGCCATCACCCGCATCACGCACGATGGTCACCGTGGCCGCCGGCAACGCCGGCGCCGGAGTCCCGCTTTCTTTTTTAACGTTCACTGACAACCTTTCAATATTGCACCAGCAGCTTGATCAGACTGGATGTATCGAGCTTACCACCGTCCTGTTTCTGCACGCCCGCGTAAAACTGGTCGATCAGCGCAGTCCCCGGCAACTGGGCGCCGTTGCTGCGCGCCGCTTCCATCGCAATACGCAGATCCTTGCGCATCAGATCCACAGCAAAACCGAAGTCAAACTTTCCGTCGATCATGGTTTTCCCGCGGTTTTCCATCTGCCATGACGTTGCAGCCCCTTTCGAGATGACGTCGACCACGCGTTTGCCGTCGAGTCCCGCATGCAGCGCAAACGCCAACCCTTCGGCCAAACCCTGCACCACACCGGCAACGCAGATCTGGTTGACCATCTTGGTTTTCTGACCGGCGCCGGCTGCACCCATCAACGTCACCGCGCGCGAGTAATGTGCAATCACCGGCTCGGCCATCGCAAAAGCCACGTCATCGCCGCCCACCATCACCGTCAGGATGCCCTGCTCGGCACCAGACTGACCACCGGAGACCGGTGCATCAAGAAAGTACAGGCGGCGTGCACGTGCCGCAGCATATAT